>JAGZJZ010000061.1 GCA_018365455.1 Clostridiales bacterium
AAAGCAAAAACCCCGCAAACCCGCATAAACACTGCGGATTTCGGGGCATAAAAAGAGCGCGAGACGGGACTCGAACCCGCGGCCTCGACCTTGGCAAGGTCGCGCTCCACCAACTGAGCCACTCGCGCATATCTTACTTTTCTTTTTTATCTCCTTGAGACAAGAATTATAATACTATATCTTCCTGTATTTGTCAACAGTTATTTTGAAATTTTTTATATTTTTCAAATTGTATATTCTATTTTGTTAAAAATACTATAAAGAACGGTATACAAATGCTGTAAAAGTATCGTAAACATTGAAACTCTCCCTACAAATGTAACCGTTCTCTGCTTCATGATATTACTATATTATATAACTCATCACAGCTCATCATCACCAATATACTCCGTTTACTGCTTTAGCAGAACACTTAAAACATACTGATTATTCGGAAGTGTTTTATGAGTGATATTATTCAGACGAATTAAATCTAAATCCACCCAGATCTCTTCCGCCGCTATCATTACATTGGCGAACATGATACCCAGATTTAATTCTGCAAATTTTCCAAAGGTACCATTCGCCATTACAGCTTTCTTACAGAAGACATGTATTCTGTTTTCATAAACAACAAATCGCCATGGCTGGCTGTTATAGCTGGATGGAGCCAGCCTTGCGGTATCCAGGATCTCTTTCACCCAGGTCTTAGGTCTCTCTTTATATGCACACAGTTCATCCAGACTCAGACGCTTGGCCTCATAATCATGGCGGAACAGAGAGCCTTTGGGAAACCCAAATGCCAGAGCCGTGACAAAATCATACCCATCCTCTTCCATCTTTTTGTCTTTTCGTTTCGCCATACCGAGAAAGCAGCTTCCAATTCCTTTTGTATTTAGATACAGTGATATGTGTTCCATAATATAGCCTGCATGCAGATCTCTTTTTTCTTTCTTCTCAGCGTACAGAGCGATATAATAAGGCGCGCTTACATTTACCAGTCCACCGACACGGCCTCTTTTCGAAACATTATCAATAATTTCAACTTTCACACCAATTCCGGGAAATATCGGTTCTATTTCCTCTACAAATTCAAGGATTCCGCTCAAGATTTTATCATCTATTGCTTCCTTTTTAAAATTCCGTATCGATTTTCTGACATAAATCGCTTCGTACAGATTCATTCTTCTCACCCATTTAAACATTTTGTAACAATATTGTAACATGTTTTGATCAGAATATCTACTGAAAATTTGATGGAAAATTGTTTATTTTTTAAAGCATTACCTGTACAATTGTTCTAATTTATCCAAATAACTTCCAAAGACTTTCAAAGCTTCGTCTACCGGTTCCGGCTGTGTCATATCTACTCCACACAACTTCAGTAAATCTATCGGATCCATAGAACTGCCCCCGCTTAAGAATTTTTTGTAGTTTTCTACCGCATCTTTTTCACCATTTAATATTTTACTGCTAATGGCAATTGCCGCTGAAAAACCTGTAGCATACTGATAAACATAAAACGGTGTATAAAAATGAGGTATTCTTGCCCATTCAAAAGCGATGTCATCGTCAATTATCATCCCGTCACCAAAATAAGTTTTATTCAAATTATAGTATACCTTGCACAATGTCTCCGCATTCAGCGTTCCGCCCTCTCCAACTACTTTATGAGTAGCTTTTTCAAATTCTGCAAACATAGTCTGGCGATAGAGAGTGCTCTTAAACTGATCGAGGAAGTAATTAATCAGATATGCTTTTTCCTGCTTATCCTCTGTTTTTTCTATTAAATGATGAATCAGCAGCGCTTCATTGCATGTTGATGCCACTTCCGCAACAAAGATCTTATACCCCGCATAGATATAGGGCTGGTTTTCATCGGAATAATAGGAATGGAGTGCATGACCCATTTCATGTGCCAGGGTAAATACACTGTTAAGATTATTCTGGTGATTCAGAAGTACATAGGGATGGGTACCGTAAGCCCCCCAGGAATAAGCACCTGTTCTCTTTCCTTCATTTTCATAGACGTCAATCCAACGGCTGGCGAATCCTTGCTGAAGCAATCCCTGATATTCTTCTCCTAAAGGTGCCAGACCCTCCAGAACTATTTTTTTCGCCTGTTCATAATCAATTTTCATATCTACCCCAGACACCATTGAAACATGCAGGTCATACATGTGAAGGTCCTCCAGATCCAGTAATTTCTTACGCAGATCCACATACCGGTACATCAGGTTCATATTCTTATGAACTGCTTGGATTAGATTATCGTACACATGAACCGGAATATTACTGTCGTCCAGTGCCGCTGCCAGTGCGGAATCATAGTTTCTGGTTTTGGCGTAAAAAGCCGCCTGCCTGGCATTGGCATCGTAAGTAGCAGCCAGTGTATTCTGGAAGCTCTTATAAGAGGCATATATGGTCTCGAAAGCTTCTTTGCGGACTTTCCTGTCCTTACTCTCCAAAAAGGATATATAGCGTCCCTGGGTCAGTCTGACGGTATCGCCCTTTTCATCTGTAATATCTCCAAATTTAATATCTGCATTATTAAACATGCTGAAAATATTTCCTGGCCCCTGTGCAATCTCGGAGACACCAGCCAGAAGTTCTTCCTCTTTTTCAGATAAAACATGATCCTTCTGCCTTATTATATTCGTTAAAAATTTCTGGTAACTTTCCAAACCTTTAGTTTCTGCCTTAAATTTCTCCAGTAATTCTGCCGGTATCCCCAGAATTTCCGGTACCACATAAGCGGTGGCACTGTTTAACATGGTCATAATTACCTGGGACTCTCCTGCCATCTGCTGATACTTGCCATTGCCGGTATTCTCATGTAATTTCTGGTTAGCATACACATATATTTTTTCCCCCAGCTGATTCATATCGCTGTAGGCATCCAGCATTTCCAAAAGGCGATTCCCGCTGTCCTTCAAATGTCCACGGAATGCTGAAAATTCTTCAATCATTTTTTCCAGCTGTCTGCTGTCTTCTTTCCAGACTTCATCATTTTTGTATAGATCTTCCATTGCCCATGTATGTTCTGTCTTTTGTTGTTCTCTGGTTATAATCACGTTTCCTTCTGCCATATAAATTCCTCCATTCTTTTACTTCCATTTCTTATGGATAAGTATACGAGCCTTAAAAAATACTGTCAAGGGGTGCAGTTGCTGTCTCTCATTTCTTCTGATAAAACGCAAAGACAAAACCAGAGCAGCAAAGAAGCTGCTCCGGTTTCTCATAAGTATTAATCAGCAAAACCCAACTATAATGCATTTTTAGATCAAATATAAAACGTCCGCTGTAGAACTAAATACATTTCACAATAAAAACACTGCTGCCTTCCCTGTCATTAATGACGGTTTCTTTTACCAGTTTAAAATAATCTTGTTTTCGCAGCGTTCCAAGGAGCACCTCCCGCTCGTCAGAGTACATCACAATGCATCCGTCTTCTTTTAGCAGCTCTTTGGATTTTGTCCAGAATTTCTCATAGAGTTTCTGTACGAATACCCGGTCCTTGGTTTTCGATACACCCGGCATGTTGGTTACAATCTCATCAAACAGGTATTCGTGACGGAAATCAAAATAATCACGGTTGATATAGTGAGCAATCATTCCGGCATTTTTAGTATTTTCTTCTGCTTTTACTACCGCTTCTTCCAAAATATCCAGTCCATATATCGGGTCAGCTTTCGCAATTTTACTGCGTTCAACCAACATTGTTCCCACTCCGCAAAATGGATCTAATACCTGTGCCCCATCCTTTAAATACTCTTTTGCAAGTTCCATAATAAGTGCTGCATTGCAGGGCGAAATAGACGTCGGCAGTGTCTGTTTCCGATAAGAAAACCGTTTATCCTCTAAAGTATAAAGCTTTAACAGCGGAATGAAATCCCCTGCTTTATTCTCAATCAGCCGCAATTCAATTTCATATTCCGAGGAAGAATTTATCAATTTTCTGTCCAGCTGCTTTTCCAGCGCTGCAGAGATCTTACGTATAAAAGGACCTTTTTTATCCAGCGTCATACGGCTCTTTAATTCAATGCGGTAATAAAACGGACCTTCCCCACTGTGCATCTCCTCCAGAAATGGCAAGAGTCCTGAGCGTTTAAGCTGGTAAGCCATTTCTTCCGGCGTACCTCTAAGCACCGGTGCTCCTTTAACCGGAAACAGCATTTCCTGATACGTCCGAATCGGCAGAATTTCTTCCAGTGATTCTGTTGCTACCCGAAGTCCCCCTGCCAGCATCTTAATCTCACCGTCTGCAATTTGGTTCTTCGTTACTTCCCTGTGGCTGCGATTTGTAAGCAATATCACTTCCAGAGGTTTATCAAGTCCTGTGAATTTATGCTTTTGGGGCTTCTCGTATTTCAGAATCATATTCTGCAGCAGGGCAGATTCTTCTCGTACATGCTTCATATTAGATTCCTCAACAGGATCATTTGTCAGCTGTAGAAGCCTTTCTTTTAACATTGGCAGATAATCCTGGTATTCATACTGTGAAACAGCTTTCAAAAAATCAGATTTAATAAATAGTTTTTCTTCCTTCTTATAAGCTTTCACTAATACAGGCAGCAAATCCTCACATTCCAGATCCCCCATAATAAGGGCGGCATTTTTCCTAACTTTTGCATCCTCATTCTTCAAAAGTGCCACAAACACCTCAAATTCGCCTGCCAGTTCATACGCCAGTGCACGTTTTGCATACGGCTCCTTCATTTCCTGTCTTAGAGAAATCAAATTTTTTCTTATTTCACTGCCATCACAAATATTTTTATACAACTCTTTTATCATAAAGCTCCTTACAGGCTACGTGCCCGCTCTCTCTATTTTTCTTTTTCCATAATTTTTTTACGGCTTACTTCCAGTACAAGTTCTCTTAATTTATCAGTAACCTCAAATTCTTTTGCTTCTTCCACTCCGTAATTCATCTGCAGATCATACTCCAGCGGCAGCCAGGTGGACAGATCTGATTCGTTGTGCTGGATAACGGCTTCCATCTTATCCAAGACATGAAATAATCTGGCCTCATTGGTTTCGTTTTCCTCCATCTCCCTATGGAGATCCAGAAATTCCTGCCTTCTGCCCCCATCCAGCATTTCGGCAATATTTTTGATTTCCAATCCTTCAACCGCCCTTGCTTCATCCGTCTTTTCAAAACAGGGAATATCACCCGTTACGGCTTCTCCCATATCATGGATCAGACACATGTGCATGACCTTTTCCATATCCAAATCAGGAAAATCGTCCCTTAAAAGCCAGGCGAACAGAACCAGTCTGAAGCAGTGCTCCGCTACACTTTCTTTTCTTCCAGAAGAAGTCTCACAGTGCCTGGTATTGCACTTAAGCTGTTCTGACAGCTTCAGGAATTCTAATATGGCTTCTGCATGCACGGTTATCCCTCCATCACTTTAACATAATAAGACCGGTTGCGAGGACCGTCAAATTCACAGAAATAAACCGCCTGCCAGGTACCCAGAATCAGTTTCCCATTCTCCAATATCAGAGTGGATGATGCGCCAACAGCCGCGGATTTCATATGTGCATGGGAATTTCCTTCAAAATGGCGGTATTCTTTATCCTGAGTTGGGAACACCTTTTCATAACCATATATAAAATCTGTACATACATCCGGATCACAATTTTCATTAATCGTGATGCCTGCCGTGGTGTGAGGACAATAGATCACTACAATTCCATCCGCAATCCCGCTCTTTTTCACATCTTCTTTTATGCTTGCCGTAATATCCACCAGGCGCTGGCGCTGTGATATTGTTAAATTATGCTTATAGGTATTCATTTCATATACTCCTCCATATAATTTCCTACATCTGTTTTAAACGCTTCCCATTTATCTTCATTTTCTACAAAATACTTGGGGCATATTTTCCCGGTTACATCGTAATGCCGGATAATCTGATCCGTCCCCAGCTCGAACTTTCCGCAAAGAAAAGCTACCAATTTAACCAGCGATTCATAGGTTGCATCATTATATTTTCCACTTTCATCCGGGTGGCAGCATTCAATGGAAACGGTATCCTGATTTCTGTCATTTGAAGCATATGCCATCTCAGAAGTGGGTACACACTGAATAATTTCTCCGTCCAGACCAACGATAAAATTACTGCTTAAATAATCATTCTGCAGGTCCTTGAGGCTGTCGAAATAGTCCCTGTTTTCCTGAGCCGTAGTCATGGGATTGGCAAGATAATGTACAACAATGGCTGTGATCTTATCGGTGGGTATCCCAGGTCTGGAATATGGATTGATATCAAGCAGCTGGACATCGATATCCGGCTGGGGTATAGGATTTGAATCTTCCGTCTCCGCTGCCGCCTGGGTTTCTGCAGTTGTTTCGGTCACACTCACCGGCTGAGCTTTATGGAAAATCAGCCTGTACCCTACAACAGCAAGAACGATAATAAATATCCCTACTCCTGTCACAATCGTTCTTTTCACCATTTCCACACGCTGCTGATTTTGTGTTTCTCTTCCTCCCCTGGACCTTCTTTGGGACATTCTTCTTTTATTTCTCTGACTGTTTCTCATTCGTATTCTCACTTGACCGCATTCATAACAAAAGCCTGTCTGCGATACTGTCTAATTAATTATGTGAAAATGTTTTCACATTTTTATCAGTTTCAATTCCGTACTGTCTAAAGTTTTTGAACTTTAATTCAAACACGATCTAGTATAGCTTCAAATTGTGAAAATTTTTACAACATTTCCTTATTTTTTTCTTAACACAGAATAAAAAGCCTGCATAAACATCCCATTTAACAGCTGTTACCTCCCGGTTAGATATACGATTTTACGAAAAAATAGCGCTTCCACTTTAACAGTGCGGCGCTACTTTTACCTGCCCGGTCAGGGCAAATTCCGTTTCTACATCAACTTTACCTTGCTAGGTGCTATTCTTCTGATATCGTTTAACATTACTTCATTTGGCTCAAAAAGAATTTTCTCCATTCCTTTATCAGACTGCATAATCAATGCGAAAATCTTATGATCCGGTTCACCGGAAGAAAAATCAACGACTTTGATACTATTGTTCTGATTGTAATAATCCAGCTCATGTGAATTTACAGGAGCCATAAGTATCATTTTTTCCAGATCCAGGCTGCGGGCTCTTTTTCTTTTTGTCTTGGACATTATCTTGTCCACATCCAGTTCCCCATTTACATACAGGTACTCAAATTCCAGGTCGAATCTTGGAATCAGGAAATAATCTGCAACACCGATAGCAATCAACGCAATTAATCCGAAGGGAGTAACAAACAACCCTACAAATGCTATCAAAACGGTAGCAACAATTAAAAGCACTTTCTTTACCTGATCCGATGCCGGTGTCTTCCTCTTAACAATTAATTCTGTGTACAAATCACTCATGTTCTTCCTCCTAAATTAGCAATACTTGTATTCTTTTATTATAATGCCATTTACCAAAATAATAAAGTCTTTCTTCCCTTTTTCCTTAATTTGATCCAAAAAGATAATCCACATATTTTGCAGATGTTGCAGTTCTTTTTGAATTGGCTACCGGGCATAGAATTATTGGACTGTAACTTGCCATTTCAGAATCTTTAATGAGCTTACTGTCCTCAATACGGAGTCCACACGTATATTCCGTACCGGTATCCTTATCTGTGCCGGTCATTAAATAATCCTTATACTTTTCATACTCAGCATCCGAAAGGATACCTTTCCAGTCCTGGAATGCTCCCGCACTGGCATAATATTCAAATAAATCTTCCGGTACAATCATAAGATCCAGATCTCCCGTGGTCATAACAGCCATGACTTTTGTAATACTGCTGACGGTCATCTGGTCCTGCTGATCCAGATTAATCATTGCAGATGAGTCAAAAGTAACCTGCTCACCGGTTTCCTCAAAGCCTGCAGCCTTTATAAAACCATCCGTAAGAGGGGAGCCTTCCGTATCCATCATGTTGGTATTCAGTGCCATAACATACAAGCCGGTCTTGATCTGTTTCCCTTTGTAAATATCCACGGCGAGCCAGACGATAATAACAATGATTGCCAAAATAACAAGTACAAACTTGTAATAATCCCAGAAATACTGTAATTTCCCCTTAAATGTCAAGTCTTTTAACTTCGCTTTCTCTTCTGTTGCCTTCTCCTTAAATGACATCTTCTGATTTTGCTCCTTTTTTCGTTTGTTTACCAACTAGTTTAACATAAATAAGGACGAACGTCTATCTCGTTCGTCCTCACTTTTTGTAAAATTTCTCTAAAAAATATTAAACTAAAGTTACCAAATATTACATCATGCCCATTCCAGGATTTCCTGCCGGCATAGCCGGAGCATCTTCTTTAATATTTGCAACACAAGATTCTGTTGTAAGGAATGTGCTTGCTACGCTTGTTGCGTTCTGCAGAGCGCTTCTTGTAACCTTAACCGGATCCAGGATTCCTGCTTCAACCATATCTACATAAGATTCTTTTGCTGCATCAAAACCAATGCCAACTTCAGATTCTTTAATCTTGTTGATTACTACAGATCCTTCTAATCCTGCATTTGCAACAATGTGGAACAGAGGTGATTCCAGCGCTTTTAAGATCACTTTTGCACCGGTCTTAACATCGCCATCCAGGGTTCCTACTAACGTTTCTACTTCTTTTGCTGCGTGAATGTAAGCAGATCCGCCGCCTGCAATAATTCCTTCTTCAACTGCAGCTCTGGTTGCATTTAATGCATCTTCCATACGAAGTTTTGCTTCTTTCATTTCTGTTTCTGTAGCTGCTCCTACGCGGATAACAGCAACTCCGCCTGCCAGTTTTGCAAGTCTTTCCTGTAATTTTTCTCTATCAAAGTCAGATGTTGTTTCTTCGATCATAGCTTTGATCTGGGATACTCTGTTGTCGATTGCAGCTTTATCCCCGCATCCGTCAACGATGATTGTATTTTCTTTCTGAACTTTAACGGATTTTGCACGTCCAAGCTGTTCCATTGTAGTTTCTTTTAAGTCTAATCCAAGTTCATCTGAAATCACCTGTCCGCCGGTTAAGATTGCAATATCTTCTAACATTGCTTTTCTTCTGTCACCGTAACCTGGAGCTTTTACGCCTACAACCTGGAAAGTTCCTCTTAATTTGTTAACAATCAGAGTGGTAAGTGCTTCCCCTTCGATGTCTTCTGCAATTATTAAAAGTTTTTTGCCGGACTGTACGATCTGCTCTAATAATGGAAGGATTTCCTGGATGTTAGAGATCTTTTTATCTGTGATCAAGATATATGGATCATCCAGATTAGCTTCCATTTTTTCCATATCAGTTGCCATGTATGCGGAAATATATCCTCTGTCAAACTGCATACCTTCTACAAGGTCTAATTCAGTCATCATTGTTTTGGATTCTTCGATTGTGATAACTCCGTCATTTGAAACTTTTTCCATAGCATCTGCTACCATGTTTCCAACTTCATCATCGCCAGCGGAGATAGCTGCAACTTTAGCGATCTGTCCTTTTCCGTTTACTTTACGGCTCATAGCTGCAATTGCATCTACAGCAGTCTGCGTAGCTTTTTTCATACCTTTTCTAAGTTCAATTGGGTTTGCTCCTGCTGCCAGGTTCTTCATTCCTTCATGAATCATTGCCTGTGCCAGTACAGTTGCTGTTGTAGTACCATCACCAGCTACATCATTTGTCTTTGTAGCAACTTCTTTTACCAGCTGTGCGCCCATGTTTTCAAATGCATCTTCTAATTCGATTTCTTTTGCAATTGTAACACCATCATTTGTGATAAGGGGTGTACCGAACTGTTTGTCAAGTACAACGTTTCTTCCTTTTGGTCCCAATGTTACTCTTACTGTGTTTGCTAATTTGTCTACACCAGCTTCTAATGCTGTTCTGGCATCAATGCCGTATTTAATTTCCTTTGCCATGTCTAAATTCCTCCTTGAAATATCCCACGTATTATTCTACGATAGCTAAAATGTCATTCTGTTTTACAATGATAAATTCTTCGTCTTCCAATTTCACTTCATTGCCTGCATATTTGGAGTAGATTACCTTATCTCCGACTTTAACCTGCATGGTAACTTCTTTACCATCAATATTTCCGCCAGGTCCTACAGCAACTACTTCTGCTTCCTGTGGTTTTTCCTGAGTTTTGCCAGCCAGGATAATTCCTGATTTTGTTGTTTCTTCAGCTTCAAACTGTTTCAATACGACTCTGTCGCCTAATGGTACTAATTTCATTCTATATTCCTCCTTAAATAATTTAAATTTTCTTTTACTAGCACTCGCTTTGATTGAGTGCTAACCGTTAGTGATATATTAGTTAAATTACTCCATTTGTGCAACTTCCAGATTTGGCTTTATATAGTCTTAATCTTTTTTATACTTACTTATACTCACTATATCTCTTATTTTCTTACTTTTTATGTTTTTATATTTTTTTTATAAAATATATGATTCCTTAATTTCTCCGTTTTGAATCGTGTAATTTTTCCAAAGCATGCTATAGCGGCTGAAGGGCGCATAGCGGGCTACGAAACCTGAATTCAGGTCAAAATCCCGTTAAGTGGGGCGCCCTTGCTCCCGGCAGCAAGATGAGGTGTGACACTTCGTAAACATGCCACACCTCTAACTGGTACCATAAAAATACCCCATATTAATATACACTGCTTTTAATTTCATTTATTAACGTATTCAACCCCAGCTCATTGCAGTCATTTATCAGACCTGAAATGATAAACTGCTCAAAAAATACTTTCAACTTTTCTCTGTCGTTTATTTGGGCAACCCCAATCGTACTTTCGATTAATTTCATATTATCCCGATTCAATTCACCTTTGTGCTCACAGTTGGCAAGAAGCTCATTGAGCTCTGTTACTAATGGTCCCTTATTTTCCTGAGAAATTCTTTTTTTAGGAGCTGGTTCTGCTATTTCTTCCGCCTCAACCTCTTCTTTCTTTTTCAGTTCTTCACTAATAGAACCCTCGCCTGATAAATTAATATGATAGATCGTGTCATCATCATTTTCTGCTATAAGGCGTGACATCAACTCGTATATTTTACTGTTAAATACGCTGTTTTCAGCATAAAAACTATATATTTCTCCGCTTATCAGACCTAAATGAACGCCATTTCGATTTTTAATGTTACGGCACCAGACCATCCATACCGCACCGCCTATGACGATTGCAGAAAGCATAAGTACCATACAGATCAGACGGTAACTTGCCATAGAAATAAAAATACCTAATACAACGTAAAGAACCGGAAATTTTTCTTCTGTCAATTTTCCCTTCCAGAGATGTTCTGTATTTGATATCCGGACCATATGGTTATCCCATTTCATGGTACCTCCATCAATATCTATCGTAGAATTTTCAACTATATTATTCGTCTGCCTGGCCATGTATATCCCCTTTTAAATGATTTCCTTGATTTTTTTCAACTACAACTGCAATCAGTACGGGGTTCGTAATGATAACCGAACCTGCTGTCTGCTGACCCGTAATCTCTATATATACACTGTAATTACACCACTGCGTACTATGAGAATCGCAATCCAGAGCAGAAAATGTAACCACATCACTTTCCGTTACCTTTTGATTCCTGAAATAAGAATAACCCGAGCTTAACGGCAGCGGCACTATCTGGTTTTTTTCCTGTTTCAATATCTGAAACTTTAACCTGGCACTTGCATCAATGCTTAAGATATTGCAGGAAAAGCTCAGTTCCGTATGAAAATGCCGGCATAATTCTGTATCCAGATTAACAGAGACTACATTGTATGTAGTTCCCTTTTCTGATCCATTCTCTATAATGACGCCTCCAAAAGCGGACGCTTTCAGAAATACATCATCTGAAATACAAGACGGTTGATCCTGGCATTTTTCTATTCGTATTTCTTTTACCAATTTTCCACAGCATTCTTCTTTATGATTTTCGCTATGACTGGAAGAATGATTCGATAATTGACAGGATGATTGGTTTGTCGATTGATTTGTCGGTCTGCATGATGATTGATTTGATGATTGATTTGATGATTGATTGTATGATTGATTGGAAAATTTATTTCCCTGAAAGTTATTTGGAACAAATGATCGGTTATTGCAGCCCGGTTGTTGCCGTGTACCTGCATTGGCATTTGTTCTCATCCCTCTGTTAGGCTGACCGTTCCGTCTCTGAGAGTAAAACAATCCATTATACATACACAGCAGCTCCTTACTAAAATATGCATAGATAGAATATTACGGTAATACCCTATCTATGCAGAACATTTATAAATCTTACCTTAGAGCGTGTTTTAAAATCATTCCAGACATCTACACGCCCTACTTTGCGGTATATTTGCCCCGAATTCAGGTTGCGTAAACGCTGCGCGCCCTACATCCGGGACAATTCTCCAAACACGCTTTAGGATGGTTTTGCAGGTTTACCACTGCAAGCCTGCACCCTCCTGCATCTTCAATTAACTGTTCATTAACATCCGCAAGAAGAAGCATTATCAACAACGATTGCTGATAAAGTTGCATTATTAATTGCAGTAACACCAACTGTTGCAACGCCTGCAACAGTAGCTACTACACTGTAAGTGCAGCATTCTTCATCACAAATATCACAGTCACAAACAAAGAATGTGAATGTGTTGCTGTCTGTAATTGCTACAAGGCGTGAGAACACCCAGGTAGGTCCTACAGGGATTGGAGTAAGCTGGCCTTTGCACTGTTTAAATACCTGGAAGTTCAGTGTTACAACTGCTGCAGTTGTATTAATATTGCTGGCAAATTCAAATTTAATGCAAGGATTCTCAAATCCTCTCGTATCTACATTTACTGTGGCAACTGTAAAAGCTGTGCCTGCAACAGTAGCAAGCGGAAGCGTAACTGCACCTGGAGTACCGCATTTTAAAGTCGTTCTGTTTGGTCTCAAGTGTTTGCGTTTTTCACATTTGCAGTATAATTTACATTCGCAGTCACAAGGTTTATCACAATGGCAATCACAACGACGGTCACAATCACAATCACAAATCAATTCTTTTATTTCACTCATATCCAGACCTCCTATGATCTAATCAACTCAAGTTTTTATACCAAATTAGGTATAAAACATTATATTCGATAATACAATTATTGTTACTTCACTTTCTGAATTTCTAATACCATGGAAAACACATAAAAACCCGGTACCTTTACTCTGATCCACTTTTATAAATGGAACAGGGTAACGGTATCGGGTTTTTCTAACTTTAATCTGCACTTGTTTGCATTAATGATTGAATCAAATATTATTTCGTTTTCTGTGCTCTTAATTCTTCCAGTTCTTCAAATATATAATCATTGATTACTTTAATATACGTTCCTTTCATTCCGGAAGATCTGGATTCAATGACTCCTGCGCTTTCAAACTTGCGCAGCGCATTTACGATAACGGATCTGGTAATCCCTACACGGTCAGCAATCTTACTTGCTACCAGGATGCCTTCTGTTCCGTCCAGTTCTTCAAATATATGGGTAATTGCCTCCAGTTCAGAGAAAGATAAAGTACTGATGGCAGATTTGACAATTTGTATCTTTCTGCTTTCTTCTGCACTTTCTTCATTTACGGAACGCATCATTTCCAATCCTACAACGGTTGTACCGTATTCACTCAGGATAATATCATCGATCTCATACTGGGTATCAAACTTGTACATAAAAACAGTTCCCAGGCGTTCACCTGCAATATCAATAGGATTAATGATCGCACGGTAGTTTTTGATATCCTCTCCAACAAAGCCCAGGGTTTCCAGATTTACATTTTCTTTTGTAGACAATATTCCCAGTTATCTTTCGTTCAGCATATTGTCAATATGTCCGCCTACTTTATCCACAATCAATTCCTTGATTTCTTCAACACCATCACAAAGACTGACACCCAGAACTTTTCCTTTTTTGCTGATAACCAGAATATTGGATTCCAATATCTCTGTCAGCACTGTGCATATATCATTAAAAACGACCTTACTGGAATTATTGTTATGCAATAGCTTGTTGATTTTCCTTGTTTTATCTAACAATTGTACACTCATATTTAGCCTCCTATCTTCCATTGTTTCTATTCTACATACTGTTTCACGATAATACATATTTTATCATATAATTTTCTGAAAATCAATCGGTTTCTTATGATAATCAATTATTTTTCACAACAACTGCAAATAATTCAGACGATAAAAAAGAATGCTCTGTTTTCAAGAGCACCCTTTTTTATTTTTGTTCATTTTGTTTCGATTTATCCTGAACATATCCGCACTGTTCATCTGCGCAGACCAGTTTATTTCCTTTTTCCAGCATTACACCGCCGCAATTCGGACATTTTTCTTTGGAAGGCTTTTGCCAGGACATGAAATCACATTCCGGATTATCTTCACATCCATAGTATTTTCTGCCCTTTTTCGTTTTACGTAATACTACTTCTTTGCCGCATTTCGGACATGCAACACCGATTTTTTCCAGATAAGGTTTGGTGTTTCTACAGTCAGGGAAGCCCGGACACGCCAGAAATCTTCCGTGAGGACCATATTTTATAACCATATTGCGCCCGCATTCTTCACAAATAACATCGGTAACTTCATCTTCGATCTTAACCTGCTCTAATTCCTTTTCTGCAGCTTCTACAGCCATCTCCAGATCCGGATAAAAATTGCTGACTACCGTTTTCCAGTTTACTACCCCTTCCTCCACTTTATCCAAAAGGGATTCCAGATTAGCAGTAAAGTTTACATCCACAATACTTGGGAATGCCTGCTTCATCATATTGTTCACGACTTCACCAAGCTCCGTCATGTACAGGTTCTTATTTTCCTTCGCTATATAACGACGTCCCAATATAGTAGTGATGGTAGGTGCATAGGTACTTGGACGTCCAATTCCAAGCTCTTCCAGGGATTTTACAAGTGTTGCCTCGGTATAATGTGCCGGAGGCTGAGTAAAATGCTGTTTATAATCAAATTCTTTTAAAGATAATTCCGTATCTTTGGAAATTCCCTTTAAAAGTACGTTTCCGCCTGTCTCTTCTTCGTCACTGTCTGTATAGACGGTTAAAAAACCATCAAACAGCAGTTTAGATGCAGCTACGGTGAAACGATAGTCTCCTGCAGCTATCTTCACAGATGTGGTTTCATAGCGGGCATTTTCCATACGGCTCGCTGCAAAACGTTTCCAGATCAGCTGATAAAGACGGTACTGGTCTCTTGACAGGGACTCTTTCATGGATATGGGCGTCCTGCTTATATCACTGGGGCGGATTGCTTCATGGGCATCCTGTATCTTCTTACCGTTTTTCTTCTTTTCCTCTACTATGGAAGAAACATATTCTTTTCCATAATCCTGCTCTATAAAATTTCTGGCCTGTGCATCTGCTTCTTCCGATATACGTGTGGAATCGGTACGCAGATAGGTGATGAGACCCACTGTACCATTTCCCTGTATTTCAATTCCTTCATAGAGCTGCTGCGCCAGACGCATCGTTTTCTGTGTTGAAAAGTTCAGCACCTTGGAAGCTTCCTGCTGCAGGGTACTGGTGGTAAATGGCAGCGGAGCTTTCTTGATACGCTCACCTTTTTTGATATCCGCCACTTCATAGCTTGCATTTTCCAGATCAGCCAGGATTTTGTCCATTTCTTCTTTGGAAGTGATCTGCATTTTCTTCTTGTCTGTGCCATAGAATTTTGCCCGAAGAGGCTTTTTCTCACCTTTTACCGCAAAATCTGCTTCCAGAGTCCAGTATTCTTCGGGAATAAAAGCATTGATTTCATCTTCACGGTCTCCAATAATGCGAAGTGCAACCGACTGCACCCTCCCGGCGCTTAATCCACGTTTCACCTTTGCCCACAGCAGCGGGCTGATACGGTAACCAACCATACGGTCCAGCATTCTTCTGGCCTGCTGTGCATCTACCAGATCCATATCAATATCTCTTGCGCTCTTAAGAGATGTCTTAACAGCGTTTTTCGTTATTTCGTTAAATGTAATCCGGTACATCTTATCCTCTTCCAGCTTTAACGCCTTTGACAGATGCCAGGATATTGCTTCTCCTTCGCGGTCAGGGTCAGTTGCGAGATACACTTTATCCGCTTTCTTGGCAGCTTTTCGAAGTCCTGCCAGGATATCTCCTTTCCCACGAATTGTGATGTATTTAGGCTCATAAGCATGTTCTACATCGATGCCCAGCTGGCTTTTTGGCAGATCACGGACATGTCCGTTAGATGCCGCCACTTCATAATTTGCCCCCAGGAATTTTTTAATTGTCTTTACTTTAGTAGGAGATTCTACAATCACCAGATATTTCGCCATATATTCCTCCACGAGATAAAACCTCTATATTTTTTCATAAAAATTCTTTGCCGATTCCTTCACTAATCCCTTTAATTGCAGGGATATAAGTACTCCCGCCAACTCCTTGACCGGCAGATTTGCATCGGATAAAATCTGATCCAGGCTTTTAGAGTTGAAATCCAGACAACTATACACCAAATTTTCTTTTGTTTCAAGTGTTATCTTATTTTTTTTGTTTTTCCTTTCTTTTTCCCCCTCTACACCCAGCTCCCTTAAAAGGGCATCAACCCCTGTTATAATACCGGCTCCCTGGGCAATCAAAAGATTACTTCCCATGCTTAATTCATCGTTCATCCTGCCGGGTACAACATAGACATCACGTCCTTGTTCCAGAGCACAGTCTGCGGTGATAAGAGAACCGCTTTTTTCTTTTGCCTCCACGACGATCACCACATCAGAAAGCCCGCTGATGATGCGGTTGCGCAATGGAAAATGTACGGGAAGGGGCTGGGTGCCCGTCGGATATTCTGACAAAATGCCGCCCTGTACCTCCAGGGCATCATATAAATCCCGGTTTCTTTTTGGATAACAGATATCCACACCGCTGCC
Source organism: Clostridiales bacterium (assembly GCA_018365455.1). Taxonomy (GTDB): domain Bacteria; phylum Bacillota; class Clostridia; order Lachnospirales; family Lachnospiraceae; genus Robinsoniella. The sequence goes on from JAGZJZ010000061.1 coordinate 16,881, forward strand.
AAGCACTCCATAGCTGTTTCCTCCTGCCCGAAGAGCCGCACGTTGTCCGAATCCGTCCACGCCGAGTGCCATACCGCTTATAATATGGATGCCTTTTAATGCCAGTTTTTCACCCATTTCCTCTGCCATCTGCCTGCCATATCCGCTGCACCGCCTGGCTCCAATGATTGCCGCCGCATAGGTTTCTTCCCCCGGAAGTTTCCCTTTGAAAAAAAGCCCGTAAGGCGGATCCGGTATTGCTTTTAAACGTCCCGGGTATGCCGGGTGTCCAATGCTGATAAAGTCTATTCCCTTTTTTCTTCTATTATGATATTCTTTGTCAATATCTGTATTTTTTTTAGCCTGGATCAGCGCATTCTTTTCTGCATCATTCAAAATTGGCAGCCCGTATATTTCTTTTTCTTTTGCATAAAACAGATATTTCGGATTTCCAAAATATTCGGTCAGGCGTCTTATCCCTTCCCGGTACAAACCGCTTATGCTGCACAACCAATACCAATATTCTTCCATTTCCTGCTCCTTTCATACCTCCCAGAATTTTTTATCAATACTGCGGTAACAAATCGCTTCACTTATATGCTCCGCTTTGATTTTTAAAGAACCATCCAGATCAGCTATGGTTCTGGCTACCTTAATAATCCGGTGGTATGCCCTCGCACTTAAATGAAACTTTTCAAAAGCCTGTTTCATTAATAATGCTTCCTTTTTCCCAAGCGGACAGAATGCTTTTATCCCTCTCTCCGTCAGATCTGAGTTAAAGCAAAATGGCATTCCTACATAACGATGAAGCTGGATCTTGTGAGCCTCCTTCACTCTGTTTCGGATCATTTCGGAACTTTCACTAGATTTCTTACCGGCAAGATCCTGGTATGAAACTACCGGGGCCTCTATGGCAATATCCATCCGGTCCAGCAGCGGCGCACTGATTCTCCCCAGATATTGACGCACTTCGCTTTCCGTACAACTGCATTTGTTTAAATCCGGGTAGTGTCCGCACCGGCAGGGATTCATGGCTGCCGCAAACAGAAACTTTGCCGGAAACCGGTAACTGCCCCCTGTCCGGTTAATACAGATCTGGCGTTCTTCCATTGGCTGCCGTAAAACCTCCAGGGTTTCTTTTTTAAATTCCGCTAATTCATCCAAAAAGAGTATACCATTATGTGCCAGGCTGATTTCACCGGGCTTTGGATGCTGTCCGCCGCCTGTCAGGGCTTTTGGGGTTATGGTGTGATGAGGTGACCGGAATGGCCGAGATTTAAGAAGAGGCGATGCCGGCGGAAGAATGCCAGCAACACTGTAGACTTTTGAAATTTCCAGACTTTCCGCAAGGGTTAAGGGCGGTAAAATGGTAGGGAGACGCCTTGCCAGCATGGATTTCCCCGACCCCGGAGGTCCGATTAGCAGCAGATTGTGCATTCCTGCAGCTGCTACCTCCGCCGCCCTCTTCACCGCCTCCTGCCCGTTAATATCGCTGAAATCTTCTCTCTGCTGCGTCTCCCCTTCTCGAAACAGGGCATCCACATCCACATATCCCGGCTCAATTTTTATCGATTCATTGAGATAATCCACTGCCTGTCCCAGATTTTCCACCCCGATCACGCTGATTCCTTTTATGACCGAACCTTCCATCAGATTACTTTTTGGAATGATACATTTGGAAAAACCCATTTTCTTTGCCAGGGATACGATGGATAAAACCCCCGGAATGGCGTTTATATCCCCATTTAAGCTGAGTTCACCTGCCACCAGTATATTCTTCATGGTGTTTTGGGGAATAAAGCCGTATGAGCCCAATACGGCGATTGCAACCGGCAGATCAAATCCGGAACCGTTTTTCTTTAAATCAGCCGGCGAAAGGTTAACGGTAATCCTTTTTGGCAGAATACGGATTCCAGCGTTGCGAATCGAAGTCCTCACCCGCTCCTGGGCCTCTTTTACCTGGGAAGACAGATATCCCACCATGGTAAACATAGGCAGTCCGTCGCTGACATCTGCCTCCACCCGCACCAGCCTGCTTTCTACACCGTAAATAACTGCAGACATAACTGTACTAAACAATCTGCTACCTCCTTTTATTCAATTATTGATCAATTGTTGGAAAATTCTTCAAAAGATGTTTGAAGAAAAGAATTAAGAAAAATATACCTTTAAGCATTTTATTTAGTATACTCTGGTTTACATAAAATTGCAAATGTTTTTTATTACAAAAAAATGAACGTCAGACCCTGTTAACCATGTCACAGGTCCGACGCCTTTAGCACACGCAGGCCGCATATTTCCCGCTCACTGCATACTGCTGCATTGCAGTCTTTCATCTGCCAGATTTGGAACCGGCAGCCATATTGAAAAAACACATCCTGTGTGCATGCAGAAAAATCAAGACTTCTTAAATCCCGGTTAATTCCGGTACCCTGCTGTTTTAAATAGCTTTCCTTTGCTACCCAGATCCTGCCAAAAATCCGGTTTTTTTCTTCATCCGGAGCCTCGCACATCAGCTTCCATTCTCTTTCATGGCTGATCCGCTTAGCCAGATTTTCCTTATATATCAGCACTTTTTCTATATCTACACCGATCTCTTTTTCATGGATTCCGCACATGATCCCATTTTGACAGTGACTCACATTAAAATGAATATTGGGAAAGTCCGGAAAGTAAGGCTTCCCATATAGATTTTTAGCTATATCCGGCAATTTTTCAATACCCAGCTCATTTTTCAGCCCGTATGCCAGAAGCTGATATGCCGTTTTGCTCTGCTGACAGCGTTTTTCTTTTCCTGTTGCGGCAAGTATTTCCTCCAAAACTAAATACAACACAAGCTTCATCTTCCTCTCCGGTTCGTTTACAGCTGCCTGATGCCGTCCCATGCAACTGTCTTTTTGGCATTATAGCACAATTCATGCTTCTTGCATATATCTGGATAAAGGCTTTCTTTTTTACCCCCAGCTTTTTCTTGTCAAAAGCCTTCCCGTAATTTTTTTAATGCATTCTTTTCAATCCTGGAAACGTAAGACCTGGATATGCCAAGAGCCTTTGCAATCTCCCGCTGTGTTGTCTCTTTCGCACCAAAGAGACCATACCTGAGAATCAATACTTTTTGTTCTCTGTCATTCAAAAATACCTTGAAGATTTCATACAGTTTTTTTGTATTTTCTTCTAACTCCATGGTTTCAATCACGTCTACGTTATTGCTCTCAATAATGTCCAAAAGGCTGATTTCGTTTCCCTCTTTGTCCATTCCGATCGGCTCGTAGAGAGAAACTTCCTTGGAAGTTTTTTTACGCATCCTTAGCATCATGAGGAGTTCATTTTCAATACACCTGGCGGCATAAGTGGCTAAACGATTGTTTTTACTATGATCGAAGGTAGTCACTGCCTTAATCAGGCCAATAGTTCCTATGGAAATCAGATCTTCCGAATCTTCTTCCGGCCTTTGATATTTTTTGGCGACGTGGGCTACCAATCTCAGGTTACGTTCGATTAGAATCCTCTTTGCGTCCAGGTCGCCCTCCTTGTATTTTTGAAGAAACAGCTTTTCTTCTTCGGCAGTAAGCGGCTTGGGAAATGTCTTCAAAAAAAGCACCTCAAAGCGGATTTATAACATTGTATGTTACAAATCCCTTATTAGTGCCTTTCCCATTAATTTTTGGTTGTCCTTTATTCTGCTCTTCTTAAAATATCATAGGAATCCATCGCACAACCAAGGTCAATCCAGAGTACCTGCTTGGGATGGGGAGCGCTCTCCTGGGGATTTCCATCCTCGTCCAGAATCTGCTTCACCGTCACAGTCAGATTGTCTCCGTTTGGTTTCATGATTTCAATCTCTTCGCCCACAGAGAATTTATTGCGCTGTTCGATTCTGTACAGCCCGTCTTCATTGCGTTCTCCCACTATTCCAAGATAGGTATATTCTTTTACATAGGTATTGCTGTCATAAATCTGAGTGGTTTCATCCGGTTTTCCAAAGAAAAATCCCGTGGTAAACTGCCGATAGGTGCAATTGGAAATCTGCTCCTTATACCAGGGCATATTCTGCTCATAGAGTTTCGGATCACGGGCATAATCATCCATGGCTTTGCGGTATGTCCTCGCAACAGTTGCCACATAAAGCGCCGTTTTCATTCTGCCTTCTATCTTAAAACTGTCTATGCCGGATTCCATCAGCTCCGGTATATGTTCGATCATACACAGATCCTTGGAATTAAAAATATAGGTTCCCCGTTCGTTTTCATAAACAGGCATATATTCTCCGGGCCTTGTCTCTTCCACAATGGAATATTTCCAGCGGCAGGGATGGGTACAGGCTCCTCTGTTGGCATCTCTGCCTGTAAAATAATTACTCAGCAGGCATCTTCCGGAATAGGAGATACACATGGCACCGTGTACAAAGGTTTCAATCTCCAGTTCTTCCGGTATATGCGCCCTGATTTCCCGGATTTCATCCAGGGATAACTCTCTGGCTGTCACTACCCGTTTCGCTCCCAGTTCATGCCAGAAAAGGTAGGTCTCATAATTCGTATTATTTGCCTGGGTACTGATATGGAGCTCGATTTCCGGGCAAACTCTTTTAGCAATCATAAATACCCCCGGATCTGCAATGATCAAAGCATCCGGACCAATTTCCTTCAATTCTTTAAAATATGCCTCCACTCCGTCCAAATCCAGGTTGTGGGCAAGAATATTCGCTGTTACATATACTTTAACACCATACTGGTGTGCAAATGCAATTCCATCCTTCATATCTTCCATGGAAAAATTCTTGGCTTTTGCTCTTAACCCAAAAGCTTCCCCTCCGATATATACGGCATCTGCCCCAAATATAACTGCTGTTTTTAATACTTCCAGGCTGCTTGCCGGTATCAGTAATTCTGGTTTTCTCATGTTTCTATCCTTTCTTCTGATGTGCATAAACAAGGACGGCGATTAGAGCGTGTTTGAAAAATCATTCCCACCATCTGTACGCCCCACTTTGCGGTCTGAATGCGCCAAATTTAGTCTACGTAGCCCGCTACGCCTCCTGAATTTAGTGTATCCATCCCACAAACTGGAACGCACAACAGTCAGAAAGCATTTTTCAAACACGCTCTAACACTCCGTCCTACGCTCCTGCTTTATACTCACCGTAGCTCCGTCTCCAATTGGAATAATTGTGGTCAGAAGCTGTTCGTTATGTTTCAATTCATAGAGATAATCTCTCATTCTTTTGTAAATCGTCCTGTTTCTGCGCTCTACTGCGAACCTGGATTCAATAATATCACCGTCCTGGAGGACATTGTCCGATACCAGAACACCTCCGGGTTTCAGTAGCCTTAATACTTCCGGCAGAAAATGAATATACTGCCCTTTTGCCGCATCCATAAAAATAAAATCGAAGCAGTCCTGCAGCTCTTTTAATATTTCCATGGCATCCCCCTCTAAAAGGGTAATCCGGTCTTCCCGTCCTGCTTTTTTAAAATTTTCCCGGGCAATAGGAATCCTTTTTTCATATTTTTCAATGGTTGTAATATGACAGTCTGCCCCGGTATATTCACTCATCAGCAAGGTTGAAAAGCCCACTGCCGTCCCAACTTCCAGAATCTTTGCGGGACGGTGTACCGCCAGAAGCACTTTTAGAAAACTCTGCATCTCCCGGCGGATGATCGGCACGAAATCTTCACATGCCTGTCTCTCCAATTCGTCTAAAAACGGCGTATTCCCCACATCCAGAGAGTTGATATAGGTTACCATTCTTTCATCTACAATCATTGTTCCATCCTATTCTTCCGTCTGTGCTTCTGTTTCCTGAGCCAGCTCTTCCAGCATCTCATCCGCATCCTGCGCCGTCGTCAGAATATAATTACCTTTTTTCAATTTACCACTGTATTTTGACAATTTTTCCTGTACCCAGAAAACTTTTGCATCCTTTATCAGTCCTTTGTTTTTCAGTAGTTCACCGATCTCCATCACAGACATATCTTCTGTTACGGTGACCGCCACTTCTTTTCCGGGAGGATCCGAAATGGATTCCCCTGCAAAGACCTGAAAACCAAATTCGTAAGCATGTCTGCCAAACACAAATAGCGCATATACAATTAAAATAAGGATTACCATTTTTACACAGGTCATCGTTATGGATAACACTACTTTTTTGGCATTCATTTATCGACCTCCTATAAGTTGAGCTCACCGGCAAAGTCGTCTATGTCCATTTCAATCACATTCATAATATCCTGATCAATCTTCTGGAGCATTTTACAGACACGCAGCTCCGACTTCAGATAGTCCTCCACCAGAGGATTTTCCCGCAACTGCGCATAATCTTTCTGAATTTTCTGAAGCTCCTGAAACAGATCTTTATCTTCTTTCAAGCTCTGCATTTCAAAATTCTTCTTTCGAAATTCATCAATCTGTGCTTTTAATTCCGGTTTATCTTTTAGTCTGCTCTTCGCCTTTTCAAAGTCTTTGTACGCTGTACACTCCTGCACAGCTTCCACCAGAGCTTCCAGGCACGCTGTCACCTTGTCCATATCTATCAATCCTTATACTTCCATAATAATCGGCAATATCATCGGGTTACGCTTTGTCTTTTTCCAGAGATAGTCACTGAGAGAATCCTTAATGGAACTTTTAATCTTGCCCCAGTCCGTAATATTCTTATCGGCACAATGGTCTAAAGATTCCTCTACCACCCGTCTTGCTTCATCCATAAGAAGTTCAGACTCTCTTACATATACAAATCCTCTGGAAACAATATCCGGACCGGCAAGAAGCTGGTTACTGTATTTTTCAAGCGTCAGTACGACAATCAGGATTCCGTCTTCTGCAAGGTGCTGTCTGTCACGGAGCACAATATTTCCCACATCGCCTACACCCAGACCATCTACCAGAATTGCTCCTGTCTGTACCTTGTCCACAATTTTAGCCTGTTTGTCATCCAGTTCCAGCACATCTCCGGAGGATAATACAAAAATATTATCTTTGGAAATGCCCAGATTGTTTGCAATACCTGCCTGCGCCTTTAAATGACGGTATTCGCCGTGCACCGGAATCGCGTATTTCGGACGTACCAGGGAATAAATCAGTTTAATTTCTTCCTGGCAGGCATGTCCGGAAACGTGTGCATCCTGGAAAATAACATCTGCACCCTTCATGGATAACTCATTAATCACCTTGGAAACCGCCTTCTCATTTCCCGGTATGGGATTGGAACTGAAGATAACCGTGTCCCCTGGTTTAATGCTGATCTTACGATGCATATCATATGCCATTCTGGACAGTGCGGCCATGGATTCTCCCTGGCTTCCGGTGGTAATTAACACCATCTGTTCGTCCGGATAGTTTTTCATCTGCTCCAGATCAATTAAAGTATGTTCCGGTATACTGATATATCCTAATTCGGAAGCAATGGTAATGATACTTACCATACTTCTTCCTTCCACAACTACTTTTCTTCCGTACTTATATGCAGAATTGATGATCTGCTGAACTCTGTCTACATTGGATGCAAACGTCGCAATGATAATTCTTGTATTTTTATGCTCTGCAAATATATTGTCAAAAGTTTTACCTACTGTCCGTTCTGACATGGTAAAACCAGGTCTTTCCGCATTTGTACTGTCACACATCAGGGCCAGAACGCCCTTCTTGCCAATTTCCCCGAATCTCTGTAAATCAATTGCATCTCCGAATACCGGCGTGTAATCTACTTTAAAATCTCCTGTATGCACCACGGTTCCTGCTGGTGAATAGATTGCCAGGGCGGAAGCGTCTGCAATACTGTGGTTGGTCTTGATAAATTCGATACGAAAAGCGCCCAGGTTAATGGCCTGTCCATGCTTAATGACCTTTCGCTTTGTCGTCTTCAGTAAATTGTGTTCCTTTAGTTTGTTATCAATGATTCCGACCGTCAGCTTTGTTGCATAAATCGGAACATTAATCTCTTTCAGAATATACGGAAGAGCACCAATATGGTCCTCATGTCCATGGGTAATCACAAACCCTTTTACTTTCTGAATGTTGTTCTTCAGATAAGTAATGTCGGGGATTACCAGGTCAATTCCCAGCATGTCGTCTTCCGGAAATGACAATCCGCAATCCACAACAATGATACTGTCTTCAAATTCAAAGGCAGTAATATTCATTCCGATCTGTTCCAAACCACCCAGCGGAATGATTTTCAATTTTGAGTTATTAATATTTTTCAATCAATTAGACCTCCTTTGCCTGCTTGTTTTATTTTTATCTATATTTATATACGCAGATCAAACTGCATATTTCTATACAACATTTGTTTATGCAGCTTTAAATCTTCATATCATTAAATATAAAGATTATACTGCATATTTTATCACTTCGTTATCTACGCAGCATAAACTGCTTATTTCTTCATATCATCATATACGCAGAATGTCCCATGTATTTCTTCACATCATTATATTATGAAGCTTACTGTATATTTCTTCAATTGATTATTTGCGCAGCTTACGCAACATATTTCTTCAACTCACTACTTACGCAACATAAGCCGCATACTTTTTCCATTCACTATTCACAAAACATATGCCATATATTTCTTCCATTATCTTCACATTGTAATATCAACATCTTCCAGCATCTCGCTGAAAATCTTCGATACTGCTTCTAATTCTTCGTCATCTTCTACGATCTCATAAAGTGCTTCCTGTTCCCCGTCTGCTGACAGATCTTTTAAAATAAATGCTTCCGCATCTTCCTCTTCATCATCGGATTCGGTAACAAGGATATAATTCATACCATTTATACGTGTTTGTTCCAACACAAAAAACTCTGCAGCCTCATCTGTGTCTGCAAAAGTAAATTTAATTTTTTCCATTTTTATGTGCGGCTCCTTTTCTGATTCTAATTTTCTTTCGACCTCATTGCCTCACTGTCTAAATAACCCTGCAGGATATAAACAGCCGCAAGCTGGTCCACATACTTTTTACGGTCTTCTCTTCGCACATTGCTTTCCATCAGAGTACGGTTTGCTTCTACGGTTGTTAACCTTTCATCCCACATGACAACTTCCAGACCTGTCCTTCTTTCCAGCATTTCTTTAAATGCCAAAGATTTTTCAGCCCTGTCGCCAATAGTGTTATTCATATTTTTTGGAAAGCCGAGCACCAGCTTTCCAACTTCATTTTCCTGAATTAACGTTTCAATTCTTGCCAGAGTTTGACGAAGCTTATTTTCGGACGTTCTTCGTACAATTTCTATCCCCTGGGCAGTAATTCCCAAAGCATCGCTGATAGCCACACCTACTGTTTTGGAGCCATAGTCCAATCCCATTATTTTCATAGTGTCTCTACTGCCATGCCTTATTTTTAATATACTCTTTTAATAACTCTTCTACCAGCTCGTCCCGTTCTACTTTCATAATCATGCTTCTAGCATTGTTATGACTGGTGATATATGTCGGATCACCTGACATAATATAGCCTACAATCTGATTCACAGGATTATATCCTTTTTCAGTCATTGCATTATAAACGGTATCCAGTACGTCCTTTACCCGGATCTCTGCGTCTGAGTTTACGTTAAAATATTGTGTATTACTAATCTTTCCCATTTTATCACGCCCTTAATTAAACTTTACATCCATTCTAATATAAATAAAAGAAAATTACAATCCCATTTTTCAAAAAAGTTTCTTTACTGCTTCTTTTAATCCTGCAAATTCTCCTAATTTTCACATAATAACAAGTGATTTTTCAGTCTTCCCCGGAGTGTTTTATTCAACAGGCAATTAGCATAATCCGCATCTGCGCAACATGCTGCCTTGATATATTCCCGGGTATGCCCAATATAATATTCTTTTTCTTCTACGGTTATTTTTTCTTCAAAAAGAATCTCTGTTTCCTTTCCCAGAAAACGTTCTTCGTATGCCGTCTGGTTTTCTTCGTTAAGACGGATCAACTCCTGGCTGCGGATATTTTTTACATTTTCGTCAATCTGGTTTTCCATAACTGCCGCCTTGGTACCTTTTCGTCTGGAATATTTAAAGATATGAGTTTCAAAAAAACAGATCCTCTTTAAAAACTCTTTTGTAGTCTTAAATTCTTCTTCTGTTTCTCCCGGAAATCCAACAATTACATCTGTAGTCAGCGCCGGAAGTTCAAAATATCTGCGCAAAATCATACATTTTTCTTCGAATTCTTTTGTATCATAACGCCGGTTCATTCTGCTTAAAGTTTCATCACATCCGCTTTGCAATGACAGGTGAAAATGCGGACAGATCTTCTCCATAGAACTTAATTCTTTCGCAAATTCTTCGGTTATGATACGGGGCTCCAGCGAACCCAGGCGGATTCTTTTGATTCCTTCAATTTTATGAACCTCCCTAATCAGTTCCAGCAGAGTCAGACCTAAGTCTATTCCGTAAGAACTTAAATGGATGCCGGTCAAAACAACTTCCTGATAGCCTGCTTTTGCAAGATTGCCCACCTCTGTTTTTACATCTTCGATGTCCCTGCTGCGCACTCTGCCTCTTGCATAGGGGATGATACAATAGCTGCAGAACTGGTTGCAGCCGTCCTGTACTTTGATATATGCCCTGGTATGCTCCGCAGTTCTGGAAATTGTCAGGTTTTCGTACTCTGATGTATGATTGACGTCGATAACTGCATCCTCTTCTTCCTGGTTTATTTCATAGGATTTCAGGATAGAAACCAGATCTTTTTTCTTATTATTTCCAATTACAATGTCAATCGCATCGTCTTTTTTCAGTTCTTCTTTGGATGCCTGCACATAACATCCGGCAGCCACTACGATTGCGCCCGGATTCATTTTTTTAGCCTTGTGAAGCATCTGTCTGGACTTGCGGTCCGCAATGTTTGTCACTGTGCATGTATTAATAATATAGATATCCGCCCCCGGTTCAAAGGGAACTATTTTATAACCATTTTCCTGTAAAATCTGCTGCATCGCTTCTGTTTCATACGCATTTACTTTGCATCCCAGATTATGCAGCGCTACTGTTTTTTGATTCATGTTAACACCTTTCTCATAAACATACTTTACAATTGTATGCAATTAAATACTTTTCGTAAATCTTTCGTAAAATCAACAAACAAATTGTACAATTTTATAACTTTTGACGAATAACTCTTCCCAACTTTGTGAGTTTTCGCATTGACTTTTGTTACCACAAAATGTAAGATATAAGAAACAAAAATACAAGGGAGGTTTTTCCAATGAAGACAGTACAGATTTCTTTAAATTCCATCGATAAAGTAAAATCATTTGTAAATGATATTACAAAATTTGATTATGATTTTGATCTTGTATCAGGAAGATACGTAATCGATGCAAAATCTATCATGGGTATCTTCAGTTTAGATTTATCTAAACCGATCGACTTAAATATCCATGCTGAAGATGATGTTGAAAGCATTTTAGCTGCTTTAAAACCATACATCATCTAATCTCATAAGATGAAACGAAGTACAAAGGCAAATCGATTTTCGATTTGTCTTTTTTTATAGCATCCATTTTCTGTTCTTCAAATCAATCTTAAAACCAAATACTGAGCGTGTCCGAAAAATGCTTTCTGCAAGATGCATGATGCACATCTGTCAGAAAGCAATTTTCAACAGGCCTTAATATATCCTATTCCACCCAGATTGTTTCCGTTGTTTCAATAGCAGTTTTCATTAATTCTTCGATTTTTTCTTCCAGACTGGTTTCGGAACGTTTGATAATATTAATATTCGGTTTCGTAACCGGATGTTTGGCAACGAAGATAGTGCAGCAGTCTTCAAACGGAAGAATGGAAGTCTCATAAGTTCCGATTTTCAGAGAGACATCCACGATTTCCTGTTTGTCAAATCCAATCACCGGACGGAAAACAGGAAGGGTACACACTTCGTTGGTAGCTGCAAGGCTCTGCATTGTCTGGCTTGCCACCTGTCCGATACTCTCTCCGGTAATCAGCCCAAGGCTACCGGTCTCTTTTGCAAAATGCTCTGCAATACGCATCATATAGCGGCGCATAATGATGGTCAGTTCTTCATGAGGGCACTTGTCATAAATATAAAGCTGAATATCCGTAAAGTTTACCACATGCAGATTAATCGGTCCGGAATACCTGGATACCAGTTTCGCCAGATCTACAACCTTTTGTTTGGCACGTTCACTTGTATAAGGCGGTGCATGGAAATATACCGCATCTAACTTTACGCCCCTTTTGGAAATCATATAGCCTGCAACCGGGCTGTCAATTCCGCCTGATAAAAGCAGCATTGCTTTGCCGTTGGTACCTACCGGCATACCGCCAGGTCCCGGTATAATTTTAGAATAAATGTAGATTTTCTCACGGATTTCCACATTCAGCAGAATCTCCGGCTTATGAACATCTACTTTCATGCCGTCAAATGCTTCCAGAATCCGTTCTCCCAGATCACAGTTTAACTCCATGGATGTCATAGGATAGTTCTTGCGCGCTCTTCTGGCATTAACTTTAAAGCTCTGGTTGTTTCCCGGATGAATCTGGGACACATAATCAATCACATCACTTGCAAGGCTGTCAAAACCTTCGTCGTCTATCTTCACTACCGGACAGATACCTACTATTCCAAATACCCGCTGCAGTGCTTCCACTGTTTCCTCAAAGTCGAATGCACTCAGGCAGTCCACATAGATTCTTCCCTGTTCCTTATGAACCAGAAATTCGCCTTCCACTTCTTTTAACGCATGGCGGATTTGCTTTACCAGTGCGTCTTCAAATAAATAGCGGTTCTTACCCTTGATTCCTATTTCTCCGTATTTTATTAAAAATGCTTTAAACATCTTTTCTCCAATCTATAACTTAATATTAAACTTTTGTGCAATGCTCCCATACTGCTGTGCTATACGCAAGAAACCAGCAGTGGATTTTCAAACACGCTCTAATGTCTGGAATACTTCCTTAGCACAGGCACAATCTTCTTCAACTCTTCCAGACAATATGCAATTTCTTCCTCCGTAGTAAAATGGCTGAAGCTAAACCGCACCGTTGTTTCTAACAGATCTTTTTCCAGACCGATTTCTTTTAATACGGTACTGATCGGCAGCTTCTTATTGGATGAACATGCAGAACCGGACGATACATAGATTTCCTTTTCCTCCAGCGCATGAAGCAGCACCTCGCTTCGGATTCCCTGGAAGCTTACGCTTACAATCTGGGGAGCGCCAAGTACACCATCCGGACTGTTGATCACGGTATCCGGTATTTCGCTGACTCCATTGGCAAACAACTCTTTGATCCGGTATAAATGGCTGATCTTTTCTTCAAAGCCTGTATACGCCTCTTTTGCAGCCATACCAAGTCCGGCAATCCCGGGTACATTATCCGTACCGGAACGCATTCCTTTTTGCTGTCCCCCTCCCAGAATCAGGGGTTTTATCTTCACTTTTTCATTTACATATAAAAAGCCCACGCCTTTTGGTCCATGGATTTTATGGGCACTTACCGACAGCATGTCAATTCCCATCTTTTTGGGGAGGATGCGGTACTTCCCATATGCCTGGATGGCGTCCACATGAAAAAGTATGCCGGGCTTCTTCTTTTTAATCAAAGCGGCTATTTCTTCTAATGGCTGAACCGCTCCTACCTCATTGTTAACATACATGGCGGAAATCAGGATGGTTTCATCACAGATGGCATTTTCAAGCGCAGCCAAATCTGCTTTCCCGTCTCTGCCTACGGGAATGTAACTTACCCGAAAGCCCTGTTCCGCCAGATACTGCATGGGCTGAATCACTGCCGGATGCTCAATCGCCGTAGTAATTACATGCATTCCGGCTCGTTTATTCGCCATTGCTGCTCCAATAATTGCCCAGTTATTGGCTTCTGTTCCTCCGGATGTAAAGAAAATCTCTTTTTCATTTACCTTCATTGTTTTCGCAATAGCTTCCCGGCTATCTTTTAAATACTGCTCGGCTTTTACTCCCCGCAGATGCTTGGATGACGGATTTCCATAATCCTCCATCATGGTTTTAACCACAATGTCTTTTACACTTTCCAGGCATCTGGTGGTAGCCGAATTATCTAAATATGCTTCCATATATACCTCCTGCATACCGCAGACAGATCTGCGGTACTAGTGCCGCTCGGCGCAAATACGCCGGGCAGCACTAGTCCTCCAGCGTAAACATCAGTATTGACAAAACTGTCATACCGGCTGTTTCCGTTCTTAAAATTCGTTTTCCAAGCGTAATAGGCACCGCTCCTGCCTCTCTTGCAGCCTCTACTTCTGCTTCATCAAATCCACCTTCCGGACCGATAAAGATTCCTATAGACTGACCCTTTTGAATATTGCCAATGACCGCTTTTGTCTTTTCCATTCCGGATGCCAGTTCATAGGGGATCAGTTTGATATCCAGTTCTTCTGCATAGCTGACAGCCTCTTTAAACCCCATCACCTTTGTCACAGCCGGAACTACGGTTCGTTTTGACTGCTTTGCGGCGCTTGTGGAAATGCTGTTCCAACGCTTTCTCTTCGCTTCTTCTTTTTTGGCATCCAGCTTTACAACAGCCCGCCTGGTTGCCACCGGGATAATTTCATACACCCCAAGTTCCACTGCTTTCTGTATGATAAGTTCCATTTTATCATTCTTAGGCAACCCCTGAAAAAGATAGATTTTAGAAGAGAGTTCCATGCCGGCTTCTTCCACCCACATAATCTTTGTCCGGACTTCATTGATGTCAAATCCTGTAATTTCACACCGGTATTCCTTATTGTCCTGTCCGCTGCTGATACTGACCTGTTCTCCGGTATTCATCCGGAGTACATTTTTGATATGATTAACATCCTCACCTGTTATAACAATTTCTTTTTCTCCAATCAGATCGGGAGACACAAAAAAATGATACATGAATCCACCTAGTTCTTTCTTGCTGTTACGGATACCCACTCGCCCTGGTGTGTCACTTCTACGATTTCCAGACCTGCTGCCTTGACTGCTTCTACCACACAATCCTCTTTTTCATCTATGATGCCGGATGTGATATATATGCCGCCCTTCTTCATCTGGTTTATGATAACCGGCGTCAGAGGAACCAGCACATCTGCCAGAATGTTCGCTGCCACAATGTCATATTTTTCATATCCCACCTGATCCTGGATCTTCTTATCATCGATAATGTTTCCGATCATTACATCCATCTTTTCCGGTGCAATTTCATTGACTTCCAGGTTTTCTTTGGTGGCACTGATCGCACACGGATCCAGATCCGTTCCCACTGCATGTCTGGCGCCAAGCTTTATGGCAACAATGGACAGAATTCCGCTGCCGGTTCCCACATCCAGGATTTCTGTATCCGCATTTACATATTTTTTTAATTGCCGCATACACAGCTGTGTAGTTTCATGCATACCGGTTCCGAATGCCGTTCCCGGATCGATATGGATAATCATTTTATTTTCATCGCCTTCCTTTACTTCTTCCCAGGAAGGTATGATGAGAATATCATCCACATAGAACTGATGGAAATACTGTTTCCAGTTGTTGATCCAGTCCTTATCTTCTGTCTGGCTCTCCACAATGGTTCCTTCTCCGATATCCATAAAGGTACGAAGTTCTTCTAATTCCCTGCGGACATTCTTTAACATCTCTTCCTTATCCACATCTTCTTCCAGATAAAAGCTTAAAAAAGCGATCCCGTCATCCTCCGGTCCGTCGGGAAGGATATCCACGAACATCTGCTGTTTGTCGGATTCCGTAAGGGGTACTTTGTCTTCAATTTCTACCCCTTCCACACCAGCGTCAGCCAAAGCAGATATGACAATATCTTCTGCTTCTGTCAGGGTTTTTAACGTAAATTTATTCCATTTCATCTCTATAGATACCTCATTCTTTATTTTTACATTTTGGGACAGAAAATCCCACTATCTTTTAATATAGCATAAAAAAATAAGGAATGCCAGAATTTTATCCGGATAAGGGGGACAAAATTCTGGTATTCCTTCATTCCCCTGCTTTTTGTTTTTCTAAAATAGTATCTACCAGAACCTCCGACAATTTTTCTGACACTGCAGACCACTGTACATAATTGTCCATGCTGATACTGTTCTCCAGCTCTTCTTCAAATACCTTATACTTTGAATCTTTCTCCGCCTGTTTTCTCGCAAGTTCTTTTTTGGGCGCCAGACCAAACTGGGGTCCGCAGATCTGCTCCATCACCTGATCATCCAGATAAAAGTCTAAAAATGCCAGCGCTGCGCTTTTATTCTTTCCTTTCAGTATTCCCAGATTTTCACCGCCTGCCATGGGATTGCCGCCTCCGCCTGTGGGTAATTTTATAACGCCTGTGGAAATATTGCTCTTTTCCAAAAGGGGAAGTACATCCATACTGTTTTCCATCATGGCGATTTCACCAGCCAGAAAGCTGCGTGCCACATCGTTGTTAGACCAGTTGATGCATTCTTTTGGCATAGAGCCGGATTGTACCAGTTCCCGGATGACGCCAAAGAAATTTTCGGTTTCGTCACATTCCAGTACATTTTCACTGTCACCGGCTGAAATAACCCAGGGCAGAACCGAAGAGGCGGACTGGCTTCCGCTGGCTGCCGGCATTCCAAAACCATAAGTTTCTCCCTCAGACAGCACCTTTGCCGCCAGAACGAATTCATGGAGATTTTCCGGTGCCTCGATACCTGCTTTTTCCAGTTTCTCTTTGTTATAAAACAATGCAGCAGTACTGCAGCAAAAAGGCATTCCATAATAACAATCCTGGCTTTTAACAGATCCAAGGGCGCACGCAAAGTACTCCTCCTCTTTTTGGGAATACCGGACATAGGAAGTGATATCTTCTAACAGCCCTTTTCTGATGTACGCCTGCATGTTGGACTGGTCTGCAATGATCAGATCCGGCATTTCCTTTTCCGTCAGGGCAAGGGCAAGCTTTTTGTTAAACTCAATCACAGGACCATGATATTCCCAGGTCATCCGGTAACGCCCCTGGGAGGTGTTAAAATCATGGATAAGGCGGTCCAGGCTTTCCTGCTGCTCCTTCGTTTCATAATAGGACCACAAAACAAGGGTTTCTTTCCCATCCTCCCTTGCAGCTGTGTCCGCTATGGTACTATTCTCGCTGCTGCACCCCCACAACATGCCTGCCAGGCACAGTCCTGCAATGCTAATGCTGCATTTCACGATAATCTCCCGGTGATATTCCTTCTTCTTCTTTAAATACCTTAATAAAATATTTCGCATCGCTGTATCCCACCTCCTGTGCCACCTCATAGATTTTCTTATCTGTTCCGGTCAGAAGACGTTTGGCATGGTCTATACGGAATTTCTTTAAAAATACGGTGAAATTTTCTTTTACCTCCCGGTTAAACAGCGTACTTAAATATTCCGGCGTCAGTCCCATCTGCACCGCAACCTCGTCTAAAACTATTTTTTCCCGGTAGTGTTCCTGTATATAGTTAAGGACTTTCACAATTATATAGTTGCTGATATCCTGCCTTCTTGCTTTGCCCTGTACCAGGACCTCCCGGATCCTGCCAAAATTCTGTTTCATTTCTTCCCAGGTTAGGATCTGATTTAAGGTATGCTCCAGATGATAGCTCTGAAGCTTCTGAAAACGCTTTTTATCCAGATCCTGCAGCAGACCGGACACCATAAAATAACACCGGATCATGGATTGGCGGACCTCCTCTTTTCGAAAGGAATGCTCCTGGAGATATTCTGTGAACCGGTCTAAATTCTTACCTGCTTCTTCCATTTGTTCCTGACAGATATCCGACTTTATTTTACTGAGAATCTTAACCGGAGTTTTAAACGTTTCCCATTTGCAGTTCTTTACGTACTCCACATCGTACCATCCCGGAAAACCGCAAGCCGTAACCCCATAGTCCAGATAACCCTTTAACGCTTCTGCACACCGGCTGATCTCTCCGCTGTCCGAAAACTGAACGCACGCCCACAGCGGATGTCTGCCTTTCCCCTGGTATTCCCGCACCAATTTCCGGTAAATCTCTTCCTGGTATTCTTCTAAATGTTCAAACCCTCCCGCCAGTACATAGAAAATCCTGCTGTTCCCCTGATAGCAGCCGGAAATATGTAAGTTTAAAGCGTTTACTTTACTGTATTGAAAAAATTCCTGCACCCGGTCCTCATATTCTTTTGACATACTTCCCAAATAACCGGCAGCCATCAGGAACTTCATATTTTTCTCAAACCCGAAGATTTCCATCAGATCCGGTTCGGGACTTCCCTCAATAATATCCCGCAGACAGCTCTCCGGGGTTCCTTTTAATGCCAGCAATTCCTGTTCCATCTTTTCTTCTATTTTGCATAAGGCACGCTGTATGTCAGAGGACGTCAAAGGCTTCAGCAAATATTCGTCTACGCCGTAGGTAATGGCTTTCTTCGCATATTCAAATTCTGAATATCCGCTTAAAACGATGATATGGCAGGTCAAATTCTTCTTTCTCAGTTCCCGGATCATCTCCAGTCCGTCCAGGACAGGCATGCGGATATCCGTTATCACAAGATCCGGCCGGAGCTTTATAATTTTCTCCAGGCCGTCATTTCCATTTGCGGCTTCCGCTGCCACGGTATGCTGGGTGTGGCTGGCGATCATGGCCGCCATTCCCTCCCGCACTTTCTTCTCATCTTCTACAATTACAATCCTCATGTCTCTACCTCTATTCTATTCGCCGGAAAGCGCAGGGTAATAATGGTGCCGATATCCGGTATGCTGATTACATTCCAGTCGGCAGCTTTTCCGTAATACATCTCGATCCTGGAAAACACATTGTTTAAACCGATCTTTTCCGGATCCTCCTCCACTGCCGCAGTACGGTCATTATACTTATCCACCAATTCCTGATCAAGCCCGTTTCCATTATCTTCTATAATGACACAAATGTGCTTTCCCTCTTCTGTCAGCGAGATGTCCACCCGCAGCATGCCCCCCTCCTCGATCCCTTTAAACCCATGGATCAGGGCATTTTCCATAAACGGCTGTATCAGCAGTTTCTTGATTTTGTACCCTTTACACACTTCCTGTACCGTCAGCTGAAACTCAAATGCATGGTCAAACCGCATCTGCTGAAGGCTGATGTATTTCTCAAT
>JAGZJZ010000128.1 GCA_018365455.1 Clostridiales bacterium
GAAACGGAACAGCAACGCCCTTTCTGGACTGTATGTTCACGGCAACAAGCGCATCCTGTGTCACGGGACTTGTAGTAGTTGACACGTATACCCACTGGAGTCTTTTTGGTCAGCTGGTAATTATAACCATGATACAGATTGGCGGACTTGGGTTTATGACATTCGGAGTGCTGCTTGCAATGGCTATGCACAGAAGGATCGGGCTTCGGGAAAGAGGGCTGATATCTGAGAGCCTCAATGCCATGCAGCTTGGGGGCGTGGTGGGGTTTGTGAAAAAGATCCTGATTGGAACCCTTATTATAGAAGGAACCGGGGCAATTCTGCTTTCCATTCGTTTTATTCCGGAATTTGGACTGATAGAAGGTATTGGAAATGGTATTTTCCATTCTATATCCGCTTTTTGCAATGCGGGATTTGACCTGATGGGGAAATTCGAACCATACGCTTCTCTGACACCTTATTCCGGGGACTGGCTGGTCAATCTCACAATTATGGCGCTGGTTATGATTGGTGGAATTGGATTTTTAGTTTGGGATGATATTATCATTCATAAATGGCATTTTAAAAAATTTCATGTACATTCCAAAATTGTAATCATTACAACGGGAATTCTGGTATTTGGCGGAGCATGTTTGTTTGCTGTTTTTGAGAGAAATAATTTATCTGCCCATATGGGGGGCCAGGAGGCATTCCTCACTGCGATGTTTGATTCGGTAACTGCCAGAACGGCAGGATTTAATACGACAGATACAGCTGCGTTATCCCAGAGCAGCAAGCTGCTTACCACGATATTAATGTTTATCGGAGGCAGCCCCGGCTCTACAGCGGGAGGTATTAAGACCACTACGGTTGTGGTATTTATTATGTACATGCGTGCATCCATGATGCGAACCAGGGGTATCAATATTTTTAAACGGCGGATAGATGATGAAGCAATTAAGAAAGCAAGTGCAGTTTTGTGTATTAATCTGCTGCTTTCTTTGGGAGCGGTGATGCTGATCTGCACCATTCAGCCTTTACAGCTTACAGACGTCATGTTCGAAGCAATGTCCGGCATTGGCACGGTTGGTATGACCACAGGAATTACCAGGGAACTGCTGCCGGTCTCAAGAATAGCAGTTATGATACTAATGTACTGCGGAAGATTAGGAAGCCTTTCTTTTGCCCTTTCCTTCACAGAAAGAAAAAAGATATCTCCAATCGAACTTCCTCAGGAAAAAATACTTGTAGGATAAGGAAGGAGCTTAAAGCTTGGAATTTAAAATCAATAATAAGAAAACAATATTTATTGCCATCGCTTTTGCTATTGTGTTGTATTGGGGGCTGAATAATCATGAATTACTTTTTCGGGGATTAAGCTATGTAATCGGCATCTGTTCGCCGATTATCTTAGGCGGTGCGATTGCTTTTGTGCTGAATGTACCGCTCCGGTTTTTTGAAAAATACCTGGGGAAAGTGATAAAAGGTAAACAGAGTGCCCTTCGATTTACCGGCATAATCCTGTCATATGCTCTGGCGATTGGCATTATCGTATTTGTAATTATGACGGTAATCCCGGAAATGGTAAATACGGTGAAATCACTAAATCAGGGATTTCCCCAGTTTATCGACCAGTTAGACGGCTGGCTAAAAGGTCTGGCGAAGAACTATCCCGACATTACGGACTATATCTCCAAATTAGAAGTAAATTGGCCGTCCATCGTTGAACGTGTGCTGGGTGTTCTGCAAAGTGGAGTAACCAATGTATTGTCCTCCACCCTGGGTGTGGCTACATCTGTGATCGGTGTACTGACCACCATTATGCTTGGAGTCATTTTCTCCATATATATTTTGGCACAAAAAGAAAAGCTGGGTACACAGTTTCGTAAAATTTTATACGCTTATCTGCCTCAGGGAAGAGCAGACCGGATTACTGAAATCGGCCATCTCACAAGCAAAACTTTTACCGGGTTTATTTCCGGGCAGTGCATGGAAGCTCTGCTCTTTGGAATACTTTGCTATATTGGGATGCTAATCTTTAATTTTCCATATGCCATCAGTATTTCGGTACTGATTGGATTTACCACCTTAATCCCGGTGCTTGGTGCATTCATCGGGACAGGTCTTGGTGCGCTGCTGATTCTGGTAACCAATCCATTAAAAGCCCTTTGGTTTGTAGTGTTTATTATTGTGCTACAACAGATTGATGAGCACTTTATGTATCCGAGAGTCGTTGGTACCTCCGTAGGTCTGCCAAGTTTGTGGGTTATGATAGCCGTTACTTTGGGCGGCAGCCTGATGGGACTGTTCGGTATGCTGGTATTCGTACCTCTGGTTTCCGTGTTCTATGCCCTGTTCAGAGAGTCCGTATATGGAAGATTAAAAAAGCGTGCTGTTCCGGAAGTGAAGTACATTGAGTCAGTGGGCGAGAAGATAGAAAAATCAAAAAATCAGAAATGATAGATATAAAAAAATTAAATGAAATAAAAAGATTAAAAGATCTAAAGAGAAAACGAAATAAAAAGATATAAAAAGATGTAAAAAGATATAAAAGATTTAAAAGATTTAAAAGAGATATAAAAGATATAAAAGATTTTAAAGATTAAAAAAAATTTTAAAATTTAAAAAGATAATAGAGATAAAAGAGATCAATAGAGATAAAGATTTAAGGAGGAAATATCATGTCAGAAAAAGAATGCAGCAATTCAAGCTGTACCAAAGAAAGTTGCGAAGGGTGTCCAAGCAAGAATCCGAAAAGTTTTCTTGTGGAGCCTAATATTTATACGGAAATTAAACATGTAATCGGCATCGTCAGCGGTAAGGGAGGAGTTGGTAAGTCCATGGTTACTGCGTCCCTTGCAAATAAGCTGACGGAGCAGGGTTACCGGGTGGGTATCCTGGATGCGGATATTACCGGACCTTCCATTCCCAAAATGTATGGACTTCATGGTCCAGCACAGGGGGATGATCAGGGAATTTATCCAATGCTGGCCAAAAACGATATTAAGGTAATGTCGGTCAACCTTCTGCTTCCGGATGAGGAAGCGCCGGTAATCTGGAGAGGTCCGGTTATTTCAAATATGGTAAAACAGTTCTGGACAGATGTAATCTGGGGAGAACTGGATTATCTGCTTGTGGATATGCCCCCGGGAACAGGTGATGTTCCTCTTACCGTATTCCAGTCCCTTCCGGTGGATGGCATTGTGATCGTTTCTTCCCCACAGGACTTAGTTCGTATGATCGTAAAGAAAGCATACAGCATGGCGAAGAGCATGAACATCCGGGTACTTGGAATCGTTGAAAACTACAGCTTTTTAAAATGTCCGGACTGCGGAAAAGAAATCAGGGTCTTTGGAGAAAGCCATATAGAAGAGATTGCCAAAGAACTGGATGTGGATCTGTTAGGAAAAATGCCCATTGATCCTGAGTTTGCCAGAATGGCAGATGAAGGATGCTTTGAAGAGGCGAAAAATGAATACATCAGTGATGCGGCAGCAGCGCTGCGGAAAATAAAATAGTGATCAACAGGAGCGTGTCTTAAAAATGCTATCTGCAGGATGTGTGTCACAGGTTGTGGGACGTATATCCTGCGGAGATAATTTTAAAGACACGTTTTCATGTATTTTAGAGCTTTGCAAATGGGGAGGCAAAAGCGATTTGAAAGCACTAAATTTGGGTTTTGCTGAGTAAATACGCTTTGTAGATGTAGGTAGTGTACGGAAAGAGAAGGGGACGGACCAGGAGAGGGGTTTGGAAGGCTCAACGCAGAACTGGCATTTTCTAACCTTCCCGAAGCGCTTTTTGGCGGCACGCGGGCATTCGCTCCGAAATC
>JAGZJZ010000129.1 GCA_018365455.1 Clostridiales bacterium
GCCATCTGCACGCCCCACTTAGCGGCATATTTGCCCCGAATTCAGGTTACGTAGCCCGCTACGCGCCCTTCATCCGGGACAAATCTCCCACAAAGTGTGACGCACAGCTGCCAGAAAGCAAATTTAAAACACGCTCTAGCATTCCCACAATTACTCCGATCACAGAAGCAGCAATGCATAATATAAGAATATCTCTGTAACTTTGTAACGCTCTCTTAAACATATCTTCCTCCTGAACTAAAAAAACCGGCAGCTCAATTTTAATTGATTTGCCAGCTTTTTCTGATTGAATCTCTGCTATGCAGGTTTCTGCACATAAAAAAACTGACACCCCTGTCCTGAAACAGAAGTCATCAGCTAATAGCAGTTTAGGTATTGTACCTGGGGAGAACCTCATTCCCGTTTATTTTCTATTGTGAATATTAGCATATTGGGCTAGAAATGTCAACTGGATTTATCTTTTACACTTTCCAACAAAAAATAAAATTCCTTCACTTAATATTCTGGGAGCGGACCTATGTAACTCCATAGGTAGAGACAACCTTTGTATTTATAATGCCCGCAAAGCCGGAATTCATACATTGTTGTATTTTTTATAATTATTTTATATTATCTCAATTAAATATAATCACAAATTATATAAGGCGCATTCCATAAAGAACACGCCTTTTCCATCCTCATAATTATCTTTTATTTATCAACTCATCCAGCATTTTCGGAAGCAGCTCATCCATATCTTCATCACTGAACTGACAGGTACCAACTGCTTTATGTCCGCCGCCGCCATATTTCAGCATCAGGCTTCCCACATCTATGTCGGAAGTCCGGTTCAAAACACTGTAGCCTACTGCTGCTGAGCACCCTTTTCCGCCTTTTCCATTTACAATCCAGGCTGAAATGTTCTGCTGTGGATACATACTGTATATCAGGAAACGGTTTCCTGTATAGATAGGGTCTACGCCTCGCAGATCCGAAATAATTACATCTTTTTCCACTCTGGTATGTGCCTGTATCATTTCCTTAAATTTCGCTGTCTGTTCAAAATAGACTTCAATTCTTTCTTTTACATCTGACAGACTAAGTATTTCCTCTGTATTCATGGTACGGCAGGCATCGATCAGCTTTTCCATTAACTGATAATTGGAAATCGTAAAATTCCTCCAACGGCCTAAACCTGTTCTGGGATCCATTAGGAAACCAATGAGTATCCATCCTTCCGGATTCTGGATTTCGTCAATCGTCAGATTGCCTGAATCCACTTTGTCTACGGCTTCCATCATTTCATTAAAATGGGAAAACCTTTCATTGCCTCCATAAAAATCATAAATGATTCTTGCACAGGACGGTGTTATGCGGCTTTCTCCTTTATATTTTCCTTCCAGCTCGTTTCTCTCAAATTCACTGGAATGATGGTCAAACCACAGGCCACACCCTTCTACATAAGGTACATTGGCAAGGCAGTCATCCTCTGTAATTTCCACCAGACCATCCTGCAGATCTTTGGGATGTGCAAACTTCCAATGATCAATAATTCCTGCTTCTTTCAGCAGTGCACCGCAAACCAAACCATCAAAGTCGGAACGGGTAACCAGTCTCATAATATTCAGCTCCTTCATTTGCATACGTGTATTCATAGTCTCGTATACGCTTTAGATTTTATATGTCCTATCATAGCATGTAATTTACAAAATGGATAGCCTTAATGTTTTATTTTCATGTAAATATTGTGACTTTATTACTTAGAAATCCAGGTAATAATTTCCGCACACGGGTTGATTCCAATTACGCCGCTGTCCAGTGTCAAATGGTAATTCTGCCCCCTGCCCCACACCTGGTCCGTGTAGTAGTTATAATTAATTTTTCTCTTCTTATCTTTGTCAGCCAGGCGCTTTTTCGGTTTTGTTTCTGTCTCGCCGTAGAGTTTTACAATTCGTTCCGCTCTTTTGTCCACATCTGCATGAATAAAAACGTTCAGGCAGACCTCCCGGTCTCTTAAAATATAATCCGCACATCTTCCTACGATTACACAGGGTTCTTTCTCTGCTAAATCCAGGATTATTCTGCGTTGTGCCGTCCACAGATAATCTTCCGCTGCCATGCCGTTCATGCCTCTTCCAATAAAGGAATAAGCAAAAATACTTTTCGTAGGAGAATCTTCCCCTTGCTCTTCAATAAATTCCTCTGAAAAGCCTGTTTCACCCGCGGCCTTTTCAATAATCTCCTTATCGTAGAAAGCAATTCCCAGACTGTCTGCCACCAGTTTTCCTATGGTTCTTCCACCGCTTCCAAACTCTCTGCTAATTGTAATAATTCTTTTTTTCATGATTCATCCGCCCTTTCTATATTCAGTTCTTTCTATTTTGCTCCTCTTTCTTTCCGTTCTTTCTATGGCTGAAATTTCCGAGATGGGGGAATATGCAGTGAATGCACTTACCCTGGCATTTCCCGTTCAGATGCTGATGGTTGCAATTGGCGTGGGAATTAATGCCCTGCTGGCAAAGAGTCTGGGGAGGGAAATCACAAAAAAACCAGCCGGATTGCCGGAAATGCAATATTTTCAGGTCTCTGTACCTATCTCGTATTTTTGATTTTTGGTTTATTTGGTGTCAATGCTTATCTGCATTCCCAGACTACAGATCCGGTCATCCTGGAAATGGGGCAATCTTATCTTGGCATCTGCACCGTCTGGTCCTTTGGAATCATAATGTACACCATCTATGAAAAACTGCTTCAGGCCACCGGGCGGACAACTCTGACTACCGTAGCGCAGATAGCGGGAGCACTGGTTAATATCGTTCTGGATCCGATTATGATATTTGGATATTTTGGCTGTCCGGAAATGGGAATCAGCGGAGCCACCTATGCAACGATTATTGGTCAGATGGTTTCTTTTCATCTGGACGCTATTTTCCACTATGGATTTAACAAAGATATTGATCCCAGCCCCCCGATATATAAAACCAAAGGGGGCGATAATGAACGAAATCTATAAGGTGGGATTACCGGCGATTATCATGCAGGCATTGATGTCATTCATGACCTATGGGGTAAATATTATCTTCGGAGCAGTGTCCAGCGCAGCTGTGACGGCATATGGCGTCTATTATAAGATCCAGCAGTTTGTTTTTTTGCTGCATTTGGAATGAATAATGCATTGATTCCAATCGTATCCTATAACTATGGGAAAAGGGATCGGAAAAGAGTGGATGAAGGAATCAAATATGGCATGATATATACGCTGCTGATCATGGCTGTGGGCTTGCTGGGGCTTCAGATATTTGCAGACCAATTAGCCGGAATCTTTTCCGTGGCACCGGAAACACAAAAATTGTGTGTACTTGCAATTCGTATCGTAACAATTGGATATCTGTTTGCAGGCGCCAATATAGCATATCAGGGAATTTTTCAGGCGCTGGGGTGCGGTATAAGATCCTTGATTCTATCCCTGCTGCGGTTGATAGTTGTGGCATTGCCGCTGGCATGGTTAATTACCAAATTCCAAAATGCGTCGGTACTGATATGGGTATCATTCCCCATTGCAGAAGGTGTTGCATTGGCGATCGGGATACTGTTTATGAAACAGATTGCTGATAAACAGCTGAAAGGGCTGAAATAGAAAGAACTGTAATAGAAAAAATGTAATCTTTATACAACCCTGGATACATCCAGCATGGAAGCATCCGGTATATTGAATTCCATTGAACAACCTCAATTGAACTTGCGGGGACAGGGAACGATCATTGGTTTTATTGATACCGGAATAGACTATCAAAATCCGCTGTTCCGGCTTTCGG
>JAGZJZ010000062.1 GCA_018365455.1 Clostridiales bacterium
AGTTACGGATATGCTTTATGAATGCTATGACATCGCAGAATCAGGCAAGAAATTTACCGCAAAACTGGATAAAATAAAAGAACGCTATAACGAAATTATTAAAGGGCTTGGACTGGAACTTTCATTAGATGACGAATTCCAGGTAATTCACGAAAATTTTGAGAAAAAAGCAGGCAGCAATTATGCGGCTTCCAGGGGAGAGTACTTAAACGGTATCATTATGGCAAACTATCTGGGCTATGAGTTTGTGGATGCTGCAGAAGTTATTTTCTTCGACGAAAATGGAAATTTTGATGAAGTAAAAACAGATAAAAAACTGGCTGATAGATTAAAAGATACAGAAAAGGCAGTTGTTCCCGGATTTTACGGTGCAAAGCCGGACGGATCCGTAAAAACATTTTCCAGAGGCGGATCGGATGTGACCGGTTCCATCGTTGCAAAAGCGATTCAGGCAGACCTGTATGAAAACTGGACAGATGTATCCGGATTCCTGGTAACTGACCCGAGAATTATCGAAAACCCTGAGGTAATCGAGACCATTACATACCGTGAATTAAGAGAGCTTGCTTATATGGGGGCTACCGTTCTTCACGAGGATGCTATTTTCCCGGTCCGAAAAGCAGAAATTCCTATTAATATTAAAAATACCAATGCTCCCCAGGAAAAGGGTACGCTGATTGTTGCACATACCTGTCATAAACCCAAATATACCATCACCGGTATTGCAGGTAAAAAGGGTTTTGCAGCTATCAATATTGAAAAAGACATGATGAATGCGGAAATTGGATTCGGGCGCAAAGTACTTGGAATTTTCGAAGAAAATGATATCTCTTTTGAACATATGCCTTCTGGTATTGATACTATGACCGTATTTGTGCATCAGTCAGAATTTGAAGAAAAAGAACAGAAGGTACTTCAGGGTATCCAGAGAAGTGTACACCCGGACTACATTGATTTAGAGTCAGATCTGGCACTTATTGCAGTGGTGGGCAGGGGAATGCGCTCCACAAGAGGCACAGCAGGCAGAATATTCTCTGCGCTGGCACATGCAAATATTAACGTAAAGATGATCGACCAGGGTTCCAGTGAATTGAATATTATTATTGGCGTTCGGAATGAAGATTTTGAGACAGCAATTAAAGCGATCTACGATATTTTCGTAACAATCCAGCTATAGATGGGAGTCTGTCAGGATGCCTGTTTTTGTGGTAAGAATGGGTAAAGAGCCTGTTTAACAGGAAATTTTGTATTTTCTGCCATAATAGTTTGACATGAAATTCACAATTCGTTATAATGTTTATACGAAAGAGTAAACGAGATTATGCATTTGGAGGATGGTATTGTGGAGGAAAAAGAAATTTCAAAAGCCGTCATTAAAAGGCTGCCTCGTTATTACCGTTACCTGGGAGATTTGCTGGAGGATGGTGTGGAGCGCATATCTTCGAATGATTTGAGCGACCGCATGCAGGTGACAGCATCACAGATCCGGCAGGATTTAAATAACTTTGGCGGTTTTGGACAACAGGGATATGGTTATAACGTGAAGTATCTTTATAATGAGATAGGAAAGATTTTAGGCCTGGATAAAACTTATAATATGATTATCGTAGGTGCCGGCAATCTTGGACAGGCATTGGCAAACTATGTGAAGTTTGAAAAGCGCGGGTTCTGGATCAAAGGTATCTTTGACGTGAATCCAAGGCTTCAGGGTGTGACGGTACGTGGAATTGCGATTCGGATGACAGATGATCTTCCGCAGTTTGTCAGGGATAATGAGATTAAGATAGCAGCGCTGACGCTGCCGAAGGAAAACGCTGAACAGATGGCAAATCTTCTGATTGAGAACGGAGTGAAGGCAATCTGGAATTTTGCTCATATCGATCTGCGCCTGCCGGAAGATGTAATCGTGGAAAATGTACATCTTTCTGAGAGCCTGATGCAGTTATCCTATAACATTAACCGTTATGAAAAGGAACATGAAATTAAAGAATAAGGAAATGGTCAAAATAACGCGTAGGAGGATATCAGTGAGATATTTTTACGCGTTGTTTTGCGTTAGAGAGTGTTTGAAAGTGGGTGATAGATATGGAATATCTGGTAAAGGCAGAAGAGATGAAACGCTGTGATCAGACTACCATTGAAAAATTTGGGGTTCCGTCCATAGTTTTGATGGAGCGGGCGGCACTGGCTTGTACAGAAGAGCTGACAGATGGCAGTTTTGATCTTAAAAATGTTCTGGTTGTGTGTGGAAGCGGCAATAACGGGGGCGATGGATTCGCCATTGCAAGGCTGCTGCATCTGCGAGGGATAGCAGTTTCCGTATATTTTGCGGGAAAAGAGGCATCTTGTACACAAGAAACCAGATTACAGAAGAATATCTGCGAAAAATATGGTGTGATTTTTGTAAGTAAGTTGGGGTTAGGTGAATATACTAGTATAGTAGACGCTATGTTTGGAGTAGGTCTATCCAGAAATATAGAAGGCCATTATGCGGATGTGATCGGTTATATGAATCAGTCAGAGGCAGCTATTCTGTCGGTTGATATTGCTTCCGGAATCAGTGCGGATACCGGAAAGGTGATGGGAACGGCGGTAAAGGCAGATAAGACTGTAACGTTTGCATTTAAAAAGATCGGCCATGTGTTGTATCCTGGAACAGAGTACGCCGGGAGCGTCAGTGTGAAGGATATAGGAATTACCGTGGATGGTTTTGAAAATCAGCTGCCAAAAGCTATCTCTTACACGAAAAGGGATCTGCAGCTGCTTCCCCCCAGATTTGCATATTCCAATAAGGGCACTTACGGAAAAGTTCTTGTAGTGGCCGGTTCTTTAAATATGTGCGGGGCAGCTTTTTTATCGGCAAAGGCAGCATATAAGACAGGGGCGGGACTGGTACAGATCTTCACAGAAGAAAGTAACCGTATTATGCTCCAGACTATGCTGCCGGAAGCAATTCTTACCACTTATGATACCTGTGATTTCAGGCATGAGCAGTTAGAAGAAGCGGCAGAACAGGCAGATGTGATTGTATTTGGACCCGGAATTGGAAAGAAAGCAGATAAGCGAAAAATGCTGGAACTTCTTGTAAAGCTGCGGGATAAGCCGCTTTTGATTGATGCGGATGGCCTGAATTTGCTGGCAGATAATCCACAGTCTTTAGACGAACGGAAACGTCCGGCAGTGGTGACGCCTCATGTGGGCGAAATGAGCAGACTCTGTCATGCAGAAAAAAAAGATGTTCTGGATAACCTATTTCAAACAGCGTGTACTTATGCATCCGTACATGGAGTAATCTGTGTGCTGAAGGATGCCAGGACAATTGTAACAGACGGGCAGGAAATCTATGTAAACCAAAGTGGAAACAGCGGAATGGCGGTAGGTGGTTCCGGAGATGTACTTACGGGAATTATTGCAGGCTTAATGGCTCAGAAGATGCCGGAAACACAGGCGGCCAGACTTGGAGTGTATCTCCATGGTCTGGCAGGTGATGCCGCGCGGGATAAATGTGGAAGCTATGCCATGCTTGCGACCGATATTATCAAAGGCTTGCAGGAAATACTGATCAGAGGAGAAAAGGAACATGCAGAAATATAGCAGGGTCTGTGCTGTCATAAGCTTGGATGCCGTGGAAGAAAATTTCAGAAACATGAGGGCGAATACGAATCCCAAAGCCAAAATGATTGCAGTGGTAAAAGCCGACGGATACGGACACGGTGCCGTGCCGGTGGCAAAGCTTGTGGAAGATTACGATTATATCTGGGGATTTGCTGTTGCTACTGCGGAAGAGGCTCAGATTCTCAGGAAAAATGAAATCCAAAAGCCAATCTTGATTCTGGGATACACATTTGAAGAACATTTTGAGATGCTGGTGAGGCTTAATATACGTCCTGTAGTATTTAAATGGGATACTGCAAAAGCGCTGTCAGAAGAAGCAGGCAGGCAGGGAAAGACAGTTACGGTTCATCTTGGATTGGATACCGGGATGAGCAGAATTGGATTTACAGACACAAAAGAGAGTATAGAAGTGATCCTGGAAATTGCAAAATTACCAAACCTTAAGATAGAAGGGCTGTTTACCCACTTCGCCAGATCGGATGAAGCAGATAAGACCAGTGCCTGGGGGCAGTTAGCCCGCTATCAGGACTTTTTAGAGAAATTATCTGCAGCAGGTATCCGGATACCCCTGAAACATTGCAGCAACAGTGCAGGGATTATCGATCTTCCGGAAGCGAATATGGATGCAGTGCGTCCGGGTATCAGTATTTACGGAATATATCCTTCTTCAGAAGTAAAGAAGGAAAAGGTTCCGCTTAAACCTGTAATGCAGCTCAAGAGCCATATTGTTTACATAAAGGAATTAGAAGCAGGAATTCCTGTCAGTTATGGTGGTACCTTTGTAACAGAGAAGAAAACAAAGGTAGCCACGATTCCGGTGGGATATGGAGATGGTTATCCCCGCAGCCTGTCAGGGAAGGGATGGGTTTTGATCCATGGGAAAAAGGCGCCGATTTTGGGGAGAGTCTGCATGGATCAGTTTATGGTGGATATCAGTGATATTGATGAAGCAAGGGAATTGGATGAAGTTACGCTTTTTGGGGAGAGCGAGGGGGCAATCCTGCAGGTAGAAGAATTAAGCAGTATTTGCGGACGTTTTCCGTACGAATTTGTCTGTGATATTGGAAAACGGATACCCAGGATTTATGTCCACAAAGGGGAGATTGTGTTGACAAGGGACTATTTTGACGAATAATGCCCGGTAAGTTACGTACTCTGCAGCAGGCTGCGGAGTATCTGATCCCTGCCGCAGAAGTCAGATGTACATGGAATAGTACGAATATTCTGTGTGCATGACGCAATTTATTGTGTGCGTTGTACATTGCAGCAGGAATAAGACACAAAAATGCATACTCATGAAGAATATGGAAATACTAGAGTTAATCTTTAATTAACCATAACGTATGAATCGGAGTGTGAAATGTGTGATTATTAAACGCGGAGATATTTTTTATGCGGACCTGCGGCCGGTAATAGGGTCCGAACAAGGGGGAATACGGCCTGTTCTGATCATTCAGAACGATATTGGAAATAAGCACAGCCCAACGGTAATCTGTGCTGCAATTACATCGAAGATGAATAAAGCGAAGCTGCCCACCCATGTGGAAATTGATGCAGGGAAATATGCAATTGTAAAGGATTCGGTGATTCTTTTGGAACAGCTTCGTACTATAGATAAAAAACGATTAAAAGACAGGGTGTGTCATCTGGATATGGAAATCTTACGTCAGGTAGACCGGGCACTTAAAATCAGCTTGGAATTATCTACATAACTTGACTAATTTCCGGGAAGATGATATATTTTCTAGTGATAAGAAACTGATCCGTAACTGTGAGGTTCTGGAGAGTTGTAACAGTTCAGACAGCATGAATTGTTACTCATACAGCCCGTTGAATTTCGCCTTCGGCGAAGGGCTGGATATCTGCGGACTACGGGTTTTCGTATGATCTGCGCAGTAAATGCACAGATCTGTCTGAACTGTTCCGGGCAGTTACACTGTTTACTGTGATACCCCTGAATAGCGCAAGCTACAACAGGAAGGAGTATTTTTACAAATGGATAGTGTAGGGAGTCCTGCGACAGGATTCATTGTTTTTTTAATATTTATATTGCTGGATGCAGTATTGATTGGATTTGGTTCTGCCGTTCAGGCGCTGAATGAAGGCGAATTGGAGCGGGAAGAAGCACAGGGCAGCGCTAAGGCCAGGATGCTTCTGCGCGCCAAGGCGTCTCCGGACCGGCTGGTTGGCACAATCCAGGTCACAACGACGCTTTTGTGCATGCTGGCCGGCGGTGTGCTGCTGCGTCCTGCATCTGCATTGTGGAAGCTGCTGCTGGACAAAACCGGTCTTGGGCAAATCCTGCCGGGTGGTTTTTATCAATTTCTTTACATGTTTCTGGCTGTTGTCTGTATGCTTTTTCTCTTATATACATTTGGCATACTGCTTCCGAAAAAACTGGGGGCTCATTATTCGAAAAAATGGGCATTTGGACAGGTAGCGCTTGTGCATACAATTGTCGTTCTGTTTAGTCCTGTTACATATTTATTTACATCATTTGTAAATGTAATTATCCGGCTTTTTGGTATTGATCCGGGGAAGCTTCAGGAGGATGTGACGGAAGAGGAAATTATCTCTATGGTGAACGAAGGTCATGAACAGGGTGTTCTGGAGGCCAGCGAAGCAGAGATGATAACGAATATTTTTGAGTTCCGGGATAAGGAAGCTCAGGATATTATGACTCACAGAAAGAATATTATTGCAGTAAATGAGGATAAAACCCTGAAGGAAAGCCTGCAGTTTATGCTGGACAGTACAAATTCCAGATTTCCGGTATTTGAAGACAATATCGATAACATTACCGGTATCCTGCATTTGAAAGATGCCATGCGTTTTCATACGAAAAACAAATATGATAACTGGGCAGTAAAAGACATACCGGATTTAATCCGCCCGGCAGTATTTATACCCGAAACCAGAAATATCAATCTCTTATTCCAGAGCATGCAGTCCAAAAAGCTTCAGATGGTAATCGTTGCGGATGAGTATGGACAGACAGCAGGATTAATTGCATTAGAAGATATCCTGGAAGAAATTGTGGGTAATATTCTGGATGAGTATGACGTGGATGAAATACTGATCGAGGAACAGCCGGATGGAAATTATATTATGGACGGTATGACGCCTCTGGAAGATGTGGAAGAAATACTTCATATCGAGCTTCAGTCAGATGATTTTGAGACACTCAATGGTTATTTGATCTACCGCCTGGATAAGATTCCCGACGAAAAAGAAGACTCGGAAATTATAGAAGAAGGCTATGCGTTCAAGATTCTGAACGTTGCCAATAAAACAATACAAAAAGTAAGAGTCAGTAAATTAGTAAAAGAGATTCCAAAAGAAATAACAGAAGAATAAAGAAAGATAAGGAGTAATCAAGATGTCAGGACATTCAAAATTTGCCAATATTAAACACAAAAAGGAAAGAAATGATGCTGCAAAAGGGAAGATTTTTACCATTATCGGAAGAGAAATCGCGGTAGCCGTAAAAGAAGGCGGCTCTGATCCGGATAATAACAGCAGACTTCGTGATGTAATTGCAAAAGCAAAAGCCAATAACATGCCAAATGATACCATAGACCGTGGTATTAAGAAAGCAGCCGGCGATGCCAATGCCGTTAACTACGAATACGTTTCCTATGAAGGATATGGACCAAACGGAATAGCCATTATTGTAGATGCACTTACCGATAACAAGAACCGTACTGCTGCCAATGTAAGAAGTGCTTTTACAAAAGGAAGCGGAAGCATCGGAACACCGGGATGTGTATCCTACAGCTTTGATAAAAAAGGCCAGATCATCATTGACAAAGAAGAATGTGATATGGAAGCGGATGATTTGATGATGATTGCCCTGGATGCAGGTGCTGAAGACTTCCAGGAAGAAGAAGACAGCTATGAGATCATCACGGATCCGGATGAATTCAGCAACGTCCGGGAAGCCCTTGAAAAAGAAGGCATCCAGATGGCGGAAGCCGAAGTAACCATGATTCCGCAAAACTATGTGGAACTGACAGATGAGACTGCAGTTAAGAACCTGCAGAAAACTTTAGACCTTCTGGATGAAGACGATGATGTACAGAATGTTTATCATAACTGGGAAGAGTAGGCTAAATTAAATAATAATGAAAATAAGGCTTTATGTTTGTTTCTGATTGAGACAGGCATGAAGTCTTTTTTTGTCGAAAAATGCGGCAGAGCGTTACTATTTCTTGCAGTGATTTTATATAACTTTTGCACAAAGAAGTCCTTTCTGGTATAAGGGAAATTATCGTAGTTTAATACATTAAACAATACTTCATGATTTTTTAAAAAAGCACTTAATTTGGTAATGTTGTACAAAAATTACGATGTAAATAAAATATAATTGACAATTATGTATATTGGTGATATTCTTAATATAACATTTATCGTGCACGGGCACGAAAATGGAAACTATTGGTTCTAAAGAAAGGAGAAAGGTATGAGAAAGGTATTGGGTATTTTATTATGTATCAGCATGATGGCAAGTTTAAGTGCATGTAGTTCAGGGAACAATGGTGGAAATACCGGCAAAGTCAGTGAGGACAGCAGCGCCGCAACTGAGGTTATGGGGCAGGGAGATAAGGGTTTAATTGGCATTACGACATCTATGTATACCAATGAAGGACTTACGATTATGTGTGACACGATTAAAGAAAAAGTTGAGTCAGAAGGTTACCAGGCAGTGATTAAAGACGCAAATCTTGATCAGGCACAGCAAATTAAAGATGTTGAAGACTTTATCAGTCAGGGGGCAAAGCTAATCATCGTCGAAGCATGTGATTCGGTTGGTGTAAAGTCTGCATTTGAACTGTGCAATAAGGCTGATATACCGGTCTTAAGTGTAAATCAGATTTTAGGGGAAGATCTGTTGAAATTGGTGATTGGATCTGTGACAAGTGATAATTACACTGCCGGCTATGAGGTGGGAAAAGAAGTTGCGAGACAGCTGGGCGGTAAAGGAAAGATTTGTATTCTTACGTATGATGTAGCATTTGTATGTCGGGAGAGGGGGGATGGTTTTAAAGATGCGATTGCAGAAAATGAAGGAATTGAAGTACTAGAAGTATTTGATGGTGTATGCACTGAGGATGAAGCAATGAAGAAGACCGAGGACTGGCTGCAGCAGTTTCCGGAAGTTACGGCGATATTCGGAAATAATTCTAACTGTGGTATCGGAATCTCCGCCGCTGTAAGATCAGCAAATAAAACGGATGATATCCTGGTTGCGAATGTAGACGGTCTTTCCGGTGATATCCGTAATATGGAAGATGGTGCACTGGATATAACAGCTGTATATCCGATGAAAGAACTGGCAGCAGCGGCAGCGGACAGAGCAGTGGCGGTTCTCAATACCGGAAAGTGCGAAGAAGATCCGAAACTGAAATTTAGCCTGTGTACGATTGACGATCTGGATACGTATAAGGAATACTGGGGGATTAAATAAGGAAAGAGTTTCAGAGGAGAAACGGATGATGAGTGAAAATTATATCTTGAAAATGAAGGGGATTAGTAAGAGCTTTGGTGGTGTAGAGGTATTGCATGATGTGGATTTTAATTTGCACAAAGGAGAGGTAAGGGCACTGGCAGGGGAGAATGGTGCAGGGAAATCAACGTTGATGAAAATTCTTGGAGGGATTTATAACTGTGATTCAGGCGAAGTTTTCATTGGTGAGGACAAGTTGGATAACGGTTCTGTACAGGATGCAAAACAGCATGGTGTTTCTATCATACATCAGGAGATTGTTCTGGTTCAGGATATGACGGTTGGGGAAAATATCTTTTTGGGACGTGAATTTAAGAATAAGTCGGGATTCGTTGATTTTCGAAAAATGTATCGGGAAGCATCGGCAATCCTTGAGCGGATCGGGCTAGATAAACTTACCCCCGATACCATTGTCCGGGAGCTGAGTATTTCACAGCAGCAGCTGGTGGAAATTGCGAAAGCACTTTCCACCAATGCAGGTATCATTGTCATGGACGAACCGACCTCATCGTTAACCGATCGGGAAGTGGAGTTTCTGTTTCAGCAGATAAAGAGTCTCAGCCGGAGAGGTGTTGCGATTATCTATATATCTCATAAGATGAATGAGATCAGTCGTATTGCCGACAGTATAACAATTATGCGGGATGGTCGGCATATCCTTTTTGTTTCGTTAAGCGAAATCAGTTATGAGCAGATTATACATAATATGGTAGGTCATAAGATTGAGGATTACTATCCGGATTATAAGGTAAAGACCGGCTCCGAGGTGCTGCGGATTGAGCATTTAACGACCGAAAAAGTAGAAGATATCAGCTTTACTCTGGCGGAAGGTGAAATCTTAGGTATTACCGGTCTGATGGGAGCGGGACGTACCGAGTTGGCAAATGCCATATTTGGATTGGAAGAAATTTCTTCCGGAGCCATGTATCTGGATGGTCAGCTCTGCACCGTGAAATCACCGCGGGATGCTATTAAAAAAAGAATTGGATTGATACCAGAGGATCGAAAAGCGAATGGACTGATTTTGGATAATTCCATATCCTTTAACATGACTTTGACCGTGATGGATCAGTTTATAAAGGGAATATCGATAGATAAAATAAAAGAGCAAGAGATACTGGCAAAATATATTAATCAACTGGAAATCAAAATGGCCGATACCGATCAACTGGCGGTTGAACTTAGCGGTGGGAACCAGCAAAAAGTCGTGATCTCAAAATGGCTGGCGGCAACTCCGAGAATTCTGATTCTGGATGAGCCCACCAGAGGGGTGGATGTGGGTGCGAAATCCGATATTTACCACCTGATCTGCAAAATAGCCGAAGAAGGTGTGGCAGTAATATTGAATGGTTTGGGAAAACAGCGGCAGAGCAGGGATCGGGCGCTATTTTTCCGGCACAGATTCTTGTAGAACTATATCGGTTCACTGGGGAAGAAAAATATTTAGCATCAGCAAGACGCGGGGCAGAGTTTGTATATGAATGCTATGTGAAAGATGTGCGCTATATAGGGGGATTAAACGATACAACCCACTGCAAATCGGTCAAGATTGATGCGGTAGGTGTGATGTTTGCAATGCGGACCATGCTGTTGGTTTATGAGCAGACCGGTGATATAAAGCTTCTTTCAGGTGCAAGAGATGCCGCGCGGATACTGGCGAGCTGGACTTATCTGTGGGATATTCCCTTTGACCGGCACACGCTGCTGGGGCAGCATGGTTTTAAGACTACCGGTTGGGCATGCTGTGATGTGATACCGGGCGGCAGCTATGTGGATTGTGAGTTTGTAGAGTTCGTCCCAGAATTACTGCGTATAGCAGAATATTGCAGGGATACCGAATTGGCAAAGCTGGCAGGAATCGTAACCAGAGGAATGCATCATGGCCTGTCGATGCCGCAGAATATGTAT
Source organism: Clostridiales bacterium (assembly GCA_018365455.1). Lineage (GTDB taxonomy): Bacteria > Bacillota > Clostridia > Lachnospirales > Lachnospiraceae > Robinsoniella. The sequence goes on from JAGZJZ010000062.1 coordinate 11,030, forward strand.
GGTTATGCAATGCCTGGCATCCAGTGTGAAGGCTATATGACCTCGCTGTGGCTTGCAGATACTGAGTATAAAGGCTTCTCAGGTGCGGCGGCAAAGAATAAAGGCGATGATAATGATACCTGTAACGGGCTGGTTAATGCACAGGCACTTCTGAACCTGGATTACCTGTCTCAAACTTATGGTACGATGGATTTTGACCATATTATTGAACTGATTAAAAAGAAAGACACGGGGATAAATGATGACAAAAATGATTAATAATCCTGTTTTGACAGGATTTCACCCGGATCCTTCCATTTGCCGTGTTGGTGATGATTATTATATTGCCACTTCTACATTTCAATGGTTTCCAGGTGTGGAGATACATAAAAGCCGGGATCTGGTGCACTGGCAGAGACTGGGCGGAGTCCTGGATGATACACGGTTGCTTAATATGACGGGGGTTCCGGATTCCGGCGGAGTGTGGGCCCCATGTCTTTCCTATGCCGATGGCCGGTTTTATCTTATCTATTCCAACGTTAAAACATACCGTAATTACTTTAAGGATGTTGATAACTACTTAACCTCCAGTGAGAATATTTTGGGGCCATGGGAAGATCCGATTTACTTAAACAGCAGTGGTTTTGATCCATCGCTGTTTCACGATGATGATGGAAAAAAATACGTTCTGAATCAGATCTGGGATCATCGTGATAAACAGCGCTCTTTTGCCGGCATAGCGTTACAGGAATATGATGCAAAAGCAAAAGCGGTTATTGGAGCACCGGTTAATATTTTTAAGGGCAGCGAGATCGGTTCGGTAGAGGGGCCTAACCTATATAAAATAGACGGCATGTATTATCTGATCTGTGCTGAGGGAGGAACTTTCTATGGACATGCGGTAACAGTGGCTCGGGCAGAAAAAATAACCGGTCCCTATGAGATTTCCCCATATCATCCACTGCTTACTTCAGCCGGACATCCTGAGCTCAGACTTCAAAAATGTGGTCATGGAAGTATTGTACAGACAAAGGAAGGGGAATGGTACCTGGCGCATCTGTGCGGCAGACCAGGCGGAAACGGCGAGAGATGTATGCTGGGGCGAGAAACGGCTATTCAGAGGCTCAGAAGAACGCCGGATAATTGGTTTAAGTTAGACAATCATTCCGGTTTTGCAGAAGATAGTGTACCGGCACCGGACCTGCCTGCTCATAGATGGGAAGAGGAACCGGAGAAGATGACATTTCCAGGAAAACTACCGATTGGGTTTAAAACGCTTCGGATACCACTGGATGAAAAGTGGATGGCATTTGACACAACCCGGGAATCGCTGATTCTGTACGGCAAGGAATCTATGGAGTCTCTGCACACGCAGAGCCTGGTAGGAATTCGCAGAGATTGTTTTAATTTTAGGGCGGAAACAAAAATGCGTTTTGGACCCGTAAATATGCAACAGTCTGCTGGTATGGCTTTGTACTACGATACAACAAATTATTTCTATCTGAATATATCATGGGATGAAAATCGGGGCAGGATTCTACAATTGCTGGTCTGTGACCATGGTGAAATTAGTATGGGCAGTGATAAGATAACTCTACCGGAGGACATTGAGGCAATATTTATGCGGTTGGTTGTATCCAATGATATTGCAGAGTTTTACTGGTCCCCTGATGGCAGGGAATATCACCCGGTAGAAGGAGTGCAGGATGCCACCACCCTGTCAGATGATTATTATGATCAGGAACGCCATGGGCTTCGTTTTACCGGAACGTTTATTACACTATGCTGTCAGGACACTTCAGGACAACGTTGTCCGGCGGAGTTTGATTATCTGATATATCATCGAAACGGAGAGGAATATGCGGGGGGAAGGGAATATGAAGATGACATTGGAAGTAGTGCAGCGGTATGAGAAGTTTGCACTGATGCTGCGCAGTGTTCCCGGTAATGACAAAGGAAAGGCGGGGTTGTCGATATATGTGGATTATCCCATTATGCTGCAGGATAAAAGTGGTGTAATAAAGTACGTGCGTTATGATAGGTGGGAAGCGAAAAAAAATGGCTATTATGGTATAGCAAGAATCGTTGACCGATATGAAAATGAGTATGAAATTATTGACTTCTGGTTTGAAGAAGAAGGTCTATGGAAGCTGGAACGATCGTTTGAATGCATACATTGTGTAAAGGAAACCGGTATCCGGATAACGACCGAACTGCGCTGCCGTGACAAAGATGCTCAGTCATATGATGACTATCAATTCATGATACCTGGTTCTTTCTACAATAAAAATGATACTGATGAAGATGGCCGGGATGACTATCTAGGTACGTTCAGCCAGGATTATAAAGATGACAGGAATCCCATGTTGTCAGTGACGGCATATATTCCACAAAATAAGTATTTTTTATCTCTGATCAGAGCCGACACTCCGGTAAAAGATACGACGATCACCAGAGCGCAGATTGGGGAAAGACATTTTATTCATGAAACGGATATTGGATCGCTTGGAATGGCGCCATCTAAGTACTGTGCGGAGGAGTTTATCCTGCGTTGTGACTACCCATTCTTTGAGAGAAACACAATTTGTCTGAATGTGGATGGTTCCGGCTGGTCTGCTTACAAACAGGTAAAAGAGGGGGTGACTTTTAAGGTTTCTTATCTTCTGCAGTACGGTTTGGCTTCCAGCCTGACAGAAGCATCATGGAACACAACGGTGCTGCAGATGAACAGGATCCTGAATCCGGAGACAGCGCTGCCAGTAACGCTTTGTGAGGCGCGCTCTTATAGAAGAGAAATGATTCTCAATAGTTTTTTGGAGTTTAAGGATAAAAAGGGGACTCCGGCAGGTTACTTTGTACACTTCTCACCGCGGCAGTCGTATGGAAGTTCACATCTCCTCGAATATGGTTTTTGCGGAGCGCAGACATTGCTGGCTCTGGACATGCTTATCGCAGGCAGGGACACCAGTGATCTTGCACTGAAGGAGAAATACCGTGAAAGCGCAGTAAAGACAATAAATTTTCTTGTGGAATATTGTATGGATGATTCCGGATTGCCAAATGGTATATATAATGTAGAAAAAGAGACGTTCGTCTACTGGTGGACGGGCATTCTCTTTCCATTTCAATATTCAAATGACCGTAAAGAACTTCAAGCTTATCTCGGTAATCAGGTAGTGGATTCGCTGATGGGAATCGCATCAGAACTTGGGAAGGTAAAGGGGAATTACTGCAGGTCTATGGTGGATACCATGTACTATCTCATGAAATGCTATCTCTTTGAAAAGGAATGCGGGAGAGAGCATCCTCTTTGGCAGCAGGCTGTTCTTAAGTTCTGCGATAAGCTTATTATGATGCAAAATGAGAACGGTTCCTGGAATCGGGGATATACCATGCAGGGTGAGCCGTTGACTAATCCTCCTGAGTGGTTTGGTGCCTCTGAGTTGGAGCAGGGATCCGGAGTGATATTTCCGGTTCCGCTTTTGATAGATGCCTACCGTTATACCGCAAATAAGGCGTATTTGATTTCAGCTGAAAGGGCAGCAGCCTTTATTATGGAAAACTATGTGGGAGATGTCAGATACATTGGAGGAATCAATGACACAACACATAAGAAATCAGTCAAAATTGACGCGGCAAGTGTGATGTTTGCAATGAGAAGCATGCTGGCCGTGTATGAGCAGAATAAAGATGTGAACCTGCTTTGCGGAGCCAGGGATGCAGCCAGAATTCTGGCCAGCTGGACTTATTTGTGGGATATACCATTTGATGAAAAGACACTGCTTGGCCGGTATTCTTTTAAAACGACTGGGTGGGCAGGATGCGATGTGATCCCCGCGTGTAGTTATGTAGATTGTTCATTCCAAGAGGTAGTTCCTGATTTAATGCGGATTGCAGGATATTGCCGGGATGAAAAACTGGCGTTACTGGGGAAAATAGTAACCAGAGGCATGCAGCATGGTTTGTCCACTCCGGGAAATATGTATGGCTATGCAATGCCGGGTGTACAATGCGAAGGCTATATGACATCCCTATGGCTGGCTGATACGGAACACAGTGAATTCTCCGGTGCAGCAGCTAAGAATAAGGGTGATGATAATGATACCTGTAATGGTTTTGTCAATGCGATGGCTATATATAATCTGGATAGACTGGAGGAGTACTACGGAACTCTGGATTTTGATAAAATAATTGAAATTTGTATTAACACCAGTATGAAATGATGTTATAATTGCTATGATAGATATGAATCGTTCGGTACTTTGTACTCCCGTAATTCTAAAATAGTGATGAGGAATAGATAATGGTAACAATTAAAAAGATAGCTGAAATAGCCGGTGTCTCTAGAGGAACTGTAGACAGAGTACTCAACAACCGGGAAGGTGTAAATGCCAAAACATATCAGATGGTGAAAGAGATTGCAGACAGGCTTGGGTATGAACCCAATATGGCAGGTCAGATGTTGGCAGCGTGGAAGAAAAAGATTAGACTGGGCTTTGTGGTTTGTGATACACCAATTGATCTTTTCTTTGCTGACGTCTACAAAGCAGCGCGTGAAAAGGCAAAAGAACTGGAAGCTTTTGGAGTCAGTGTAAAGTTTTATCTGATCAAGGAGTTGTCTGACCGGGCGATTGAGCCCCTGCTTGCACAGGTAGAAGCGGATGAACCGGATGGAATTGCGATACTACCGCTGCAGATGGAGTCGATAGAAGCTTTCATCAAAAGAATGGACGCTAAAAATGTACCAATGGTTTTTTTGAATCTGGATATGGAAAATACCCAAAGGTTATCTTATGTGGGATGTGATTATTATGCAGCAGGCCGTGTGGCAGCCGGGCTGATTGCGCTGGTAACGCATGAACGAGGCAAAATAGCATTGGCGACAAATTTTGATGAACAGTCTCCAGCATTCCGTCAGAGACTTCAGGGGTTTTTAGGTGAGCTGGATAACAACTATCCTGGAATTGATATTGTGAATCGGGATTCTTATTTTGTGTTTTTGAATGATAATTTTTCAAACGTATTAGAGTTGGTTAAAGCCACACCGGATCTGGATGCGATTTATGTAGTAAATCCGGGAGATTATAGCATTTGTGAGGAAATAGCCAAAGTAGACATTCAAAAAAGAATTCGGATTATTACAAATGATATCGTGAGCAGACAGAAGTATTTAATTGACAAAGGCGTAATTGGTGCGACAATCGGACAGCAGCCGGAAAAACAAGGAGAAATGCCGCTTCAGATATTGTACGATTTTATTGGCCTTGGAATTCGTCCGGAAGATAAGTATCTAACTGAGTTGTCGATTTATATTAAGCAAAACATTTCTTTATAAATGAAATGTGGGTGAAGGATATCGGGGTTACGTCATATAAATGATTGGGAAAGAGTTACCAGGGGGCATCTGTGACAGATGCCCCTGCTTTTGTCTAAACTTGCAACTTTTTTCCGGGAATGATATACTAAAACCTGCCACAATTAATCAGTTTGGAGGAAAACAGATGGTAAAATTTTTAAAAGAAAACAAAGCAGCCCTTGTTATCATATGCGCAGCCGCAGTATTCCTCATTGTCGGCGTGTTTAACGGAGAGGCAGCTACCGTGTTTCAAAAGGCAACCAATATATGCCTGGAATGTATTGGAATCGGATGAGGAGGCGTAAAATGGGAATATTTACAAGATTAAGGAATCATATACGTCTCGTTGTGCAGATTGCATTTACTGCTCTTTCTAATGGCTATGTAAATGGATTTCTGGGTGGGACTATTTTTAAAGGAAGCACAAAAAATCTATGTGTGCCGGGGTTAAACTGCTATTCCTGTCCGGGAGCATTGGGTTCCTGCCCGATTGGTTCTCTTCAGGCAGTGCTGGGCAGCCGAAAATACCAGTTCTCTTTTTATGTCATTGGTTTTTTGATGGCATTTGGAGCTTTTTTCGGGCGGTTTATCTGTGGGTGGCTGTGTCCGTTCGGACTTGTCCAGGATTTGCTCCACAAGATTCCGTTTACGGTGAAAATACGGAAGGTTCCGGGGGATAAGTTCCTAAAATATCTGAAATACATAATTCTGGTTGTATTTGTCATCATACTTCCCCTATTTGCAGTAAATCTCCTTGGAAATGGAGACCCCTGGTTCTGTAAATGGATATGTCCTTCGGGAACACTGTTTGGAGGTATTCCACTGGTATCGGCAAATCCGCCTCTTCAGGAAGCAATTGGATTTCTGTTCAACTGGAAGATGGGGCTTCTGATATTAATCATTGTGCTGTCTATCGTAATTTACCGTCCATTCTGCAGATATCTTTGCCCATTGGGAGCCATATACGGATGCTTTAACAAGGTTTCTATATACCGCTACAAAGTGGATCACAAAAAATGCATCAATTGCAAAAAATGCCAGAAGGTATGTGAAATAAATATCCCGGTATATGAGACACCAAACAGTGCAGAGTGCATTCGATGCGGGAAATGTAAAAAGTCTTGTCCTACGGGAGCAATTTCTTCCACTATGTCGAAATTATATGGGACATTTTACAAAAAATAGAGGGATATATTTACTTTTTTCATATAATATATTGACGTTTTTCTTAAAATAGTGTATAGTCACTTTTATGAACATGACGCTTTAATGCGAGAAAGCGTTGATTCGGAAAAGAAAATAGGAGTGAGGATATTATGAAAAAAGCATTATCTATGTTATTGGCAATGGGTCTTGTTGTTTCTATGGCGGCTGGTTGCGGTTCCGGCGGCGGAAGCACTGAGACTTCAGCTTCAAAGGAGACAAGTGCGGCTTCTACAGAGGGTGCATCAGCAGAAGGCGCTGCTACAGATGCAGCGGGTGAAGATGCCACAGAGGCAGCAAGTGCAGCAAAAGCAGATACGGATAAGGTATATAAGATAGGTGTCTGTCAGTTAGTGCAGCATGATGCTTTGGATGCAGCTTACGAAGGATTTGTTGAGGGCTTGAAGGAAGCTGGATATGTAGACGGAGAAAATATCCAGATCGATTATCAGAATGCTCAGGGCGACCAGTCCAACTGCAGTACCATTGCGTCCAAACTGGTAAATGACCAGTCAGATCTGATACTTGCAATTGCAACGCCCGCAGCACAGGCATGCGCAAATGCAACAGAGCAGATTCCCATCGTACTTACAGCAGTTACTGATCCTGCAGCAAGCGGACTAGTGGAAACAAACGAAGCACCAGGAGCAAATATTACTGGTACTTCTGATTTAACTCCCGTAAAAGAGCAGATGGATTTATTAAAGGAAATGCTTCCGGATGCCAAGAAAATTGCGATCCTTTACTGCTCCAGTGAAACCAATTCCAAGATCCAGGCTGATATGGCTAAAGAAGCTGCAGAAGCAATCGGACTGGAGACACAGGAAGCAACCGTTTCCAACTCTAACGAGATTCAGCAGGTAGTTCAGAATCTGGTAGGCAAAGTAGATGCGATTTATGCGCCTACGGATAATATGATTGCAGCAGGAATGCAGACCGTTTCCATGGTGGCAAATCCAGCTGGTATTCCCATCATCTGCGGCGAAGAAGGAATGGTTAATAACGGAGGACTTGCAACAAGAGGTATTAATTACTTTAACCTGGGTAAACAGACAGGTGCACAGGCTGCTAAGATTTTAGCTGGCGAAGGCGATCCGGCTGCTATGCCGATTGAATACTTAAAAGATGTTGATACTGTAATCAACAAAGACGCAGCAGAGGAACTGGGACTTGAGATTCCGGCAGAGTTACAGGAGTTTGTTAAGACACCGGCTGCAACAACAGAAGCTTCATCAGAGGAGGCTTCTGCGACAGAAGAATAAGAGAGATGGCTGTTTCAAAAGGTGTTTTGAAACGGCCATTTTATAACAATGGAGGTAGAGATGAACATTTTAATGGCAATATTTGGGGCAGTGTCCCAGGGATTATTGTGGAGCCTGATGGCACTGGGGGTATACATAACATTTAAAATATTGGACTTCGCAGATATGACATGCGATGGAAGTTTTGCACTGGGCGGATGTATCAGTGCGGTTTTTTGCGTTAAGCTGCATATGAATCCATTTCTGACCCTGTTTTTTGCATTGGCAGCAGGAGGTCTGGCAGGTGCAGTTACCGGAATACTCCACACAAAGCTTAAGATTCCCGCTATATTATCGGGAATCCTGACGATGATTTCTCTCTACTCGATCAACCTGAGAATAATGGGGCAGGCGAATACGCCGATTAATACCAGGGAAAAAGGCACGGATACCATTGTAACAATGCTGGTAAAGATCTTGCCGGACAGTCTGCAGAAAAATACAAATATCAATACCATTGTTGTTTGTATGATCGGCCTGATTATTGCAATTGCAGCAATCGCATTGCTGTACTGGCTTTTCGGAACGGAAATCGGAAGCGCGCTCCGTGCTACCGGGAATAATGAAGCGATGATCCGTGCACTTGGTGTGGATACGGATAAGATGAAAATATTCGGTTTGGTTATCGGTAATGCCCTTGTGGGTCTGTCTGGTGCATTAGTGGTGCAGGCACAGAAGGTTGCCGACGTAGGTATGGGAACGGGAACCATCGTAATCGGTCTGGCATCTATTGTAATTGGTGAAGTTGTTATGGGAAAACGACTGAACTTTGCAGGAAAGCTTGGTTCTGCTATTTTAGGCTCTATCCTGTACCGTGTTATTGTAGCCGTTGTGCTGCAGCTGGGTATGGATTCTAATGATATGAAACTGTTAACAGCGGTTATTGTAACAATTGCTCTGGCCGTTCCGGTATTTTCCAAAAAACTGGTAGTTAAGAATTAGGAGGCGAGCAGATATGTTAACAATAAAAGATGTATATAAAACATTTAATCCCGGTACAATTAATGAAAAAAAAGCACTTCAGGGGCTGAATCTGCATGTTCATCCGGGGGATTTTATCACGATCATCGGCGGTAATGGTGCCGGTAAATCTACAATGTTAAACATGGTCGCAGGTGTATATCCCATTGATTCCGGAAGTATTGTGCTGGATGGGGACGACATTTCCAAGAAGCCGGAGTATCAGAGAGCCGGGAACCTGGGGAGAGTTTTCCAGGATCCCATGATGGGAACGGCTTCCAGCATGGAAATTCAGGAAAACCTGGCACTTGCGTACAGACGAGGAAAGAAAAGAGGACTTGGATGGGGGATCACCAAAAAAGAGAAAGAAATCTTCCAGACTGCCCTGAAAACTCTGGATCTGGGGCTGGAAGACCGTATGACTTCTAAGGTTGGGCTTTTGTCCGGCGGCCAGCGCCAGGCACTGACACTTCTGATGGCATCCCTTCAGAGACCGAAAGTGCTGCTTTTAGACGAGCATACAGCCGCACTTGATCCGAAGACTGCGAAAAAGGTGCTCGATCTGACGGTTAAAATTGTAGATACCCATAAGCTGACTGCGCTTATGGTTACTCATAACATGAAAGATGCGATCCGTATTGGGAACCGGTTGATCATGATGTATGACGGCCATATTATTTATGACGTTTCCGGTGAGGAAAAGAAAAATCTGCAGGTTGCCGATCTTCTCAAAAAATTCGAAGTGGAAAGCGGCGGAGAATTTGCAAACGACCGTATGATTTTAGCTTAATTGTGAAAAAATTAATAGAAAACGTTGCTAATTTTATGATAATGATTTATTATAAAATTAGCATTTTTTTTGTTTGTCATGCAGAATTCTGTCTATACATACATATACCATACTGAGGTCAGAAAAGGATGTGCGGGTTATGCAATGAAAACGGTGTAAAACAATAATCAGTTATGAGAAGTCGGAAGGGATTTGTCCCAAATATGTGGTCCAAGTACAAGATAGAGATCACTTAAAAACAGCTGATCATGGAATAAAGTGTTAATTATTTGGCAATGCATCAGTTTAGTGAGACAAAGTGATGTTATATAATCTAAGTATTAGTGAATCTTCTAAAATTATTTAAAAAAATACAATACTCATTGTTGAGAATTCATATATTGTATGTTATAATATCCCCATCTAAGGGTTATGATATATGACTCTGTGAAGTATTTAACAAATAAGAGGAAAGGAGAGTGGATAACAGTGCATTTAGTTAAAGATGAAAATGGTAACATTTGTGCGCATGCGCATGAACATGTCCATCCTCACACCCATACTTACGAACACAACCATGCACATGATCATGAGCATGGCCATGAAGACCAGCATATGCATTCCCATGACGGAAATTGCAGCTGCGACAGTGCATCCTGCGATGAGAACAAATGCGGATGCGGATGTGGATCAGGGGAACAAGCCCCGAACAAAGAAAATATTGCGTTATTAACCTACATGTTACAGCATAATGAACATCATGCGGCAGAGTTGGATCAGATGGCGGCTAAGTTAAGCGCAGCCGGAGATGAAGGCGCTGCTGAACAGATCAGAAAAGCAGTGGATGAGTTCCAAAAAGGAAACATGTATTTAGGAGTTGCTCTGGCAATGGTCAAGGAGCAGCAATAGGAGGTCATAGAGATGTGCTTGGCTACGGCATATAATATCAACAAAGAAGACAGTATCATTTTACAATATGTTAGTATGATCGAAGTGGAAGGCACGAACATCACCCTGACTGATGTAATGGGGGAACGAAAAGTCGTGGAAGGAACCATTGCTATGGTGGACCTGACCGGCGGAGTTGTAAAAATTAATTGCCTCGATTAGGATGGGCAGTTAAAATAAAACGAAAATAACGGAGGTATTAGTAAGATGAAAAGCGTAATCGACATTATGAAGGAGAGAACATCATTTTCTTTCGAGGTGTTCCCTCCAAAGGCTGAACAGCCAATGGAACCATTATTAAACACACTGGACGAACTGTACCAGTTTGATCCTGATTTTATCAGTTGTACATATGGCGCCGGCGGCTCTAATGCAGGACGTAATGTGGAAATTTGTAAAGCTATTGCGGACAGCGGACACAGAGCAGTAACTCATTTTACATGTATTGGAAACACAAAAGAAAAAGTAAAAGCGGAGCTTGCGGCATACCTGGAGAATGGTGTAAACCATATTCTGGCACTTCGCGGTGACTTACCGGCAGGCTGGGAAGGAACCAGAGGAGATTTCAATTATGCAAATGAATTAGTAGCATTCATCAGAGCAGAATTTGGCGATCAGTTTACCATCGCTATGGCTGGAGATCCGGAAAAACATATTCAATGTCCAACCTTTGAAGAAGATATTGCACATCTTAAAATGAAACAGGATGCAGGTGCTGATTATATCATGACTCAGCTTTGCTTTGATATTGAGCAGTTTAAGAGATGGGTACACCAGATCAGAAAAGCAGGAATCACACTTCCAATCGATGTAGGTGTTATGCCTGTATTGAACAAAGATGCTACCATCCGTATGGCATTATCCATGAACGGATGCTCTATTCCAAGAGATCTTGCTGAAGTGATCAGCAAATATTACAATGATCCGGAAGGATTTAAAGAAGCCGGAATCGATTATACCGTACATCAGTTATACCAGTTCATTGGTGAGGGTGTGGAAGGTATTCATTTATACGCATTAAACAAATCTGCAGCAGTTTCCGAAATCTTAACGAGATCCGGACTCAGAGCAAAAGCAGAATAGACTATAGGAAATGACAGGAGGCACCCGTAATGACACATACAATTGCAGTTGCAGGAAAAGGCGGAGTGGGAAAAACCACAATTTGCGGACTTATTATTCAGTATCTCTGTGAAAAGGGAAAAAGACCGATTTTGGCAGTAGATGCTGATGCGAATTCAAATCTGAATGAAGTTCTCGGAGTGGAAGTTGATATGACTCTGGGCGATATCAGAGAAGAAGTGGCACGTGCGGAAAACAGTGTAAAGAACCCAATTCCGGCAAGTATGTCTAAAGCAGACTATATGGAAATTATGTTCAACCGCTGTATGGTGGAAGAAGATGATTATGATTTACTTGTTATGGGAAGAACCCAGGGAAAAGGCTGCTATTGTTTCGTAAACGGGCTGCTTCAGACACAGCTTACAAAATTGCTGCCGAATTATAAATACATGGTGATGGATAATGAGGCGGGAATGGAACACATCAGCAGAGGTGTCCTGCCCAAAGTTGATACCATGATACTGGTAAGCGACTGTTCCAGAAGAGGAGTACAGGCTGTAGGGCGGATTGCAAAGCTTGTAAATGACTGTGAGATGAATCCGAAAGAAATGGGATTGATTATCAATCGTGCTCCTAATGGAGAACTGAACGAAGGAACCCTTGAAGAAATTGAAAAACAGGGTTTGAAGCTTTTAGGAGTCGTTCCGCAGAACTCGGATGTTTACGAATTTGACTGTGATGGAAAGCCTACAGTGGAACTTCCTGAGGATTCACCAGTGAAAAAAGCGATAAGAGATATTGTGGATGCATTAGGTCTTTAATATTATGAGTTATTAATTCCCCTTGATGGAAGGGATTACCAGACACCAGGGGGATTAATTTTAAAGAGAAATATCCCGTGGGGGCGGATAATACGTAATGAATTTCGTATATTGGGATAAAACAGCCCCGGGAAAACAACCCAATTTTAAAGGAGGTTTATAATGGGAAACTTTAAATTAACAACAGTAGAAGAATTTGAAGCGGCTACAGCCAGATTGTTGGAAACAGGCGCAAAGGTTGGTGCGGATGCCTGGCAGTTCAGAGTAAAAAACCAGACACCACACTGTAAATTCGGCGAGACAGGTGTCTGCTGTAAAATCTGTGCTATGGGACCTTGCCGTATTACTCCAAAGGCTCCAAAAGGAATCTGTGGATGTGACGTACATGGTATCGTAGGAAGAAATTACCTTAAATTTACAGCAGGCGGATCTGCTACACATTCCGACCACGGACGTGAAATCTGCCATACACTTTATGAATCAGCAGCCGATGGCAACTACAAAGTAAAAGATCCGGAAAAATTACTTCGTATTGCAAAAGAGTGGGGTGTAGAGACAGAAGGAAAAGATATCTATGATCTGGCTCATGAGATCGCTGAAATGGGTATGATGGAATATGGTAAGCCATTCGGAACCCAGAGATTCTTAAAGAGAGCACCAAAACATACTCAGGAAATCTGGGAAAGAGAAGAAATTGCACCAAGAGCAATTGACCGTGAAGTTTCATGTTCTTTACATATGGCTCATATGGGATGTTCCTCCAAACCGGAAGCGCTGATCAGACAGTCATTCAGAGCAGGTCTTTCTGATGGCTGGGGCGGATCCATGATGGGAACGGAATTCTCTGATGTTCTCTTTGGAACACCGAAGCCAATTGACACCGAGGCAAATCTTGGCGTAATGGAAGTGGAAAACGTAAATATCGTTGTTCACGGACATGATCCTTCACTTTCTGAAATGATCTGTGAATATGCGGATGATCCTGAATTAATCGCTTATGCGAAAAGCAAAGGAGCCAAAGGCATTACCGTATCCGGTGTTTGCTGTACCTCCAATGAAGTTGCAATGCGCCGTGGTATTCCAATGGCTGGAAACTTCTTACAGCAGGAAAATGTAGTACTTACAGGAGCTTGTGAAGCGATTGTAGTTGACGTACAGTGTATTTTCCCGGCACTTGGTCCTTTAAGCAAATGTTTCCATACAAAATTCATCACAACTTCTCCGATCGCTCAGATGCCGGATTCTGAATTCATCAGATTCAATGCGCATACAGCAGGCGAGAACGCAAAAGCGATTGTAAAAGCTGCTATTGACAACTTCGAAAACAGAAATCCGGATCTGATCTACATCCCGGATATGAAACAGAAAGCTACTGTTGGTTATTCTGTAGAAGCAATTGTTAAAGTGTTGGATGGTGTTACAAATTCACAGGTAGATGAGACAGGAACAACAAAACCATTACTGGAATGTATTACATCCGGTGTACTCCGTGGTGCTGTTGCTATGGTTGGATGTAACAATCCGAAGATCAGACCTGACCTTGCTCACATCGAATTAATGAAAAAATTAATCGCAAACGATATCGTAGTCATTGCATCCGGTTGTGCTGCTCAGGCGGCTGCTAAGGCAGGACTTATGGACAAAGCTGCAAAAGATATTTGCGGTGCTGGACTTAAGAGAGTTTGTGAATTAGCTGATATCCCTCCAGTATTACACATGGGATCTTGTGTTGATATCAGCCGTATGATGATTCTTGCATCTGAACTTGCAAAAGATTCAGGACTTAATATTTCTCAGCTTCCGGTTGTGGGATGTGCTCCTGAGTGGATGTCTGAAAAAGCAGTATCCATTGGTAACTACGTAGTTTCTACCGGTATCGATACATTCCTTGGAGTTGATCCTTATGTATCCGGTTCCAGTGAAGTTGCAGAGTTATTGACAAGCGGCGTAAGAGAATGGGTAGAAGCAGCATATACGGTTGAAAAAGATATAGATAAGCTTGTAGATGCTATGATTGACAGAATTGAAGAAAAGAGAGCGGCTCTTGGTATCTAATCAGGAGAACGCTGCTATTGGCAGCAGATTGGAGTTAAAATGAAAATTGCAGTTACCGGAAAAGGCGGAGTAGGAAAGACAACTTTTGCGGCCACTTTGGCAAGGTTATATGCACAGGAAGGGAAGAATGTCCTGGCGGCGGATGTGGATCCGGATGCAAATTTAGGATTAGCCCTTGGTTTTTCTGATGAAGAACTGGATCAGATCGTACCGATTACCAAAATGCGTAAGCTGGTGCAGGAACGTACCGGTGCAAATGACGACAATAAGTTTTATAAGATCAACCCGAAAGTAGATGACATTCCGAATAAGTTTGCAAAGTCAGCCAACGGTGTGAAATTGCTGGTTCTTGGAACCGTTGATACGGCAGGAAGCGGCTGTGTATGTCCGGAGCATGTAATGCTGAAAAGGATTATCAACCACCTTGTTTTAAGAAGTGACGATGTAGTTATCCTGGATATGGAAGCGGGCCTGGAACATCTGGGACGGGGAACTACCGAGGGAATGGATCAGTTTGTGGTTGTAATTGAACCCGGTGCAAGAAGCATCCAAACCTACAAGAATGTTAAGCGTCTTGCAACGGACCTTGGTGTGAAGCACGTGCGGGTTGTGGCGAACAAGGTGCGTAATGAAGAGGATGAGGAATTTATAAAATCAAAAATTCCATCAGAAGATTTATTGGGCTTCATTCACTACAACACGGAAGTGATCGATGCGGACCGACAGGGAAAATCCCCCTTTGATTTTAGCGACACCGCAACAGAAGAGATAAGAAAAATAAAAGAGAAGATCGATAATACAAGTATCTGATTGGAGGTATAACAGTGACATTATTTGATAGAGTATTTAGTGGAAATGATGCCGTATACGGATTGACAGAACAGGCAATTGACGGTAAAATCGCACAGCATGGTGCTGATAAAGCAGTAAGTTTTCCAAATACAGCATACAGCTTACCTTGTTACTACGGCGTAACAGGAACCAAAATCGCTAATTTAGGTGATTTAAAAACAGCTCTCGGAGTTGTGAAAACTTTAATGACAAGAGAAAAACGTCTGAATGATGCATTTATGTCAGGTGTTGCTACAGCTCTCTGTGCAGAGTTTATTGAAGTACTGAAATATATTGACGGCGCTGCTCCTTACGAAGATCCATGCTACGGACATTTAAGCGATGCAATTATCCGTGAGCTGGGCGTACCCCTTGTTACAGGAGATATCCCGGGTGTAGCAGTAGTTCTTGGAACTGCACCAACCGCACAGGAAGGTGTTGACCTGATTAAGAGCTATCAGTCACAGGGTATTTTGGTAACTTTGGTTGGCGGAATCATTGACCAGTGTGCAGAATTAGGTTATAAAACAGGCGCTAACGTTCGTGTTATTCCGTTAGGAAAAGATGTAACAAGCGTAATCCACGTAGTATCCGTAGCAATCAGAGCAGCTCTGATCTTCGGTAATATTACAGCAGGAGATGCAGGCGCATTAATGAAATATACATTTGAAAGAGTTCCTGCATTTGTAAATGCTTTCGGACCTTTGGATGATGTAGTAGTTGCCTGTGGAGCTGGTGCAATTGCACTTGGTTTCCCGGTAGTAACAAACGAAACAGAAAATATCTTCCGTGTACCAAAGAGCTTAATCGTTCAGGAAGATGTAGCGAAATTCAACGCAACATCTCTGGAAGCAAGAGATATTAAGATTAAGATCACCAAGATTGATATCCCGGTTGCATTTGCATCTGCATTTGAAGGTGAAATCATCCGCCGCGGTGATATGCAGGTTGAATTCGACGGTTCCAGAGTAGACTGTTTCGAATTAGTACAGGCAAAAGAAGCTACAGAAATCGAAGACCACAAGATTGAAGTAATCGGACCGGACTTTGACGAATTTGAAGTTGGAAGCAAACAGAGTATTGCTTACATCGTAGAAGTTGCAGGAAAGAACATGCAGTCTGATTTCGAGCCTGTATTTGAACGTAAATTCCACTCCTACATCAACTGTATCGAAGGCGTAATGCATACCGGACAGAGAGATATGATCCGTGTACGTGTGAGCAAAGATACCTTTAATGCAGGATTCAGAGCAAAACATATCGGTGAAGTTCTGTATGCTAAAATTAAGAGCGAATTTGCAGCAGTTGTTGACAAATGTCAGGTTAAAGTTATTACCGATGCAGCAGAATGTACGAAACTTCGTTCAGAACTGGCTGTACCAAGCTATGACAAACGTGATGAAAGACTTAGCACATTAACAGATGAAGGCGTTGACGTATACTACAGCTGTATTATGTGTCAGGCATTCTCTCCGTCTCACGTATGTGTTGTTACACCTGAAAGACTTGGACTTTGCGGTGCAGTTTCATGGCTGGATGCAAAGGCTACCAACGAACTGGATCCTCAGGGACCATGCCAGGTTATCACAAAAGGCGGCTTAATTGATGAAAGAACCGGATCTTACCAGGATGTTAACGATGCGGTTAAGAAATACTCTCAGGGTGCACTTGAAACCGTTACGCTGTACTCCATTATCGAAGACCCGATGACATCCTGTGGATGTTTCGAATGTATCTGTGGTATTGAGCCATTATCCAATGGTGTATGTATTGCGAACCGTGAATATGCAGGAATGACACCAATCGGTATGACATTCCCTGAATTAGCTTCCATGACAGGCGGCGGGGTTCAGACACCAGGTTTCATGGGACATGGTAAACACTTCATCGCTTCTAAGAAATTTATGAAAGCAGAAGGCGGCGTTAGCAGAATCGTATGGATGCCAAAAGACTTAAAAGACCAGGTTGCTGAAAAACTGAATGCAACAGCAAAAGAGTTATATGATATTGATAACTTTGTTGATATGATCGGTGATGAAACAGTAGCGGAAGATCCGGAAACATTATTAGCATTCTTGGAAGAAAAAGGTCATCCGGCACTTAGTATGGAACCAATGATGTAGGGTATGTGTTCTTAAAGAAATACAAAGATTTTATGGATTTTTAAGGCAGACTGTTGTAAAATATACTTATGTTTTACAACAGTCTAAAAACATGAAGGAGGTTTATTAGAAATGCCATTTAATGCAAAATCAGGAAAGTTCAGCGCAAAAATTAACACTGTTGAAATTGGATGCGGGGACAAGAAAATTACCATAGGCGGAGAAAACGTATTACCATTTTACAGCTTCGATGCTCCTATCGAAAACGCACCAAAAGTAGGTGTTGAGATCACAGACTTCGGTTTAGAAAATGAACCGGAATTTATCCAGAAATATTATGAAGGATGTGCAACTGTAGCTGACATGGCAAAAAAAGCAGCAGCTATGGAAGGTGCTGATTTTCTTTGTCTGAGATTAGAAGGCGGAGATCCAAACGGTGCAGACAAATCTACAGAAGAATTGATTCAGATTGTAAAAGATGTTGCTGCAGCAGTAGACGTGCCACTTGTTATTGCGGGATGCAAGAACGTTGAAAAAGATGCAGAACTTTTAAGTAAAGCAGCTGAAGTGTTAGAAGGAAGAAACGCAATGCTTTTAGCAGCAAAAGAAGAAAACTACAAGACAGTCGGTGCAGCAGCAGGCCTTGCGTACAAGCAGGTAGTAGGTGCTGAATCAGCAGTTGATATCAACCTTGCAAAACAGTTAAATGTATTATTGTCACAGTTAGGTGTCAGCAGTTCAAACGTTGTTATGAACGTAGGTGCTGCAGCAGCAGGTTATGGTTTTGAATATGTTGTTTCCACCATGCAGAGAGTAAAAGCAGCAGCTTTATCTCAGAATGATGGAATGTTACAGATGCCGATTATTACACCGGTAGCATCTGAAACCTGGGGCGTAAAAGAATCAATGGCTTCAGAAGCTGATATGCCTGAATGGGGAGATGTTGAACAGCGTGGTATTGATATGGAAGTAGAGACAGCAGCAGCAGTTTTAGTTTCCGGATCCAATGCAGTTATTTTAAAACATCCTGTATCAGTTGCAACTATTTCAAAATTAGTCAAAGAATTAGTATAATTGCTGCTTAAGGAGGAAAAAGAATTATGGCACTTAAAGGTCTTGATATATTTAAATTATCACCTAAGAAAAACTGTAAGGAGTGTGGATGCCCGACATGTATGGCTTTCTCAATGAAGGTTGCACAGGGCGCTATGGATATCAGTGCATGTCCGCATTTCTCACCGGATGCATTAGCAACTTTATCTGAGGCTACTGCACCACCAATGAAGACAATTAAAGTAGGAACAGGCGAAAACGAATTTACATTAGGCGGAGAAACTGTTCTGGAGAGACATGAAAAAACATTCGTAAGTAAGACAAGATATGCAGTTGCTCTTTGCAATTGTATGAATGAAGCAGCTATTGATGCAAAAATTGCAGCAATTCCAAAGGTTGATTACGAACGTATCGGCGAAAGAATGTTTGTAGAAATGGTTTACGTAAACTACAGTGCTGACGGTGCTGTTGATTATGTGGAACTTGTGAAAAAAGCAGCTGCTCTTAACAGAACTTTAGTGTTAGGATGTACAGATGCAGAAGTTGCAAAAGCAGCTCTTGCAGTATGCAAAGACAGCAAACCGGTATTAAACGGCGCAGATGCATCCAACTACGAAGCTATGAGTGCAATTGCCACTGAAGCAGGTATTGTACTTGGTGTACGCGGTGAAGATGTAAATGATTTATACGAAACAGTTGCTAAATTAGAAGGACTTGGAAACAAGAACCTGATTTTAGATGCAGGATGCAAATCCATTAAAGAAGCTTTTGCTACAGCAGTTCAGATGAGAAAAGCAGCGATTAAAGATGGCGACAGAACATTTGGCTATCCTTCCCTCGTAAATGTAGCAGCACTTGCACAGGGAGATATCCATATGCAGGCAGCTTTAGCATCAATGTTCACCATTAAATATGGCTCTATCGTAGTAATGGAAGAAATGACTTATGCGCAGGCATTGCCATTATATGGCTTAAGACAGAACGTATTTACAGATCCTCAAAAGCCAATGAAAGTAGAACCGGGCATCTACCCAATTAATGGAGCAGATGAGAACTCAGTTTGTCTTACAACCGTTGACTTTGCCCTTACATATTTCGTAGTATCCGGTGAATTAGAGCGTTCCGGAGTTCCTTGTAATCTGATTATCAGTGATGCAGGCGGATTATCCGTACTGACAGCATGGGCAGCAGGTAAATTATCTGCAAGTTCTATTGCAAAATATTTTGGCGAAGCTGATATTGAAGGCAAGATTAAAAACAGAAAATTAATTCTTCCAGGTAAAGTAGCTGTTTTAAAAGGTGAAGTAGAAGCGAAACTTCCAGGATGGGATGTCATTGTAGGACCAAACGAAGCAGTTCAGCTTGTAAAATTCTTAAAAGATATGCAGTAATTGTCTCTATACTTCTATAGTATAGTAGAAAGTAGTAAATGATTTTATTTTACTAACAATTTCAATTAGAGAAGGAGATTAATCAATGGCAAAATTCGTAACAATTGGTGAAAGAATCCACTGTATTTCCCCAGTTATCCGTAAGGCAATGGCAGAAAGAGACGGAGCTCCAATCATCCAGCGTGCAAAAGAGCAGCTTGATGCTGGTGCAACTTACTTAGATGTGAATATCGGACCGGCTGAAAGCGATGGTGAAGAATTGATGAAATGGGCAGTTCAGCTGCTTCAGAATGAATTCGACAACGTACCGCTGGCTCTGGATACCGCTAATAAAAAAGCGATTGAAGCTGGTATTTCCGTATACAACCGTTCCAAAGGAAAACCAATCGTGAACTCAGCAGATGCTGGAGACAGAATCGAAAATATCGATTTAGCAGCAGCAAATGATGCGATTGTTATCGCATTGTGTTCCGCAGAAGGCGTTCCGTCTGACAATGACGAACGTATGATGCACTGCCAGAACATGTTAGAGAGAGGTCTGGAACTTGGAATGGAACCTACTGATCTCTGGTTTGACCCGTTATTCCTGGTTGTAAAGGGAATGCAGGACAAGCAGATGGACGTTTTAGAAGCAATTAAAATGTTCAGCGATATGGGACTTAATTCTACAGGTGGATTATCCAATAACTCTAACGGTATGCCTAAACATATCCGTCCGATCATGGATTCTGCTTTAGTAGCTATGGCTATGATGAATGGTTTGACTTCCGCAATCGTAAATCCTTGTGATTTAAGATTAATGGAAACAATCAAATCTTGTGATGTATTTAAAAACAATACCTTATATGCGGATTCCTATCTGGAGATCTAATATATGCATAAAGTTACTTTTAAGTTTGAAAACAGCGAAGATATTATTGTCTTCGCTGCTTTCGGTGAAAGCCTTCTTGAGGTAGCGAGAAAAACAAACGTAGCTATCGATGCACCGTGTTCAGGAAATGCATCTTGCGGGAAATGCAGAGTAAAGCTCGTTGGCGGTGAATTAGAATCAAAAAAGACGCGTCATATTACGGATGAGGATTATGCCGATGGCTGGCGTCTGGCCTGTGTCAGTACCATAAATGCGGATGTGGAAGTACTGGTACCGGATATTGCCTCTGCTTACAGAAGCCGTATGAAAGTGGCTGATCTAAGTTCGCCGGAAGAATTAAAGATTTTTTCCGATGCAAAAGAACAGATTTTAGAAGCAGGTATTGAACTGAAGAATACGTTAGAAATCTTGAATATATCCATGGATCAGCCAAATTTGGATGATACGATGCCGGATAATGAACGGTTTACCCGTGCTATCAAAGCACTTACCGGCATTGAAAGGATTCGTGTCCCGTATTCTGTTTTGAAAAAACTGCCGGATGTTCTTAGAGAAAGCGGCTTCCGTGTTAAGATCATTGTACGGAAAATTGAAACAGATATTTTTGTATATGACGTTTTCCCGGAAACGGAAGAAGTAATTGTAGGTGGAATTGCAATTGACATTGGAACGACAACCGTTTCTGCAATTCTGATCAATATGCTGGATGGCTCTATTCTTGCAAAAGGTTCTTCCGGAAACGGACAGATCCGTTATGGAGCAGATGTCATCAATCGTATTATTGAATCTGCAAAACCGGGCGGCAAGGACCGGCTGCAAAAGGCGGTTATTGATGAGACCATTAATCCGCTGATTCAGACCATGTGCAGACAGGCAAAACTGGATCCTATGAGTATTTATCGTATGTGTGTTGCAGGGAACACCACAATGAACCATTTATTAATGGGGATCAATGCAGATCCGCTTCGTATGGAACCATATATTCCCACATTCTTTAAAACAAATTCTTTGTATGCATCTGATATTGGGATTCATATTAATCCCGATTCCCATATTATCATAGCGCCGAATATCGGAAGTTATGTAGGCGGAGATATTACCGCGGGTGCATTTGTAAGTGCTTTGTGGAACAAACCGGAATTTTCACTGTTTATTGACCTTGGTACCAATGGAGAAATCGTATTCGGTAACTCTGACTTTTTAATGAGCTGTGCCTGCTCAGCGGGACCTGCTTTTGAGGGCGGAGATATCAGCTGCGGTATGCGTGCTACGGATGGCGCAATTGAAGCATGTACCATTGATCAGGAAACGATGGAACCCAGTCTCTCTGTAATCGGAGATGAGGGGACGAAACCGATTGGTATCTGCGGCTCCGGTATTATTGATATTATCAGCGAATTGTTCCGCTGCGGTATTATTAACCCCAAAGGCAAATTTGTGCGTGAAGGCAAACGTGTCAGACACGATAAGTTTGATATGGGCAGCTATGTGCTGGCATTTGAGTCGGAAGCGGGCTCTGTGAAAGATGTGGAGATTTCCGAAGTTGATATTGATAATTTTATCCGTGCAAAGGGAGCTATTTTCTCTGCTATCCGTACGATGTTATCCTATTGTGATTTTGATATCTCTATGATTGAACATGTCTATGTAGCGGGCGGTATTGGCAGCGGCATCAATATGGAAAATGCAATTCATATCGGTATGTTCCCGAAGGTTCCTTTGGAATTGTACCAGTATATCGGAAATTCATCTCTGTCAGGGGCATATGCAATGCTATGTTCTACACAGGCTGAACGGAAAGTATATGAAGTTGCTAGAAATATGACTTATCTGGAATTGAGTGCAATACCTCAGTATATGGATGAGTTTGTCGCAGCATGTTTCTTACCACATACAGATACAACATTATTTGAAGATTAAATATAATTGAAATAGAGTAGATGCTCAGGCAGTATCGCAAGATTGCTTGCGGTATTCATTATGTAAAATGTGAAAGAAAAATGCATTTACGCCGCTGATTCAGGAATAGCACAAGATTGCTTGCGCTATTCCCAGCGTAAAGATTGAAAGAAAATTGTGATATGGAAAGGGCGCCACGCTGTAATTCTTTCAATTTGTTTTATTGTGGCAGTATTGCAGGCGGGTCTGCAATATGCAATGGGAATACAGATGAATATTGAGTACGAAAAAGACAACAAAGAACGAATCCCGTTCGAGCATTACCTGGAAGAATTCCGCAAAATAGATCCGATTGAAGCAAGCAGACGCACCGGAGTTCCCTTTGATGAAGAAAAGCAGGTATTTACACTGCGCATGATGCAGAAAGAGTATCTGATCTTTTATCCGGAATTCCGTGTGGAAAAAGCACAGACTGATGATGAGGGATATGGTGCCCTTTTGGATGAAGTGGCA
The DNA here is from genome assembly GCA_018365455.1 of Clostridiales bacterium. GTDB lineage: Bacteria > Bacillota > Clostridia > Lachnospirales > Lachnospiraceae > Robinsoniella. Next base: position 34,144 of record JAGZJZ010000062.1, read on the forward strand.
GCAAAAATTATTGCGATCCGGTTTTTGACAAAAGGTGTAGCTTCCGAAACTACCGGAAAGTATCTGACTTATCGTGAAGTACCCTGGGGAGAAGTTTATTTCAGGCAGTTTCAGGGAAGATGCCTGATGCGCCTGGCGTTTTCCTACGGTTCAAAGTTAGAACTTTTTCAGGCACAGATGGAAAAAGTGGGTGCCTCTAAATTAGAATCAGGCGATGTATCTTACGAGTTTGAATTCATAAATGGATATTTTGTACAATTTATTCTATGGGCCGGGGATGATGAATTTCCACCTTCATCCCAAATTTTGTTTTCTGATAATTTCCCTCTTTCCTTTGAAGCAGAGGATCTGGCAGTTGTTGGAGATGTGTCCATCGGCACATTGAAAAAAATATAAATCCGTTCCGAAGAATACGCATAACGGATCGAAAGTACTGTTCCGGCAGTACTGTGCATTTACTGCACAGTGCGTGAGAAAGTGATTCAGGAGTGTATAAATCCCATCGCCAAAGGCGATTTTAGATGGATTTATGCAGTTACTGACCGCGGAGTGAACAGTAACAATCGTAATGAAAGGAGATATTTAACTATGGGTTACAAATCAGACATTGAAATCGCACAGGAGACTACTATGTCCCCTATTACAGAAATCGCAGCAAAAGCAGGTATTGACGAAAAATATCTGGAGCAATACGGAAAATACAAAGCGAAAATTGACTACAATCTGTTAAAAGAAAGTGATGCACCAAACGGAAAATTAGTTCTGGTAACAGCAATCAACCCAACTCCGGCTGGAGAAGGAAAGACCACAACAACCGTAGGTCTGGCTGATGGTTTGCAGAAACTGGGCAAGAACGTTATGGTTGCACTTCGTGAGCCATCTTTAGGACCGGTATTCGGTGTAAAGGGCGGCGCAGCAGGCGGCGGCTATGCACAG
>JAGZJZ010000063.1 GCA_018365455.1 Clostridiales bacterium
TCAGGTTACGTAGCCCGCTACGCGCCCTTCATCCGGGACAAATCTCCCACAAAGTGTGACGTACAGTTGTCAGAAAGCAATTTTAAAACACGCTCTAGAATTAGAGGATATGGGAGAAAATATATGCAGCTGAATATGGAACAGAAGAAGCTCATTACAAGTGGGGTTATGGGTCAATCGTTAATAAAGGGAGTGGCTGGTTCCGGGAAAACCACGGTGGCAGTGAACCGTATCTCCTTTTTATTAAACCATCATTGTGTGGAGCCGGATGACAAAATCTTAATGGTCACTTATAATAAAAGCTTAATCAATTATATTGAATATATCTATTCAAACATTGAAAAGGAAGAACAGATTTCTCTGTTCGCAAGGGACGCCATTAATGACCGGGTGTTCATTCGTAATATAGATAAGTTAATACATAATTATTTCGTCCAATTCTGCAGAGAAGAGGGAGAATTTTATAAAATAGCAAAAGTCCAGCAGGAAAATGAAATATTGCAGGAATGTATCTGGCAGTTACAGAAATCCTTCCCGGAGGTAAAGGTTCTGGATGGAAAATTTCTGGGGTTCTTAAAAAAAGAAATCCAGTGGATAAAGTCCTGCAATTACATGGAACTGGAAGAATATCAAAATGTAGACCGGATAGGAAGAACCGGAAGCCGTAATAATGAAAACGGTCCAAAGAAATTACTGAAAAACAGCCAGACACGTCAAAGTATTCATGAGCTGATGAGCCTCTATCAGCGTAAGATGGCAAAAAAGAATCTGTGTGATTTTCAAGATATTATTCTAATGGCACTGCAATATATGAAAACACATCAAATTCCGAAATTTACTCATATTATCATAGACGAAAGCCAGGACTTGTCCCGCATACAATTAGAATGTCTGCGGGAGCTATATAATCGGGAAAAAGAATACAGCAGTATCCTTTTTGTAGCAGATACGGCACAGAGTATTTATGAAGGTTCCTGGCTTGTGAAAGGGCGTAGTTTTGCAAGTATTGGGATGGATATGACGGGTAAAAGCAACCTGCTTTCTAAAAATTACAGAACCACAACCCAGATTGCAGAAGCAGCATACAGCCTGATCAGTCATGACATCGATATTATTGGAGACGATAATTTTGTAAAACCTTCCTTGATTGACAGACAGGGAAGTTATCCGGTCTTGCGTAGTTTTCAGGCTCTGGAGGATGAAATACATTATGTAAAGGATCTGATCTTAAGGAATCTCAGCCGCAAGTATGAACGAAAGGATATAGCCGTAATCGCAAGGACGAAGAAACTTTTAGAACAGGTGGAAGCAGGATTTGGCCAGGAACTTACCAGTAATTTTTATACAAGCAGTACCGGAATCGATTTTCAATCCAATGATGTGAAGTTATTGACCATGCATTCCATTAAGGGGTTGGAATTTAAAGTGGTTATTCTGATAGGAATTTCTGAAAAGATTATACCAAATAATATGGCACTGGCAGAAGCGGATGATGTAAATTATGCAGAAACCATGGAGCGGAAATTACTCTATGTTGGCATGACAAGGGCAACGGAGCGTCTGTATATCAGCAGTCACAATGAACCGTCCAGATTCATCAGAGATATCAATGCATCTTTTTTAAGATTAAGAGAAGGGGCACGGCTGCATAATCTATATCAGGTTCCCCTTAAGGATTATCTTTTCTTAAACAAGATAGATGATCCTTATACAAAAGAGGAATCCGTGCGCCAATGGCTGATCAGAGAGCTGACAGAGATTTACCGCTATCCAGCGAAAATGCTGGACATTGAATACCGGGTACAATTATTTTCAAAAACAGGATTTGTAGATATTGTGGTATATATTTATGCCAATAATGAAATGATACCTTATATATTGGCAGAAGTAAAGCAGCCAGGTTACGGAATCGTAAGTGCTCTGGAACAGATGAAATCTTATCTGGCAGCAGCTCCCAAAGCATGTTATGCAATCGTTACCGATGGCAATGATTTAAAAATATGGGACAGAAGCCTGTCAGAGATAGAAGATATTCCGGTGTTCGACACTTCAATGCTGCCTTCCAGTATTGAGTATTATCAATATGTGGATTTAAACAAGTCTCAGACCGTTAATTTCTTAAGGGATATAGATCATCCGAACGAAATTATCGTCGGAGACAGCAGCAATCAGGAAATCTTAAGCGGAAGCAGTGTGATACGCATTCCCATGTTTTCCAGTATTGCAGCGGGTCAGCCAATTGACATGCTGGATGATATGGTGGATCTGTGTTATTTTCCGGCAGAATGGCTTGTAAGTCCCATGGAATCCTTTATTTTAAGTGTAAAAGGGAATTCCATGATTAATGCTAATATCAGTGACGGTGACTTCATTGTATTGAAAAAGTCGAATGTGGCACAAAATGGACAAATTGTTGCGGTGGATATAGATGGAAGCGTTACCTTAAAGCGATTCCGGCAAATGGGAAGCATGGTACTACTAATCCCCGAAAATGATGACTATGAGCCAATGGGTGTTAATGCGGAGCAGGTCCGGATACTGGGGCTGGCGCAGGGGGTTATAAAGAAAAGACAATTTTAGGAGTGTATAAAATAATATGAAAAGCAGCACATGTGTATTGCTATATGGATTTAAAGATACAGATAAAGGAGAAAAAGTAAAGACAGTTCTGAAAAAAATGGGAATTGAATTTAAAGACATTCTATTGGAAGACTATTACCAGCCTATTGGTTTGCTGGCAGGTATATCAGGATTTCAGAGGGAAGAACGCAAATATACAGGAGGCGGTTTCCCGCAGGAGATGATGGTGATGCATTTAAGCAGCAGTCAGGTCGATACCCTTTTAGCAAAGTTTCGCCAGGAAGGAATTGAGCGCATTCATCTAAAAGCCATGATAACAGAATTCAACCGGTCCTGGAATTCCCTGCAGCTCTATTTAGAATTGCACAAGGAGCACGAAGAGATGTCCAGGCTGCATCCATGAGGAAGTGACTTTAAGGCAGAAGTAATCAAAAGGGAGAAGTAATCATAAGGGAGAAGTAATCATAAGGGAGAAGTAATCATAAGGCAGAAGTAATCTAGGCAGAGGTGACCATAAAGCAGAAGCAACCATCAGACAGATGTGATTATCATGCAGACGTAACTATAAGACGGCTCCATCAGAGATGAATACAAAGGCATATTTACACAATAAAAAACAGCCCTCGAAAATCAGGAAGGGGGCTGTTTTTTATGTAAAAATAGGAGGTACCATATATAGTATAGGAATTGTAGTGCCTGCGGATGACATTACAATTCCGCCATAAGCTAAAAAATAAAGATCAGCATCATCAATCTATTTTTTCAAAATAAGATGCATCCTTGCCGCATACCGGACATATAAAGTCTTGCGGAAGTTCATCTGCTTCTAATATATATCCGCAGACGCTGCAGCGAAAACCTTTTGTCTGGCTTTCTTGATAGGAAGGTGCATTTTTGGGAGTAGTTCCTTTCTTTTTGCTGTGATAGTCAGCATAGGTCAGAACCTGGGACTCGGTAGGAATTTCAGCTTCTGTCACTTCTCCAATCAGAATAACATGGGAACCCACATCCAATCGGTCTGTAACTTTACAGGAAAATCTTGCTGCAATTCCTTCAGTGGGATAGGGGTTTCCGTTTAAGTCCCTATCATAAGATGTCTGCTGAAATTTCTCGTTGTCCCTGCTGGACTGGAATCCAAAAGTTTTAATGAGTTCCATATCTGCGTCTTCGGCAAGTACAACAGCAGTGAAAGAACCGGCTCCTTCTATTAAACGCAAGGTTTCATTATTCTTATTCAATGCGATAGATAGTCTTGCAGGTGAAGATGTCACCTGAGCCAGCGTGTTAATCACACAGCCCCCATCTTTCTCTTCGAAATTGGCGGAAACGATATACACGCCATAACTGAGTTTGAAAAAAGCTTTAGTATTCATTGTATCAATTCCTTTCTTATCACTTCGGCAATCAGAAATTGCAGCTATATGCTATATCATATCATTCCACACAACCTGTCTTTGTATTCCCATAGTTGTATTATATAGTAAAAATTCCCATATGTCAATAACAATAATTATTACTGATACTAAATATATTCAGGTTAATTTGGGTTACCATCACAAAACTAACATTTATCATCCATGGATTCAACACAATTTTCAATTATTCTAGATGCATAAGATAGTTAGCAAAATTAAGACAGATGAAAAGACTGTAAATGGAGGGAAATATGGTAGTGAAACAGAAAAGAAAAAAAATCAAAATCTGGAGAGATAAGAAAAAGAGGAAATGGATCTTGATCCTCCTAGGGGTTTGTATCATTGGAGCAGGCGGAACTACATTTTTTATGACCAGACGGAGGATGCCGGTAGAAGCGGCGGCGGCTTCCAAGACCCAGACAGCAACGGTGGAAAAAGGTAACATCACCAATACCATTGTGGGTACCGGAACATTGGAAGCAGATACTGCAAGTGCAGTAGAAATACCTTCCGGGCTGGTGGTCGATGAAGTGAAAGTGGAAAGCGGTGACAACGTTAAGAAGGGCGATGAATTGGCTGTCATTAATCAGGCATCTCTGCTGTCTAAAATTGAAGATACCCAGGAAGAGATTGCAAAACTGGACAAAGAAATCAATGAGGCAAAGGAAGATACCGATGCAGATACGATAACAGCCAGTGTCAGCGGCCGCGTCAAAAAAATATATACTGCATCCGGTGATAAGATTGCAGATGTAATGCTGGAAAATGGGGCATTGATCCTATTGTCACTGGATGGAAAGATGGCTGTGGAGCTGGAAAATGTAACCGGAATTGAGGCAGGAGACAGCGTAACCGTAACCCTGTCAAGCGGCACAGAGAAAACAGGAACCGTAGAAAGTGTATCCGGCAAAACCGGAATAATTACCCTTACTGATTACGGACCGGAATTAGATGATACTGTAACAGTTAAAGATTCTGATGGAAAAGAACTGGGAACAGGCAAGCTTTATATTCACCAGCAGCTGGCAGTCACAGGTACTGCAGGCACCGTAAGTTCCATAGATGTTTCCCTGAATGAATCGGTGGATGCGGATGATACCCTGATAGAACTAAAAGAAAGTGCATCCCTTGGCACCTATCAGGAACTGCTGGCAACCAGAGAAGAACTGGCACAGTCTCTGCAGGAATTAATGAATCTGTCCGCCAACCCAACCATAACAGCAGAATTTGACGGAATTGTCCAGACTGTAAATGTGACGGCTGGAAGCAGTACTTCCAATAGCAGTACCGTGGGCACCGGTTCATCAGGAAGTTCCAATTCCTCAAATGGCATGACGGGGGTATCCTATTCCTCAAACTCCGGCAGTCAGGCGGTTTTTGCAGCGGCATCCGTCATAAAAGCCACAGGAGTAAGCAAAGAAGTCACAACTGGCGTAACCACCTTAGTAACCACCAGCGCAACTACCGGTGTATCGGCAGAAGTAACCACAGCCGCAAGCACATCAAAAGCAGCAAGCGACTCCATCGAAAATCAAGAATCCAAGAGCTCTTTTCTCACTGAGACCGAGCAAAACAAAACAGAAATAGCAGAGTGTTCGCCGGAGATTGCGGCACCGGTAAAAGGGACTTCACCACAGACGATTCTGCAGGAAACGCAAAGTTATACCGGATGTATCCTCTGGAATCCCACCGACACTGTCTTTCAGCCTGCGACTACTTATACTGCAGTTATTACACTGACGGCGAAGGAAGGATATCAGTTTGCGGCTGGCATTACACCACAGTTAGGCACAGGTGTTGTCTCCGGAATAACTCTGAGTGCGGATCAGAGTACGCTTTCCTTTTCCGCAGTATTCCCGGCTACGGCAGCAGAGGAAACAGAGAAACCTACAGATACGCAGACCGACCCGGTAACAGAGACTACCAGTGACAAGGAAACAGAGACAAATTCCCAGCCCTCAACCGACCCCAAAGAAACGCAGCCACAGACAGAGCCGGATACAAAAAATGAAAAGGACAGCAATAAACAGTCCGAGTCACAGAAAAGTACCGATAAAAATAACGGTATGGATACCAATGGAAAGAGCAGCGAAAGTACCGATAATGCAACGAATGGAAACTTTACCAATAATACAAACGGGATTAACAGCAGTGGTGCCGGAAATACCGGGAATGTCGCTGGAAATACGGCACAGGCTGCTGCAAGCGAAACCAGTGCTGCGGACAGTAAAACCAATACGGACAGTACCACATCCAGTACATCGTCCAGCTCACAGCATGTATCAATTATGACGGTGTCCCCGCAGGATAATGTAATTCTTTCCGTAAACGTAGATGAATTAGACATTTTATCGGTCACTCTCAATCAGGAAGCAGAGATTACCTTTGACGCCATTGAAGACCAGACGTTTCAGGGAAGCGTAACGAAGATTTCCAATTCCGCCAGTTCCAGTGGCGGAGTAACAAAATATCCGGTGCAGATTACAATACCTAAAGACGAGTCTATGCGTATCGGAATGAATGCCTCAGCAACCATAACCATCGAAAACAAAGAAGATATCCTGCTGATACCGATGAATGCCCTACAGGAACAGGGAAGTAGAGTATTTGTCTATACAAGTCAGGATGAAGAAGGAATCTTAACCGGAGAAACTGAAATTGAGACCGGATTATCAGACGGAACAAATGTGGAAGTTGTCAGTGGTTTAAGTGAAGGGGATACCGTGTACTATAGCCGCTCAGGTTCTTCTTCCGGCATAGAAATGGGTGGCTTTATGGGAATGCAGGGAGGAGAAATGCCGTCAGGTGGTTTTACCGGAGAGATGCCGCAGGGAGGCTTCAGTGGTGAAATGCCCTCCGGCGGCGGAAGACCAAGCGGAGGTTCGGGCCAGATGAGTGCACCGGGCGGACAGTGAGGTGACGGCAATGATTATATTTCAGGACGTTAGTAAATATTACCAGATCGGCGGAGAAGAAGTGCGTGCTTTGGATCATGCTAATATGAGAATAAAAAAAGGAGAATTTGTCAGTATTATTGGACCTTCGGGAAGCGGTAAGTCCACACTTATGAATATCATAGGATGTCTGGACGTTGCAGATTGTGGAGAGTATTATCTGGATGGGCAGGAGATCGAACAGTATTCGGAGCGGGAACTTGGACGGATACGAAACCGGAAAATAGGATTTATTTTTCAGAATTTCAATCTGATCCAGAAGATGACAGCAGAGGAGAACGTGGAGCTTCCTTTAATATACCAGGGAATCCATTCGTCAGAACGAAAAAAAAGAGTAATGGAAGCATTAGAGAAAGTGGAGCTTTCCAGCAGAATGCACCATAAGCCCACTGAGTTATCCGGAGGTCAGCAGCAAAGAGTTGCCATTGCCAGGGCACTTGTGACAAGCCCCTCCCTGTTTCTGGCAGATGAACCAACCGGAAATCTGGATTCCAGAACGGGAGATGATATCATGAGCCTGTTTCACGAACTGCACGAACAGGGGAATACCATTGTCTTGATTACTCATGACAATAAAGTGGCAAAGCAGGCAGTGCGCAGAATCCATATCCTGGATGGGCACGTTAAGGAGGTGGAATGATGATTTTTCAATCCTTAAAAATGGCTTGGAGCGCCATAACCTCTAATAAAATGAGATCGTTTTTAACGATGCTGGGGATTATCATCGGGGTAATGTCCCTGGTGGTACTTGTTTCCATTGCAAATAGTGCAACCACCTCAGTAACGGATGAAATTTCCAATATTGGAACAAATCTTTTAACGGTCCGCATTGTGGACAACAAAGAAAATCCATTGAAGTTATCCGAACTTTCCGGTTTTACGGATAATGACGAGATCGCCCTGGCAGCACCGGTTGCCCAGAGCAGCGTCACGGCAAAAAGCGGATATACCAGCAGTACAGTTACCACATACGGCACAACCGGTTCGTATTTGGATATACAGGGGAAGGAACTGGCATATGGACGTTTCTTAAAAACAGCAGATATAGATAACCATTCTAATGTGGTGGTTCTAAATGAAGATGCGGCTACCGAAATCATCGGGCGTGCCAATGCAGTAGGAGAGCGTATTTCACTGGACGGCAGAAGTTTTTTAATTATCGGGATTATTAAGAGTGATGAGAGTAAATCCTCATCCAGCAGTTCCACTTATACCAGTCTGGATGCATATATCCCCTATACCACACTGACCAGGATGGCAAGCAATGTTTCATCAGAGATCACAACTTTTTATGCCACAGCCACCAGCGAAGACAGCCTGGATGCAGCAGAAGATGTCCTGTCGGAGATGCTGTTAGAACGTTTTGGGCAGGATGAAGATGCCTTTACCATTCAGAACCAGTCTACGCTTATGGAAACAATGAACAGCGTGACCAATACACTGGCATTAATGCTGGGGGGAATAGCAGCGATTTCTTTAGTGGTTGGTGGAATTGGAATTATGAATATTATGCTGGTTTCGGTAACTGAGCGTACAAAAGAAATCGGTATCCGAAAAGCAATTGGCGCAGGCAGGGGAAGCATTATGCTTCAGTTTATGTTGGAAGCGTTGATGATCAGCCTTTTAGGCTGTCTCTTTGGAATCTTATTATCCTGGGGCATATTGCAGGCAGCAGGGATGATCATGGACTCTATGAGCTTCCAGCTGTCCAACCAGGTAGTATGGATTGCGGTTGGCTTCTCCAGTATTATCGGGGTGATATTCGGAATCTACCCGGCAAATAAAGCGGCGAAGAAACATCCAATAGAAGCTCTGAGGTATTCCGGCTGATGAAAGCTGGAGAGCCCAAAGAGATCAGAAAGCATAAATAAAGAGATCAGAAGCAGTCATAAACAAAGAGATCAGAAGCAGTCATAAACAAAATAAAAACGTCCGGATGCACTCCGGACGTTTTCAAAATTACATTTCTGCTACAAAGCAGTCGTACTTCTATTTTATTTTGCCAACAGCATCATAATTTCATTACTTCTGGAAATAAATTTGGTCATTTCTTCCGGAGCCAGCTGTTTGTGGCTTAAGAGTGCAAGATCATATAACTGCTCACACATCATCGGAATATTTTCAGAGTCTTTATTTTCAAAGATATACTGTACTAATTTATTATTCGCATTTAATACAAGGGTTTCGGAAGAACCAAACATGCTTGGATCCATGCCGTACATATTATACATCTTCATCATATCCTGCATACGTCTGCTTTCTTCGGAAAGCGTCATAACAGAAGAGATATTTTCATTTTTCAACTTTTCAACTTTGACTTCCAGTTTTTCTTTGCCAAGAGCTTTGCGGAATAATTCCGTTAATGTATCCGTTGTTTCCTTTAATTCTTCCGCGTTCGTTTCTTCTTTGAAGTGCTCGGTAACATCGGAATCGATACGCTGGAATTTCACTTCCTCATTTTTCTGCTCTACATGGCTGATGAAAGCGGAGTCAATGTTATGTTTTAAGATTGCGGCATCCAGGCCTTCTTCTTTAAACATATTAATATACTGGCTCTGCTGAACTTCATCTGTTACGTAGAAGAGCGTAGTTTTGGGCTTTTCTGCTTCTGTTTTATCAGCATCCTTATCAGCACCGGTTTCTTCTGAATCAACCACTTCAACTTCCGGCTCGTCCTTTTTATTCTCTGCGATGAAGTCTGGCAGAGTTAAATACTTGCTGTCCAGGTTCTTCACAAGAATGTAGTCCATCATTTTATCACTGAACTTGCCATCTTTTAAGCAGCCAAACTTGATAAATGGGCTGATGTCATCCCAGTATTTTTCATACTGTTCACGGTCTGTCTTGCACATGCCGCTTAATTTGTCAGCTACTTTCTTGGAAATGTAATCAGCGATCTTCTTAACAAAACCATCGTTCTGAAGAGCACTTCTGGATACGTTAAGCGGTAAGTCCGGACAATCGATGACACCTTTTAAGAGCATCAGGAATTCAGGAATTACTTCTTTGATGTTATCTGCGATGAATACCTGGTTATTGTATAACTTAATCTTGCCTTCAATGGAATCATATTCTGTGTTGATTTTCGGGAAGAAGAGAATACCTTTTAAGTTAAACGGATAGTCCATATTTAAGTGAATCCAGAATAACGGCTCTTTGAAATCCATAAATACTTTACGGTAGAAATCTCTGTATTCTTCCTCTTTACAGTCATTTGGATGCTTGGTCCAAAGTGGGGCAGGATCGCTTAAGGAAACAGGACGTTTGTTAATTTTTACTTTATCCTTTGCAGGAGAAACTTCCACGATTTCCTTTTCACCGTTTTCATTTTCTTTTTCTTCAGTTTTAGCTTCTTCGTGGATATGCTCTACGACAACATCATCTTCACGAAGATCTGCTTCATCGATGGTTTCAAATTCCTGCTCTGCATTTTCTTTGGAAAGGAATATTTCAACCGGCATGAAAGAACAGTATTTTTCCAGTACTTCACGAGCACGGTATTCATTGGCAAATTCCAGACTTTCTTCATTTAAGAAGAGCGTAATTTCTGTACCGACGGTATTTTTATTGCCATCGTCTAACGTATATTCTGTGCCGCCGTCACATTCCCAGTGAACTGGTGTAGAACCTTCTTTATAAGAAAGCGTATCGATGTGTACTTCTTCTGCTACCATAAATGCTGAATAAAAGCCCAGACCGAAATGACCGATCATTTCATCGTCATTTGTTTTGTCTTTGTATTTTTCAAGGAAATCCGTTGCACCGGAAAACGCAATCTGTGTGATGTATTCTTCTACTTCATCAGCAGTCATTCCAAGACCGGTATCGATGAATTTTAAAGTCTTTGCTTCCGGATTTACAATTACTTCAATTTTGTTTTTGTGTTTTTCCGGGAAAGAGTATTCACCCATAACTTCCAGTTTCTTTAACTTCGTGATCGCATCACATCCGTTGGAAACAAGTTCACGGAAAAAGATGTCATGGTCGGAATACAACCATTTCTTGATAATTGGAAATATGTTTTCGCTGTTAATTGATAAGCTTCCTTTTTTGTTGCTCATAAGTAACACTCCTTTTGTATTATTTCATTTTTATCTATAGCTAGTTTAATACGGGAAAAATAAATTGTCAAGAAAAAATTAGCACTCGATCAAGATGAGTGCTAACAAATTTTTATAAACTTTATAAACAAATCATAAACTCATTATTTTTTAAGACATTATGTGGGGATATTCATAAAAATTACCAATATGGAAAGAATAATAACAGTTACGTAAAGAACGTTCCAACGCTTTATCGTACAGTCCACTATAGCAGTTCAAATGCAATTTCTTTCTGCCTGAGAAATTTTTGTACCATGGTATCCCAGGACTGCTCCAGGGTTTTGTCCATGGTAAAGATGCGGATGGAGGTACCGGTGATACAGCTGAGATTATGTCCGTCATACTTTAAATTCAAAAATAAGCCGTTGATGTCTGAAGGAGACACGGGAAGCTTTGTCTGAATTAACAGTTTTTCAAGATTGGCAGGGGAGAGCTGAAAGACAAATTTGAAATTCAGCGGTGTGCGTTTTCCTTTGATCAATTCAAAACAATAGGGACGTACCTGCATCCAGGACGAATAATTGGCATTTGACATATCCCGTTCTGCCAGTTCATCGGGGCTGTAATAATCTTTTTGCAGGCGTCCGTCAATATGAAAAGTATTATAGGTAGTAATAACAGCTTCAGACAGCAGAAAATGGTCAAAAGTATCATTCAGCAATAATTTTGACATAAATTGTTTAACATCTAATATATGTAGTGCGATCAATTTTTTGCTCCTTTTTTTATAAAAAATTTCATCTGCTTTTATTATAACCGCAATGACAGAAGACGGCAAGCGGGGATTCAGCCGGAAATGGAAAAAACCCCTTTTCAAACGAATTTATATGTGCTATGATTATGTGGTATTAAAAACTACATAATAAGATATGCTAATTAGTACGATATTGTACTTGAGAATATTCTGCATGAGTGATGCAAGATTTTAGGAGGAATTTTTAATGGATTACAAAATAATTATTGACAGCTGCGGCGAATTGACGGAAGAAATGAAGAAAGACGGTCATTTTGCTACAGCATCACTTACCATGCAGGTGGATGATTACACGATTGTGGATGATGAAACATTTGACCAGGCAGATTTTTTGAAAAAGATCGCTGCAAGTCCCAACTGTCCCAAATCTTCATGTCCGTCACCGGAAGCCTATATGAGTGCTTTTGACTGCGGAGCGCCAAGAGCATATGCGGTTACACTGTCGGCAGAGTTAAGCGGTTCCTATAACAGTGCGGAACTGGGGAAAAAGTTATTTTTAGAAGAACATCCGGATAAAAAGGTTCATATTTTCAATTCCAGGTCAGCGTCGATTGGAGAGACTCTGATTGGTATGAAGATACAGGAATGCGAAAATGCAGGAATGGAATTTGAAGAGATTGTGGACACAGTAGAACGGTATATAGCCGGTCAGAGTACCTGGTTCGTATTGGAAAATCTGGATACCCTCCGGAAAAACGGACGTCTCAGCAAAGTAAAGGCATTTGTAGCAACAGCACTTAAGATTAAACCTGTAATGGGGGCTACCCAGGAAGGTACCATTGTTCAGCTGGATCAGGCAAGAGGTATGAATAAGGCGCTGGTTAAAATGGTAGATTTTATTGTTGAGAAGGTTGAAAATTCGGAAGAAAAGATTCTGGCTATTTCTCATTGTAATTGTCCGGACCGCGCGAAAATGATAAAGGATGCATTGCTGTCCAGATTAACCCTGAAGGATATCTTTATAATCGATACTGCCGGGATCAGCAGCATGTATGCAAATGATGGTGGAATCATAATTGTTGTTTAAAATTACTGCCGTAAAAATGTCAAAAGAAGTAAAAAATACATGCAATTCCTACAAATCTGTGATATAATATAAAAAATGTGCTTGAAGAAATGACAGATAGCAGAAGTAAGGAGAAGAACATATGAGTCAGGAGAAAGTAGACCGTTACAAACAAGAAAAAGCAAATCGTGAAAAGCTTCTTAAAAAACAGAAACGAAATAAAATGTTGATGAAGCTGGGTGGTTTGGCAGTGTGTCTTGTCATTGTTGGATGGGTAGGTTTTTCGGCTTTTAATAAGTTCTATACACCTCCGGTAAAAAACTACGAGGTGAAGACAACAGCCGTGGACGATTATTTACAGGGATTAAATGAAACGGAAACAGAAGCAGCAAAATAATGGACAGCCGGAGTGCGTAGCATTCCGGCTGTAACTTTTTGGTAATCAGGAAGACAAGGAGGAACCGGAAGGTTGCAATTTGATTATAAAATAGAAAATAATGAAGTCTGTATTCTACGCTGTTACGGGGAGGCAGGTAAAGTTAAACTGCCCGGACAGCTGGAAGGATATCCGGTGACTGCTCTGGGAAGGTATATATTTTCCGGGGCATATGACGGGGATGGGGGACGACAGGCAGTCTGTGCCGATATGCTGGAAGAGGTAATTCTGCCGGAAACGGTACGGACAATCGGTGATTATGCATTTTACGGGTGCAGACAGCTTACACGTTTGGCGCTGTATCAGGGAATCCGTGAGATCGGCGGGGGAGCATTTACCGGATGTGCAAAACTATCCAGGTTAAAGATTAGTCTGGATGGCCCTGAGGGATATTGTTTTAAAAATGTCGTTGCAGAGTTAAATCACGAGGTAGAAGTGAAATTAAGCCGGGAAGGACAGGTTATCGCCAGGCTGCTGTTTCCGGAATATTATGAAGAGGCAGTGGAAAATACGCCCGCCAGGATTTTAGAAACCCGCATCCATGGTTCGGGATATACCTATCGGCAGTGCTTTCATAACGGAGCATTTAAATTTCTGGAATATGACAGCCTGTTTTACGATGCAAAAGCATGGGAATCGGAAGATTTCTGTGTCCATCTGGCGCTATACCGACTGGAATATCCCTGGCAGTTAACAGAGGAGCATCAGTTACAGTATCGGGAATATTTAACCGGTCACAGTGCAGCTGCAGGGATGTGGCTGATTCGTTCAGATCGTATGCATCAGCTGGACTTTTTAAGCAGCCAGATCAGATGGCAGTCTGATGTTTTAGAGCAGCTTATATGTTATGCCAGGGAGCAGGGGCGCATGGAGGCGGTTGGATATTTTATGGATTATAAATATGAGCATTATGAAAACAAGAAAAAGAGCTTTGAATTATAGTACCACCCGGCGTAAATACGCCACGATAACTATATACCCACGAATTTACGCCGGGTGGCACTAGATAAATGCAATAGGGAAATAGAAGGGAGTCTATATGGCTGAAGATTTCGCGGCGAGAGAACAGGAAATATGGGAGCGGCTTCAAAAGGCAGGCTTTGATATCCTGATTAACGCCAGAAATGAGTTATACATTCATATGCGTTTTCTAGACGTTGCGCTGTCATCGTTTCAATATCAGATGGATATGGAACTGAACAGTCTTGGAACGGACGGAAATGTCATTTATTACAATGCAAGGTTTCTGGGGGGCTTATTTCGTGAGAGCCGCACCATGGTAAACCGGACATATCTGCATCAGGTGCTGCACTGCCTGTTTTTTCATGTAGTGGAAACCGAAAAACGGGAGGAAATCTACTGGAACCTGGCATGCGATATTGCTGTTGAATCCATTATTGACAGCATGCAGATACGCTGTCTGAAAAAGGGGATGTCCTGGCTGCGGGAAAGTACGTACCGGGAGCTTCGCAGGAGCCTGAAGGTGCTCACTGCTGAAGGGATTTACCTGGAACTGCAAAATATGGATTTTGGTGTAAATAACAAAAAACTGGAAAAACTGATTCGGGAATTCTGTCAGGACAGCCATCAGTACTGGAATAAACAGGAAGAATCCGAAAAAAACAGTGAAATGAACCAGAAATGGCAGGATATACGGGAGCAGATGGAGATGGATCTGGACACCTTTTCTAAGGAATCTGTGGAGGCATCAGGAGGCTTGCGGGAGCAGCTGAAAGTACGTAAGAAAGAGGGCGATGATTACCGCAGGTTTTTAAGAAAATTTTCCGTGTTAAAAGAAGAGATACAGGTAGATACGGACCAGTTTGATTATGCGTTTTATACCTACGGCATGACCATGTATGGCAATATGCCGCTGATTGAACCGGTAGAATCCAAAGAAGTAATGAAAATAGAAGAATTTGCCATTGTGATCGACACATCCATGTCCTGTTCGGGACATCTGGTGCGGCTTTTTCTGGAGGAAACTTATCATATTCTAAAGGAGAACGACAGTTTTTTCAGGAAGGTAAATATCCACATCATTCAATGTGATGAAAAGGTGCAGCAGGACAATAAAATTACATCCGAAGAAGAATTACAGAAATATATGGAAGAGATAGAAATTGTGGGAAGCGGAGGGACGGATTTTCGTCCGGCTTTTGCTTATGTGAATGAGCTATGCAGAAAAAAAGAATTTACAAATCTCAAAGGTCTGTTGTATTTTACAGATGGGTATGGGATTTTTCCAATGAATATGCCGCCCTATGATACCGCATTTGTATTTATGCGTGAGGACTACGATGATACACAGGTTCCTCCCTGGGCGATAAAAATAATTATAGATGAAGAGGAGCTGTCAAACCGGTATCCTGTTCAAGATGATAGATGATATAGGAGAATAGAAATGAATATTAAAAGAGCTAAGGAAGAAATTAAAAATTCCATTGAAGCATATCTGATGAAAAATGAATACGGAGAATATCAGATCCCGTCAGTGAGGCAAAGGCCCCTGCTTCTCATCGGACCGCCGGGAATTGGCAAGACCCAGATCATGGAACAGATTGCAAAAGAGTGCCGGGTAGGGCTGGTGGCGTATACCATAACCCATCACACCAGGCAGAGCGCAATTGGGCTGCCTTATATTGTTGAAAAAGAGTTTCACGGGGAAAAGGTGTCGGTTACCGAATACACAATGAGTGAAATTATTGCTTCGGTGTATGAAAAAATGGAAAAGACCGGTATCTGGGAAGGTATTTTATTTATCGATGAGATTAACTGTGTGTCGGAAACTCTGGCGCCCACCATGCTTCAGTTTTTACAGTGCAAAACTTTTGGAAACCAGAAGGTTCCCGATGGCTGGGTGATTGTATCCGCTGGAAATCCCCCGGAATACAATAAATCGGTAAGAGATTTTGATGTGGTTACCCTGGACCGGATTAAGAAAATTGATGTACAAGCGGACTTCTCGGTATGGAAAGAATACGCTTACCAGGCAGGTATCCACCATGGGGTGCTGTCATATCTGGAATTGAAGAAAAATCACTTTTACTGTATAGAGACCACTGTGGATGGGAAACTTTTTGCTACGGCAAGAGGATGGGAGGATTTGTCCCAGCTGATCAAGGTCTACGAAGCTATGGGGAAAAGGGTTGACCGGGAAGTGGTTTACCAGTACATCCAGCATTGGAAGATCGCAAAGGATTTCTCTAATTACCTGGAATTGTATCAAAAATATAAAAAGGATTACCAGGTTGCCGATATTCTAAAGGGGCACATATCTGAAACTGCCATTGACAAAGTGCGGCGTGCTGCATTTGATGAAAAATTAAGCGTGATCGGACTTCTGGTTTCCAGACTGGATGAACTGTTTCGGACTTGTTACCGCAGTGATGCATTTGTAACAATGGTCTATGAGGAGTTAAAGCGCTTTAAAGACAGGTTAGGCAAATCTGCCTATGCTGCAATGGGAGAAATTGTCCGGCAAATGGAAGAAGAGACTGCCAGGCTGCTTTTAGCAGAGCAGCTGACCAAAGAGGAGGAGCACATCCGCAGAAAAGCTGCTGCCCAGTTGGAAGACTATGAAAATCTGTTAAAAGCGGGAAGCTTTATAGATAATGAGGAAGCTTTTGAAGCAGTGAAGGAACGATTTGCTGATATTACGGTATCCCGCAGTACTTCATTCAAAGAAGCAGAGGAGGCGCTGAATTTTGCTTTCGATTTTATGGAAGCAGCATTTGGGGACAGCCAGGAAATGGTTATCTTTATTACGGAACTCAATACTGATTTTTATAGTGTATGGTTTGTGGATGAAAACGGTTGTGACCGGTATTATAAATATAATAAGACCTTGTTATTTGCAGAAAAACAAAAAGGGATTTTACATCAGCTGGATGAAATTGAGGAGCTTGGGAATATTTAAAGATATCTTACAAGAGCAGGAAAAATGGAATAAAGCCAGACATGTCAATCAATCGATATGTCTGGCTTTTTTCTGCTTTTTACACGAATTCAGATATTTTTTTATTACTTATTTCTATTATCTATTTCTATTATTTATTTTTTTCGATCTCAGCCATTTTCATAGCACGTACTTTTAACGGAAGACCAAACAGTGTGATGAACCCGTCTGCATCATGATGGTCATATAACTCTCCGGTGGTAAAGCTTGCCAGAGATTCACTGTATAAGCTGTATGGGGAAGTAGTGCCGGCTTTTATAATATTGCCCTTGTAGAGCTTGAATTTTACTTCTCCGGTTACATATTCCTGTGTTACATCAACGAATGCCTGGATTGCTTCACGAAGAGGGGTAAACCATTTGCCTTCGTATACGATCTGAGCAAATTTGTTGCCCATATCTTTTTTAGTTTCCATGGTTGCACGGTCTAATACTAATTCTTCTAACTGGTCATGTGCTTCCATAAGGATGGTTCCGCCCGGTGTCTCATATACGCCGCGGGATTTCATTCCTACAACCCGGTTTTCAACGATATCTACAATACCGATTCCATGTTTTCCGCCCAGTTCATTTAATTTGGTGATGATTTCAGATACTTTCATCTCTTCACCGTTTAAGCTGATAGGGGTACCTTTTTCAAAGGTCATGGTAACGTATTCGCCTTCTTCCGGAGCTTTCTCAGGTGATACGCCCAGCACTAACAAGTGGTCGTAATTTGGTTCATTAGCCGGGTCTTCCAATTCCAGACCTTCATGGCTGATGTGCCACAAGTTACGGTCACGGCTGTAGCTGCTGTCTGCTGAAAATGGAAGATCAATGCCGTGCTCTTTGCAGTATTCGATTTCATCTTCACGGGACTGCATGGTCCAGATATCGGTCATTCTCCATGGAGCGATGATTTTTAAGTCAGGAGCAAGTGCTTTGATGCCAAGTTCAAAACGGATCTGGTCATTTCCTTTTCCGGTAGCTCCGTGGCAGATAGCAGTAGCGCCTTCTTTTCTTGCGATCTCTACTAATCTTTTTGCGATACCGGGACGTGCCATAGAGGTTCCCAGTAAATATTTATTTTCATATACAGCGCCTGCTTTTACACAGGGCATGATATAATCGTCACAGAATTCATCAATGATGTTTTCAATATATAATTTCGAAGCGCCGGACAGTGCTGCTCTTTCTTCCAGTCCGTCCAATTCATTTCCCTGTCCACAGTCGATGCAGCAGCAAACAACATCATAATCAAAATGCTCCTTTAACCAAGGGATGATTGCGGTCGTATCCAGACCACCTGAATATGCCAGAATAACTTTTTCTTTCATAGGTGTATCCTCCTAAATATTTATGTATTATATTCATTGCTTTTCGCTAATGACTACTATACATCAACTGTCATAATTATGCAAGAGTAAATTTACATAAATTCTAAAATTAATTTTGGGGGATTCGGGGAAAAAAGCATAAGTCAGCATGTGGGGTGAAAAAGGCATATAAATAGGGAAGAAAGGAATCGAGACAAATCGTAATGTGTCAGAAATGAAAAAGCCGTCTTGAATGTTTTTCTATAAAAACAAAAAAAGTGCTTGCATAATATACATAATGGATGTATAATTATGCGCATATTATTCATGC
Source organism: Clostridiales bacterium (assembly GCA_018365455.1). Classification (GTDB taxonomy): domain Bacteria; phylum Bacillota; class Clostridia; order Lachnospirales; family Lachnospiraceae; genus Robinsoniella. The sequence goes on from JAGZJZ010000063.1 coordinate 18,832, forward strand.
GGGGGAATGAAAACCAACGATACAGAAACGCATATCAGGGCGGGGTATGAAAAACACTTTACTTCGCTGAAATCTTATTATATATTAATAGGAAAGCAGTTTTAAGAATGGCACAGCTGGATTAACCACTGGCGAAAGAAAACAGAAAAGGAGTTTTGAAAATGATAAAAGCAGGAATTATCGGAGCAACCGGATATGCCGGCGGTGAACTGGTGAGATTATTATTAGGACATAAGGAAGTGGAAATAGCATGGCTGGGTTCCAGAAGCTACATCGATAAGAAATATTGGGAAGTATACCAGAACATGTTCCAGATTGTAGATGCAAAATGTATGGATGACAATATGCAGGAACTGGCTGGAAAGGTAGATGTGATCTTCACGGCAACACCTCAGGGTCTTTGCGCATCACTCATTACCGAAGAAATTCTTTCCCAGGTAAAAGTCATTGACCTGAGCGCTGATTTCCGTATTAAAGATGTGAAGACATATGAAGAATGGTACAATATTCCTCATAAGACACCTCAGTTTATCGAAGAAGCAGTATACGGGCTATGTGAAATTAACCGGGAAGAAATCAAAAAGGCAAGGCTGATTGCAAATCCCGGTTGTTATCCTACCTGCAGTACCTTATCCATTTATCCTTTATTGAAGGAAGGACTGATTGATCCGGCTACGATTATCATCGATGCCAAATCCGGAACGTCAGGAGCCGGACGAGGTGCAAAAGTGGATAATCTTTATTGTGAAGTAAATGAAAATATAAAAGCATACGGCGTTGCATCCCACAGACATACACCGGAAATTGAAGAACAGCTGGGTTATGCTGCAGGTGAACAAATCAGGATTAATTTCACACCTCATCTTATTCCCATGAACCGCGGGATTCTGGTAACGGCATATGCTTCCCTGAAGAAAGATGTAAGCTATGATGAAGTTAAAGCCGTTTATGATAAATACTATGATAAGGAACGTTTCGTCCGTGTCCTGGATGCAGATGTGTGCCCTCAGACAAAGTGGGTGGAAGGCAGCAATTATGTGGATGTGAATTTCAAAATTGACAAGAGAACCAACCGCATTATTATGATGGGAGCTATGGATAATCTGGTAAAAGGCGCTGCAGGCCAGGCAGTCCAGAATATGAACCTGCTCTTTGGATTTGAAGAAAGCATGGGATTACAACTGGTACCCATGTTCCCGTAAGTTTTGAATATAAGGAGGAAGAACCATGAAAGTGATGAATGGAGGCGTTACTGCTGCTAAGGGATTCCAGGCAGCAGGTATTTATGCAGGAATTAAGAAAGACAAAAAAGATATGGCTATGATTTACAGTGAAGTGCCTTGTGTTGCTGCAGGGACGTTTACCACCAACATTGTCAAAGCAGCACCGGTTAAATGGGATATGGACGTGGTTTACAATTACCAGAATGCCCAGGCGGTGATTGCCAACAGCGGCGTGGCGAATGCCTGCACAGGCGAAGAGGGGATGGGGTACTGCAGAGATACGGCAGATGTAGCGGCAGAACTGCTGCAGATCGACCCCAAAGCAGTTCTGGTTGCATCCACCGGTGTAATTGGAAAACAGCTCCCCATGGAGCCGATTAAAGAGGGAATCAAAAAAATGATTCCGCTGCTTTCAGAATCAATCGAAGCGGGTACTCTGGCGGCAGAGTCTATTATGACTACGGACACCGTAAAAAAAGAAGTAGCCGTGACTCTTGAAATTGGCGGAAAAACGGTGACAATCGGCGGAATGTGCAAAGGGTCCGGCATGATTCATCCAAATATGTGTACTATGCTGAGCTTTGTAACAACAGATGCTGCGATTTCCAAAGAGATGTTACAGAAAGCGCTGAGCGCAGATATTAAAGATACCTACAATATGGTATCCGTTGATGGGGATACGTCTACAAACGATACGGTCCTTCTTCTGGCTAACGGGATGGCGGGCAATCCGTACATTTCCGAGGAAAATGAAGATTATCAGCAGTTTCAGGCGGCTCTGAACTATGTAAATACCTGCCTTGCGAAAAAGATTGCAGGAGACGGAGAAGGAGCGACAGCGCTGTTTGAGGTACGGGTAATTGGTGCCCAGACCAAAGAGCAGGCGGTAACGCTAAGTAAATCCATAGTAACATCCAGTCTTACAAAAGCTGCAATTTTCGGACACGACGCAAACTGGGGGCGCATACTTTGTGCCATGGGATATTCCGGTGCCGACTTTGATCCGGAACAAGTGGATTTATTCTTTGAAAGTGCGGCTGGCAAACTTAAGATCATTGAAAATGGAGTTGCGCTGAACTACAGTGAAGAAGAAGCTACGAAAATTTTATCCGTACAGGAAGTAACGGCAATTGCGGATATTAAGATGGGCGGGGAGTCAGCCACAGCCTGGGGATGCGACCTGACCTTTGACTATGTTAAAATTAATGCGGATTACCGTTCCTGACAAAAAACGGACGATAGCATACACAGGCTGAAAGAGAAATATGAAATGGAAAGGAAGCCACGCGATTCTTTCAACCTGATTCATGAGTGGCTGTATAGCGGGCAGGACTGCTATATGAAAGGGGTATTATTATGGAAACAATGGAAAACTGGCTGCAAAAAGCAGGTGTATTAATAGAGGCATTACCTTACATTCAACGGTTTCACGGAAAAACCATCGTCGTAAAATACGGCGGAAGTGCCATGGTGGATCATCAGTTAAAGAAAAATGTCATCCGTGACGTGGCACTGTTAAAACTGGTGGGATTCCGCCCGATTATCGTTCATGGCGGGGGAAAAGAAATTACGAAATGGGTAAATAAAATCGGTCTGGAAACCAACTTCGTAAACGGCCTGAGGGTAACCGATAAGGCAACTATGGAAGCGGCAGAGATGGTTTTAAATAAGATTAACAAAGGTCTGGTTTCCATGATGGAAAAACTGGGTGTGAGAGCGGTAGGAATCAGCGGAAAAGACGGATCGGTACTGCGTGTTGACAAAAAGCTCTCCGGCGGCAAGGACATCGGATACGTAGGAGAGGTGAAAAAGGTCAATACGGAGTTATTAAATATTTTATTAGATAATGACGTGGTGCCGGTGATCTGTCCCATTGGATCGGATGATGAATACCATTCCTATAATGTCAATGCTGATGATGCCGCATGTGCCATTGCCTCGGCGGTAGGAGCTGCAAAACTTGCATTTTTAACGGATATTGAGGGGGTATACCGAGATCCCCTGGATAAGTCTACTTTAATTTCAGAAATGTCTATTCCCGAAGCAGAAGAATTTCTGGCAAGCGGGAATGTTGGAGGGGGCATGCTTCCCAAATTGCAGAACTGCATCGATGCCATGAAAGCGGGCGTTTCCAGAGTCCATATCTTAGACGGCAGAATCGAACACTGCCTGCTGTTAGAGTTCTTTACGAACAGAGGAATCGGAACTGCAATCATGGGTGATCAGGAGGAACGATATTACAATGAAGACAATGAATAGTTATATGGAAGAAGCCGAAGAGGTCATATTACATACTTATAATCGTTTCCCGGTGGTATTTGAAAGGGGAGACGGAGTATACCTGCATGATGTACAAGGGAAAAAATATCTGGATTTTGCTGCAGGGATTGCAGTTTTTGCCCTTGGTTACCACTATCAGGGCTACGATGATGCGCTGAAGAGCCAGATTGATAAGATCATACATACTTCCAACCTGTATTACAATATCCCCATGGGGGAAGCTGCTAAAAAACTGGCAGCATGCAGTGAAATGGATAAAGTATTTTTTACAAACAGCGGAACAGAAGCGATTGAAGGAGCTATTAAAGCCGCCAGAAAATACGCATTTAATAAAGACGGCTGTACCGATCATGAAATCATAGCAATGAACCATTCTTTTCACGGAAGAAGCATCGGAGCCTTATCGGTAACGGGAAATCCCCATTACCAGGAAGCTTTCAAACCATTGATGGGCGGTGTGAAATTTGCAGATTTTAATGACCTGGAAAGCGTAAAAGAACAACTTACCGATAAAACCTGTGCCATTATTATGGAAACCGTACAGGGTGAGGGCGGAATTTATCCGGCGGATCCGGCATTCCTGAAAGGGGTGAAAGCAATCTGCGAAGAGAAGGATATCCTGCTCATTCTGGATGAAATCCAATGCGGCATGGGGCGGACCGGCAAAATGTTTGCCTGGCAGGACATAGGCGTGAAACCGGATATCATGACCTGTGCAAAAGCGCTTGGATGCGGAGTACCGGTAGGGGCTTTTGTTTTGAACAAAAAGACTGCCGGGAATTCACTGGTTCCTGGGGATCACGGAACAACTTACGGCGGAAATCCATTTGCCTGTGCAGCGGTTTCAAAAGTATTTGATATTTTCGAACATGACCATATCATAGATCATGTGAACGAGATTGCACCTTATCTGGAAGAAAAGTTAGACCGGCTGGTGGAAAAATATGATTTTCTGGATACCAGAAGAGGAAAGGGCCTGATGCAGGGGCTTGTGGTAAAAGGCCGTCCAGTGGGAGATATCGTCAGGAAATCACTGGACAATGGACTGATCGTTATTTCAGCGGGCAGTGATGTGCTGAGACTGGTTCCTCCGCTGGTGATTGAACGTGTCCATGTGGATGAAATGATTGGGAAGTTAGATACGGTATTAGAGGATATATAAAGATAATAGACAGTGCATTGACGGGCAGGTGCACAGGCAGTTCTGGAAAAACCATATTTTCAGAATTTGCCTGTGCCCCTGCCCGTTGGTATTTTCCCTTTTGCTGCCACTTGACTTTTAAAACTTACAGATGTAATATATAAAGTATTACATCTGTAGGATATAATAAAATTAAGTTGCGTATGAAAGGTGAGGAAATTATATGATAAGAAACAGGAAGTCTATGAAGGCATCGGAAAAACAAACTTCGGTTTCCAGGGTGAGAATTCTAATAGCTGTTTTTATTGGAATGTGTATGGTTTTGTTTTACCGTCTTTACCAGCTTCAGATATTGGAAGGGGCGGACTATCGGAATAATTTTGTAATGAAGATTAAGAAAACCCGGGTGCTGAAAAGCACCAGAGGGAATATCTATGACCGGAATGGGAAGCTGCTTGCAGGAAATGAAATGGCCTATGGGATTACCATGGAGGACAATGGGTCGTATCAATCGGAGCGGGAAAAACAGTTGTCCCTGAACGGGACAGCCTATCAGGTGATCCAGCTGGTACACAGGCAAAATGAAAAACTAACGGCAGCACTTCCCATCGTACTGGATGAAAAGGGTGATTATGCATTTAATAAAGAGGGAGTTTCGCTGAACCGGTTTCGGGCGGACGTTTTTGGCAGGGCGTTTATAGAAGATATGACCGGGGAGGAAGCGGCAGCCGGGGCAGATGATATTATAGCATATTTAGCAGGAGAAGAACGTTTTGCTTTATATGAGAAAAACGGACAGGCATATACAAAGGAAGAACGAAAAAGCTGCGGACTTCCCCCACAACTCAGTAAACAAGACGCTTTGGAGATTTTAAATATCCGATATATGCTGTCACTTAACACATTTCAGCGATACATACCCGTTACGGTGGCAGTGGATGTATCCGAAGATACCGTATCCTATGTGCTGGAACATAAGTCTCAGTGGCAGGGAGTGGATATCAGTGATGAGGAGCTCAGGGTATATCAGGGCGGAGATGCCTTTGGGCATATTCTGGGGTATACCGGCAAGATCTCTGCCGAAGAACTGGAGGAGCTGCAGGAAGAGAATGAAAATTATACCAGTGATGCAGTTGTGGGCAAATCAGGGATTGAACAATCTATGGAGCAGTACCTTCAGGGAATGGAAGGCTCAGAAACAGTATATGTCAACAATATGGGAAAGGTAGTTCAAAAAGAAGACACCCCCAAAGAACCGGTTCCGGGAAAAGATGTCTACCTGAGCATAGATAAAGACCTGACTGAAGCCGTATACCAGATTCTGGAGCAGCGGATTGCAGGAATCCTCACGACCAATATTGCAGATATCAAGGAATTTGATACCAGCAAAATTACAGATTCGGCAGATTTGGTCATTCCGGTTTACGATGTGTATTTTGCACTTCTGGACAATTCAGTAGTAGATATCACCCATTTTGATGATGTGGATGCTACCGCTTTTGAAAAAGAAATGAACGCAAGGTTACAGGCGAAACTGGGCAGTGTGATGGATAAATTAAACACGGAGCTGAAAGGAGAAGGAAGCGTATATCAGGATCTGGATAAAGAAATGCAGGAGTATCAGGATTATATTGTGGATACCCTGCTTATGGAGGAAACGGGGCTGCTGGATGGTGGGAAAATTGACAAAGAAAATGAAAAATACCAGTCCTGGAAAAAGGATGGGAATATCAGCCTGAAGGATTTCCTCACAGAGGCAGTTGCAGAGGGCTGGATTGACATGTCACAAATTCCGTCAAAAGAAACATATATGGATTCCGGGCAGTCTCTGGAATTATTAAGCCGCACAATCAGTGAACATCTCGCTGCAGATGAGGGTTTCTTAAAAAGACTTTGCTGGTATATGTTGCAGCAGGGGGAGATATCACCCCGGGAGATCTGCCTTCTTCTCTATGAGCAGGAGGTTTTATCAAAAGAGGACAAGGTCTATGAAGGACTGGTAAGCGGAAATCTTTCCAGCTATCAGTTTGTGATTGACAAAATCAACAATCTGGAGATCAAACCATCCTGGCTTGCTTTGGACCCCTGCTCAGGCTCTGCAGTTATCACAGATCCCGGGACAGGTGAAGTGCTGGCATGTGTTACCTATCCGGGATACGATGTGAACCGGCTTGCCAACCAAATGGATGAAGCATATTATCAGAAGCTCTATGAGGATAAATCGGTACCATTTTATAACAGAGCCACCCAGCAGCTTACGGCTCCGGGATCCACCTTTAAGCCGGTAACTGCCATAGCGGGCTTAATGGAAGAAGTAATCTGGTCAGATACGGATGTGTTTTGTGATGGAGTATTTGATAAAGTAGAGCCGCCGCTGCACTGCTGGAATCTGTCCGGACATGGGGACATTCCATCGGTTGCAAGCGCGATAAAGAATTCCTGCAATGATTATCTGTGTGAAATATCCTACCGGATGGGACTGGATGATAAGGGAGATTTTTCCGATGAACAATCCTTAAAGCGGCTCACATCCTATAGTAAAATGTTCGGTTTAGATCAGAAAACAGGGATCCAGCTTCCGGAGTCGGAGCCCCATATCACGGATAAATTTGCGATTCCTTCTGCAATCGGGCAGGGTACCCATAATTACGCCACAGTACAGTTGGCACGGTATGTGAATACCCTTGCCAATGGCGGCAGCTGTTATGATCTTACCCTGATTGACAAAGTGATGGATAAAGAGGGGCACGTTACCGAGGAAAATCCTCCGAAATTAAGAAATCAGATCAAACTTCCCCAAGAGGTATGGAATGATGTGCATACCGGAATGGAGGAAGCAGCCGACAGTAATGCCATGTTAAGTAAGTTAAGTATTAAGACAGCCGGTAAGACCGGAACTGCAGAGGAAACACCCAGCAGACCCACACATGGCCTGTTCGTAGGCTATGCACCCGCAGAGAATCCCGAAATCGCGGTCGCTGTCCGCATTGCACACGGATTTGCATCCGGGAATGCCGTGGGAGTAGCCCAGGATATATTTAACTATTATTTTAAACTGGAGAAAGAGGAGGATATTCTCACCGGAACGGCGTCCAGGGCCACGGACAATGCACATATGGATTAAACGGATCAGTAAATCTCTCCAGGTAAAAAAAGCTAATATAAAGTAAATTATTTCCAATAGAATCATGATAAAATTAAAGATATGATGAGAAGGTAAAGTTTGCCGGATCAAAGGAATAGTATCCATCCATTTGGTATAAAAGGAGAGGGACATGAAACACTATTGGAAGAAATTTTCAAATCTAAAAATCAAGCAGAAGTTACTGATCTCTAATATCGGTATTATTCTGATTATGGTATGTCTGACAGGTGTATCGGGATATTACATATCCCGGAACCTGCTGATTTCCACCTCGGTAAAATCCTCCGTAGATTTAATGGAACAGTTGAGTTCCAATTTTGACTATGCAATAGAGTCTCTGGAGGATTTTATTTTAATGCAGACATTTAACAAAGAATTTTCCGGGATTATAGGAAAAAAGGCGGAAGAAGGGAACAGCAAGGCATTATTTGACCGGCAGAAAAAGCTTTTGAATTTCAGCTATAACCTGATGAATTTTAATAAGTACATCAAAGCAGTACTGGTACAGGATAATTACGAAAATATTTACTACTATTCACCGGACTATAACTCCATGAGCCAGGAGGAGCAGGTGGAAAATCTGGCTTTTCAGAAAGCGAATGAAATGTGGGGGACTACGTATTGGAAGCCCTATAAGGAAGAACTGGTTTTTGCCAGCAGCCTGGTCTTTGACTTTGAATCCATGAAGCCGCTGGGGGTGATTTCGGTAGGAATTGACACCGCTTATTTTAAAGAATTGTATAAAAATCTTTCATCCGAAAAGGCAAATGAGATCTTAGTGCTGAACCAGGACAGGCAGATCTTAATCGGGGAAGGCAATAAGGGGCGGGAACTGGCTGAAATCATTTTGGAGAAATATAAGCCTGTCAATGAAGAGGGGAAAGAAATCTATTATAAAGATGAAAAATATATCTATACAACCTGGAAAGCAAAAGGAAATGGAATCCAGGTCATGAACCTCATCTCTGAAAAGGTGATTATGGATGGCATTTTTAAATTGTTAAGTCCGGTTATCTGGTCTGCGCTTCTTGGGGTAATGCTGTCAGCTGCCATTGCAGTTTTGATATCCGGGCAGATATCTTCCAATATAAAACTATTGCTTACCAATATCCGAAGTATTTCCAAAGGTGATTTTTCACAAAAAATTGTACCGGAAAGTTACGATGAAGTGGGGATGCTTGCAGTAGAATTTAATCACATGTCGGAGCAGATCGTACAGCTGTTCAAATCGGTAACTGATGAGAAAATACAAAAAAAGAATAGCGAATTAAAAGCGCTGCAATTTGAATATGATTCTCTCCAGGCAAAGATCAACCCCCATTTTCTTTATAATACATTGGAGAGTATCAACAGTCTTGCCAAGTTAAAGGGGCAGCAGGATATTGCAGGCAGTATTTATCTGCTGGGGAAATATCTGCGGGAAGCCATCAGCAGTAAACGGAAATTTGTCTTTTTGGAAGAAGAGATCCAGAATATCCGCAACTATGTAAAGATACAGCAGTTGTCTTATGGGGATAAAATCCAGATCATTTTCCACGTGGATGAAGCGCTTTTAGAAACGGTTGTGCCAAAATTAATTCTGCAGCCGCTGGTAGAAAATTCCATCGTTCACGGGATAGAACCAAAGATCGGAAAGGGCAGGATTGAAATTACGGCACGCTGTGAGAAAAAGGATATGTTCCTTGAGGTATGGGATGACGGTGTGGGGATCTCCCGGGAGCAGCTTGAGAATACGATGGAGCATAAGTCCGGCAATTCCGGTTATGAGCACACAAAAGTAGGCTTAATGGCAGTTCACAAGAGAATTCGGATCCTTTATGGTGAAACCTATGGCATACAGATTCACAGTGCACCCAGGGAGGGGACGTCCATTATGATTAAACTGCCCATTAACTTTGAAGATGAGGAGGTACACTATGAGATTTAAGGTGGTAGTGATTGATGACAAACCCCTGATTCGCAGATCCCTGATCGAGACCATTCAGTGGGAAGTCCTGGGATGTGAGATAGCGGGAGAAGCAGAGAACGGACTGGAAGCAAAGGAAGTGATCCGGAAGGTAAAACCCCATCTGATTATTTCGGACATTAAAATGCCGGGATTGGATGGTTTGTCTCTGACGGAATTTGTAAAAGAATTTCTGCCGGATACAAAAGTGATTATCATAACCGGATACCAGGAATTCGAATACGCGAAAAAAGCAATTCAGCTTGGCGTGTGTGATTTAGTTTTAAAACCCATTGACAATGGGGCGATGGAGGTAATTATTCAAAAAGCCATAGACAGTATCCGGGAACAGCTTCAAAAGGAACATTATCAGAGACAGCTCTTAGAAGAAAATGACCGGTATAAGATGAAAATTGACCGTTCCTTAAAGGCGCTTCAGAGCCAATTTCTCATGGAGGTGATCAAGGGCAGGCGTTCCCCTGACAGGATGGATGCGGATGAAACTGTAAACTTACATTTAGGAGAAAGAAATTTTTCTGTGATTCTGGCCAGAATCCGCTCCTCGGATCAGCAGGTAGTAAGAGAATCAGCCAATGTGGCTGTGAAGCTCATGGAACATTTTAAGGAAGCCTGCGATATGGGATTTGTGGATTTAATGGTAAATCAGGATCTGGTATTTATTGCGTTTCACCGTCCGGGTAAAAGTGCACGGGAACACCGTGTACAGATGAAGCGCTGTCTCTATGCAATGAATGACCGGCTGTTAAAGGAACAGGGCAGTGTCTGCTGTTTTGCGGTAAGCAGGATAACCAACGATGTGGCTAAATTAGAAGAATGCTATAAAAATACGGTAACTATGTTAAAAACGAAGATTGCAGGCGGAGATGCGCCGGATATTATCATGGGAAGACCAAGAGTCTATGCGGACCTGATTGAAGCCGGACATATTGCAGATTTATCGGACCAGCCATTTTTAAAGAATTTATCGGATACGACGTTATCATCCATGAAAGTAGACGGAAAGGTATATGGAATACCTTTAAGCCTGGGTGGTATGGGCATATTTTATAACAGGGAAGTTTTTGAAAAATATGGTGTGCAAATTCCTAAGTCTCATAAAGATTTACTGGCAGCTGCCGATAAATTTGAAGAAGCGGGAATCATTCCGTTTGCCCATGGTTTTAAAGAGGGATGGACGGCTCAGTGTGACATCCAAAGTGATCTGTACGGATATCCGCTGCAGCAGAATCCCAAGATGTTTGAAGACATCCAAAATGGGACCAAAAAATTTGCGGATTATCCGGAATTCAGAGAATGTCTTCAGCGTAACGCAGATCGCCTGTCTTATGAAGGCGGAGATGATTTTGGAACAGATGTTTCCAAGGCGCGCAGTATGCTGATCAATGGGGAAGCGGCTATGTTCATTGGCGGTAACTGGGATATCAGCGAGTTTATTAATAATAAGGTGGATGATAAAATCGGATTTTTCGCGACACCGAATACAAATGATTCTGAACCGGTTCAGGGGCTGGCTCCAGATGGCAGTTTCATGTTGTATTCCAAATCAGAACATAAAGAAGAAGCACTGAAGTTCCTGGAATTCTGGTCCAGCGAAGAGGCGTTTACCCTTTGGAATGTAAATGGTTCCAATATCCCCTGCTCCCTGGATGCTTCAACCGATGGCATATCACCGCTGGTAGCGGATATTATGGAAATAGCACGAAACGGCAAGACCTATAACTACGAATCCGAACCGGTATTTTCCGGGCAGTTCGATTCTACATTCCGGGCATGGCAGGAGGAATTTGCAGCAGATCCGGACCGTGACGTAGATACATACATCCAGAAACTGGATGACGAATTAGGCGCAATAAAATAAAAAAGGATGCAGCATATTGCAGGTTTCCCTGCAATATGCAATGGGTGTAGAGATGAGAATAAAAATTAAAAAACATGCCGTAAACATGTTGTTCCTGGCGCCCGCTCTGATCTTGTTTATCGTGATGGTAGTTGTGCCGTTTGCAAAGGGAATGCAGTTTTCCGTAACGGACTGGGATGGCTTTTCACCGGTATATAATAATGTTGGAATGGAAAACTTTAAGAATGTACTGACGGACCCCAGTATTAAAAAGCCCATATTGAATTCGGTATTTTATACGGTGGTAACCGTTATAGTAGACAATGTTCTGGCGTTGTTTATTGCCCTTGCATTAAAGAAGAACACAAGGTCCAACAAGACGTTTCGGACATTTATGTTTATGCCATTTATTATCAGTCTGGTTCTGACAGGATATATCTGGACTTATATTTACAGTGATGTATTTTACGGGATATTTGGAATTAAAAGTCTGCTCGGTAATTCAAAAACGGTTATGATCGGTATCTGCCTGATGAGTGTCTGGAGGGATACGGGTTACGCCATGCTGATATATATTGCAGGACTTCAGGGAATTCCGGACACCTACTATGAGGCGGCGAAAATTGACGGAGCCGGTCCTGTGAAGCGTTTCCGTTATATAACGCTGCCGTTGATCGGTCCGGCAATTACCATTAATGTAACACTGTTTCTGGGATGGGGACTGAAAATATTTGACTATGTTATGACAGCTACAAACGGCGGTCCCGGCAGGTCATCGGAGACATTTGCAATGTATGTCTATAATTATACGTTTCCCTATAACCGTGCAGGTTACGGGCAGGCAGCGGCGCTGATCATGATGACGGGGATATTTATCGTAACCGGAATTGTTACGGCAGCCCTTCGAAAACGGGAGGTGGAATTATAATGAGCAGACAGATAAAGACGGGAGCAGCCTTCCTTTTAAAATTGCTGGTCGTATGCCTTTTTATTGCCCCCTTTTACATTGCAGTAGTATATGCCCTGAAATCCCCGGAGGAGACCATAGCTACCGGACTGGCACTTCCCACACAGATTCACTGGGAGAACTTCACCGAGGCGATCGAGGTATCGAATTTCTGGATTGCCACGAAAAATAGTCTGATTGTTACGGTATGCAGTGTGATCATATTGATGGTAATCTGCAGTATGGCGGCATATGTAATCGCCCGCAACCAGAAATCGAAAGTTTACCAGTCTTTGTATTATATTTTTTTAGCAGCCATATTACTTCCTTTTCAGGTCGTAATGCTTCCGCTGTATGTACAGCTAAAAGAGTTTGGATTAATGAACTCCAGAATAGGGCTGATCCTCACTGTGTGCGGTTTTCAGCTCGCCTATAATGTATTTGTCTATGTGGGATTTGTAAAATCTATCTCACCTGAAATCGAAGAAGCGGCATTTATTGATGGCGCCGGTAAGTTCAAGACATTTTGGTTTATTGTATTTCCGCTTATGAAACCGATCATTTCATCGACACTGATTTTAAATGCACTGGCGGTATGGAATGATTTCCAGATCGCGCTGATTATTGCACAGACACCGGAAGTAAGAACCATACCACTTACTCAGTTTTTCTTCTTCGGGCAGTACAGCATTCGTCTGAATATGGCATTTGCGGCATTTGTACTGGCTATGGTACCGATCATTATACTGTATTTTATCATGCAGAAATATATTATTGGCGGTGTTATGGCAGGAGCGGTCAAAGGCTGATCTTAATAAAAATGGAGGATATGAAAATGAACCAATTAGAACTGCGTTACCGCCAGGTGCATCTGGATTTCCACACCAGTCCGCTGATACCGGATATTGGAGAAAAATTTAATGGTGCCGAATTTGCACAGACGCTGAAAGATGCCCATGTGGACAGCGTAACCTGTTTTGCCAGATGCCACCACGGTATGTTATATTACGATTCCAAAAAGTTTCCGGAAAGGATACATCCCAATCTCACGAATAAAAATATGCTAAAGGAAATGATTCAGGAATGCCACAAAAGAGATATCCGCGTTCCGATTTATATTACCATCCAGTGGGATTATTTTACCGCAAAGGAACATCCTGAGTGGCTTGCCACAGATGCGGATGGCAGGCCCCTTGGAACCGGTCCTTATGAAGCGGGATTTTATCAGGTGCTGTGTGTCAATACACCTTATCGGGATATGTTAAAGGAACAGATTACAGAGCTGTTTGAAGAAATGGAAGTAGATGGGATTTTTATGGACATTGTTTACCCCACAGAGTGTTCCTGTAAGTACTGTATGGAGAAAATGAAGGCTGCAGGAGTGAATGTCTATGACAGCGAAGCGAGAATGCAGTATGCTCAGGACATGATTGATGAATTTAAATTTGACATCAGCCGTCATATCCGCATCTACAGTCCAGATACCAGTATCTTTTATAATACCAGCCATATCGGGGTAAAGCAGAGAAAGGTAAAAGAGGCTTATACACATTTTGAACTGGAATCTCTGCCAAGCGGAGACTGGGGATATATTCATTTTCCGGTGACCATGCGCTATGCGAGGACACTTGGGCTGGACTGTCTCTCCCACACAGGAAAATTCCACCTGGAATGGGGAGATTTCCATTCTTTTAAGAATCTTCCGGCACTGGAATATGAATGTTTCCGAATGCTGGCTCTTGGCAGTAAATGCCTGATCGGGGATCAGATGGAGCCCTGCGGAAAGCTATCAGAACCGGTATATGATTTAATTGGAAACGTATATGAAAGGGTGGAAAAATTGGAACCCTGGTGTAAAAATGCCGTTCCGGTATCCGATATCGGAGTGCTGTCCCCGGAGGAATTTATGGGCGGTAACCGGGGCAGGCTTCCGGAGAGTCTAATGGGACTTGAAAATATGTTTGACCAGCTGGGCTATCAGTTTGATATTCTGGATTCCCAGGGGGATTTTTCCAGATATCCGCTGCTGATTCTTCCGGATGACATAGTGGTAAATGAGGTGCTGCATAAGAAGTTAAAGGAATATCTGGATCAGGGTGGGAAGATGATTGCCACTTATGAGTCGGGGCTGGATGAAAGCAAAACCGCAATGGTTCTAAAGGAAACCGGGGTTACGCTGCTTCCAAATCCGAACCGGACATTGGATGGGGAACTGGCAAGAGGAAAGATTACAAAGAGTAATGATTATGTGGATTATATAATTCCAAATGAAAAAATAGGAATCGGGCTGCCCATGACGGAACATGTCATGTATGCCAAGGGTACCGAAGTTTCGGCTGTGGAAGAAGCAGAAGGATTAATGAAATTTACAAAACCCTATTTTGACCGTAATTTTAAACATTTCTGCTCCCACAGACAGACGCCTTCATCCGGGCAAACGGGGACAGATGCAGTTGTGCAGCTGGGGCAGGTGATTTACTTTGCAAGCCCTGTATTCCAGATCTACAATGCAAGAGCGCCAAAGTGGTGTAAAGTTATGGTAAAGGATGCAGTAGACCGGCTGCTGCCGGAGAAATGCCTGAAATATACCGGACCGTCTACGTTGTTTGCGGCGTTAAATGAACAGAAGGAAGCCCACCGTAAGGTGTTGCATCTGCTGCACTACATTCCCCAGAAAATCAGCCAGGATATCCATACACTGGAAGATGTAATTCCCATCTATCATATTCCCGTTGAAATTCTGGAAAATCGAAAGGTAATTGCTGTGCGAAATGTCCCGGAAGGGAAAGACCTGGAATTTGTCCAGAAAGACAACCGGGTAAGCTTTCGTGCAGATGAAGTAAATGGGTACCGGGTAATTGAAATTCTTTATGAAGAATAAGGAAGAACTGGTCACAGTGCATTTGTCAGCGTATCCTTTGGGCAATACTGAATTATTAGTTTCGATCTGTATCAGGGAGCATTCTCAGTGATTTTGAGGATGCTCTTTTTGTGCAGCTCCTGGTCCGCCCCCTTCTCTTTCCGAGATAGCATTCGTTGATACAAAGCTGGTTTTCTCAGCATGTTGGGACCCTGGGGTTGTGGCATGATGTACGCTATTGGC
>JAGZJZ010000064.1 GCA_018365455.1 Clostridiales bacterium
ATTCAGGTTACGTAGCCCGCTACGCGCCCTTCATCCGGGACAAATCTCCCACAAAGTGTGACGCACAGCTGCCAGAAAGCAATTTTAAAACACGCTCTAAAGCGTATGAATTTGACCCGATAAAGTTAAATAATATCAGTGTAGTAACACTGTCAGTTTGGTTTCTGGCAGGATGCAGTACTAGTACATCGTAAATTAATTAACTGCCACTTAAACCAATCTAAATTTCCGATAGCGCTGCTTCACAAGCCTCAGCGTAGCCCGCTACGCCTACGTTTGTGAAACAGCACTCTCGAAAATTTATATCGGCTTAAGAGTCAGTTACTTATTTTATGATGTACTAGATTCATATAAGACATAAAGGAGATGGAAATGTTCCAGAAACTAAAAAATAATTTTTTAGGTAAAACAGTTGATTTATATGCAGAAGAGATCCGGATAAGAAATTACAAAAGCTTAATGGACTTTTCTGTTGTTGGGGTTGTTATTTCCATTGCAGTCTTATTATTTTCCCTGTTATTGAAAGATGTGGTTACTTTTAAGACGGAGTTTCTGATTATGGCGGTCTATTTTATTGCCATATTTTTTCTTGCCGGTTTTCTGCAGAAGAAGAGGACCCGTCATATCTTGTTTGCTTTTTATGGAGTGATATCGCCTGTTATGGTTATGGCGATTTTGCTGGGAACCTTCCTGGACCCCACGCAGCCGTCCATTACGATTATGATATTTATCGGAATACTTCCTTTATTTATTTTGGATAAGCCCTGGAGGGTGTGCCTATATATCACGGTGATTGCTGTTATATATTGCATCTGTAACTATCTGGCTAAGGATTTTCAGTTGTTTTTAGAAGACTTTATTGATTTAGTGGCATTTTATTTTCTGGCTGCAGGGGTTAATTTTTTTATCCTGGATGACAGACTTGAAAATGTTGAGAACTATGTGAAATTCAGGGAGAAATCGGAAACTGACGTACTTACGGGGATATATAACCGGGGTATCGGTGAAGAGAAAATCAAGCAGCTTACTGAGCAAAAGGTGTATGGCGCATTTTGCATTCTGGATATTGATGATTTTAAATACATCAATGATACATATGGCCATGCCAGCGGTGATGAAGTTTTGCAGGAAATCGCAAAGGTGATCCGCAGCCTTTTTTCTAAAGATGATGTATTTTTTAGAATGGGCGGAGATGAATTCGTGGTTTACAGTGTTAAATGTGCGGACGAATCTGTTTGCAGGCAGCATTTGGGAAGGCTTTATGATAATATAAAGGCACTTCAGATTGCTTCTGTTCATCATACACCGGTAAGCGTCAGTATTGGCTGTTGTATTTATAATCAGGGCAGTACGGATTACAGCACTCTTTATAAGTGCGGTGATAAAGCGTTATATCAATCAAAACATATGGGAAAAGGACATTATACAATCCGATTCTTAGAAACGGAAAGCTGATGTTTCCGAAATAAAGTGCCTGTGCAGGTTAATTTTTTACTGCCCGGGCATTTTTGCTTGCTGTGATCATTTTCATTTGGGGATTACCGGATGCCACAATGTCTCTGAACTGATATACCTGTCTGCTTTGCTGTCCGCAAAGGGTTACCATATGCAGGTCCAAACATTTTATTTCCGGTATTTGATATGCGCAGAGGTTATCCTTTCCGGCAATCAGGCTGGTGGGCAGCAGGGAGATTCCCATACCTAATGACACGGCATTTATGATCGCCTCAGCCGTATCAAACTCAATGACTGCAGGTTCCTTGTGATTTTGAGAAAGAGACCAGGCTGCAAGCTGTTTCCGAAAAGGACAGGTGGTCAAAGCGTTCACGATAATGGGGCGAAAATGCAGGGATTCCAGTGAACTTTCCAAAGGTGCGATGACACTTAATTCTTCCGTAAATGAAAAGATGGATTTCACCCGGTGTGAGATGTAAGCAGGTTCCACAAATACACAATCAAGAACTTGTTTTTCCAGGCTCTGGATCAGACTGTCCTGGCTGCTGGTGGCAACCGACAATCGGATATCCGGGTATTTATCTCTGAATGCAGCGATCCAGAAGGGCAGCCGGGAGGCAGCCAGTGTCTGCGAGGCTCCGATTTGCAGTTTTTCACAGTCTTTTGGAAATGCAGCCAGAGCATGATCCAGCATTTCGAGAATGGAATCCGCATAGTGCAGCAGCTTTTCGCCGTCTTCTGTCAGCGTGACTCCTTTGCCATGGCGTATAAATAGGGTGGTACCCAATTCATCTTCCAGTTTTCGAATATGTGCAGTTATATTTGACTGAACGTAATTAAGATTTGCGGCCGCTTTTGAAATTGACTTTGCCCGGGCCGCTTCTCTGAATATCCGCAGTTCTAAACTTTCCATTTTTATACCTCCTGCATACCGCAGAAAGGTCTGTGGTGTGCACCAATAGAAAGTGTAAAAGCGATTTCCTTTCACACTTCACCTCATCATTTTAACTGATTGATCTTATCACTATGAACTATTATACACGATCCCGGCTGAAATGTATAATAGAGAAAAAGATGAGGAGGCAGATGAAATGATAACATGGGAAGATAAAACAGTCATTGTTACAGGAGGTGGAACGGGGGTGGGCAGAGCAATATGTTTAAAGCTTGCCGAATATGGCGCCGCAATCGCATTAAACTACTGCAGATCAGGGAAAGAAGCCCTGGATACTGCCCGTATCATAGAAGCTATGGGAGGTCGGGTAATTGCACTTCAGGCTGATATATCAGATGATGCGGCGGTACAAAAACTGGTAAGGGATACCGAGAATGCCTTTGGTTCCATTCACTATCTGGTCAATAATGCAGGGATCACAAAACAAATAGATTTATCGGATCTGGTAAGTGTGACGGATGAAGTGTGGGACCAGTTATTTTCCGTGAATGTCAAAGGAATGTTCTACTGCGCCAGAGCGGCTGCACCTATCATGAAAAGACAAAAAGCAAAACAGGAAGACTGTGCCCTGGCACGTGCACTGGCACCGGATATCCGGGTAAATTATATATCACCGGCTGCGATTTCTACCGGGTGGTGGGAAGGGGAGGAGGAAAAGATGTACCGCCTTAGCGGAGATTTACCGTTACAGCGCATTTCCACACCGGAAGATATTGCCGAACTGGTATGCAGCATTCTGGTTCAAAGTTCCATGACCGGGCAGATCATCAGTCCGAACAATGGAATGCTTATCTGAATACGTTTTGTTTCTCAGTAGGTTGGAACCCCTTGGCTGTGGCTGGCTGCACAAATAACCAGGCACTAGCTTTTGACATTTTATGTAAAAGACGGTAGTATATAGTATGCGGAAGCATTGAAATGCAATGCATGATCCGAAAAAGATAAAATCAAGAAAAGGGAGGAAACACATGGCACAATATTTAGAAACAAAAGATCCGTCATTCAGAATCCGGTTTGCAGAGAAAGAAGATGCACCTTTAATTCTAAAATTTATTAAGGCACTGGCAGTATATGAGAAAATGGAGGATGAGGTGGTCGCGACTGAGGAAATTCTCTATGATTCCATATTTGTAAAAAACCAGGCAGAAGTTGTCTTTGGAGAAGAAAACGGACAGCCGGTGGCCTTTGCAGTATATTTTCACAGCTTTTCCACTTTCCAGGGAAAAGCCTGCATGTATCTGGAGGATGTGTTTGTCTTACCGGAAGCAAGAGGCCATGGGTACGGCAAGCTGATGCTGGCATGTATTGCGAAAATTGCCACTGACCGGGGCTGTGGAAGAATGGACTGGTGCTGTCTGGATTGGAACACCTCATCAATTGCGTTCTATAAACGTATGGGAGCAATTCCTATGGATGAGTGGACAATTTACCGCCTTACAGGTGATGCTTTACCGGCATTAGCGGGGGAACTGGCATAGAAAAATGCCAGGCTTCCCGCTTGTATACCCAGTTGGGTTTCGATTATGGAAGCCAATACCTGAAGCTTAGTGAGCATCTGCTCATTGGACCAGCGGAAAATTCCAGGGTCCAGTAAGAAACAAAAAATAGACATGATAAATTCGCTTATTTCCTCAGGATAGCTGCAGTGAAATATTCCCTCTTCGTTTCCCTCACGGATAACTCCGGCGATGATGGGAGAGAGGGAATTTAAAATGACAGCCAGTGATTTTTGGTGGATATGTGCATTTTGCGGCTGGTGCAGATATTCGTCTAAACTGGCTGCAATTAAGGTTCCACGGTATGTTTTGTATATCATTTCTAATTTCTGAAGGGGAGTTAATGCTGCATCGGCAATGGAACTCCTGCATTTTTCTATGACATTTTCGTAAGTACGTTCTACTAATGCATCAAAGACTTCCTCTTTTGATTTAAAATAATAATATAGCCCGCCTTTTGCGATACCAGCTCTCTTTGCAATGTCACTTACGGAGCAGGCGGCTCCTTTTTCTTCTTTTAATAATTCCTGCATCGTATCCAGGATGAAATCTCTTTTTCCCATAAATAAAACTCCTTTTGCCAATATAAAAGTTCCTTCATCAGTATAACACAAAAACCTGTACTTGACCAGCGTTCAAAATAATGCTATGATAAGATAAATTTGAACAGTGGTCAAAAAAGGAGGCGGTATTATGATTTGGGTAATTTTGTTTGTGGTGTTGCTTTTGGCGGCGGTGTTATGATTTGTCATGGTGATTGTAAAACTGGCGGTATGGCTGGTAAAAGGATGTAAGAGTATTTCAAGAGGGAAATTGTTCATGAAAATTCGTTGGAACGGTTTGGTTTTTGGGGGATCTGTTCTGATAATGGGGATTCTGATTGGAATTAGCCAGGCGGCTGCATCCACACCTCTGATCAAAGATGAAAATGGCAGAGAACTTAAGGGAAGCATTGCAGAACTGACAGAAGTCACGCTAAACGGCAGGAAAGAGTGGATCAGTATCAGGGGGCGGGACAGTCGTAATCCGATACTGTTGTTTCTGGCTGGAGGTCCCGGTGGTTCCCAGCTTGCGGCAGTTCGCCATGATTTGTCCCGTCTGGAGGAGCATTTTGTAGTTGTTGGGTGGGAACAGCCAGGCTCCGGAAAATCTTATAATGCAATAAACAGGGACAGTCTCACCCCGGACATTTATGTGGAAGACGGAAATGCCCTTACCCAGTACTTGCTCAGCCGGTTTTCCAGAGACAAAATATATCTGGCTGGGGAATCCTGGGGAAGTGCACTTGGAATTTTTCTTGCCGGGAAGTATCCTCGGGATTATTATGCTTTTATCGGTACCGGACAGATGGTGGATTTTTTGGAAACAGAGAAGCAGGACTATGATAAAGCATTGGAAATCGCGGTCTCCAGAAATGATACGGATAAAGTGAAAAAGTTAGAGGAAAATGGGAAGCCGCCGTATTTTGGCGAAGAGGTAACATGGAAGAGTGCAGAATACCTGAATTATCTTTCGGCATATATGGGAAGCAATCCCGCTATTCAAAATAACGGATACCATACCTTTCGGGATTTGTTTTCGTCTGAGTATGGGTTAATTGATAAACTCAATTATATTCGGGGGATTATCGACACATTCAACCATGTATATCCGCAGTTGTATGAAATTGATCTGCGGCAAGATTATCGTAAAATTGATGTTCCGGTGTATTTTTTCCTTGGACGCCATGATATCAATGCGCCGGTGGAGCTGGTGGAGGAATATAATGATCTACTGAAGGCACCTTCAAAGGAAATCGTATGGTTTGAACACTCCGGACACAGTCCCTGGATCAATGAAGGAGATAAGTTTGTAGAAGAACTGGTGAAGATAAAGGAAATTCAGTAATGGATTTTTCAGAATGTTTGGCGTCTTTGAAATTTATGCAAATTTCAAAGACGTTTTTTTAAAAGATGGTCAGTTTATCAAATACGCCATTGATATCTATCTGTTCATAACCGGATATATTATAGGGATAGGTATACAGCGTCTTATCCCTGCGGGCTTCTACCATTGGGAGGACTTAAAAAATCCCCCCGTTCTCCATATCTGTCTGATTCACAAAATCAAGGTGGTACAATTTTTCCCAATGATTCACATTTAACGTTCCTTTTGTAAGCCGGATTGCTAAGATACAGCAGTTCATATCCTTTTCATTGTTCGCCATATCATACCAGTCAGCAAAAGCGGTGCGAAGTTTCGTTCTTAGTTCGGCGTTCTTTGGATCAAGTACCCAGCCCAGATTCTCGCCCACTCCATTGGCGGTAAACATTTCTAAGCAACCGGAAACAGATACTTCCTGATTTTGAGCAATTTGAAGCATTTTATTTGATTTCGCATATGTAACAACGTAGAACGTACCATCTTCATAATAGGCATTCACACTTCGGACAACAGGACGAGGCTTTCCGTCAGGAGTCGTTTCTCTGGCAATCGTACCAAGAGAAATTACATTGTCTTTACCATTGCCAAACTGCTCTTCAATTAATTTCATACCTTCTTGAAACATACTCATTTTTTAATCCTCCCTGATAGATAAACTTGGCGGTATTATACCGCATTATCGTACTACGAGATTAGTAAAACAATCTCCATGTACATTATTTTACCATATTCTACAAGTAGAAGTAAACATCTGTTTGTATATTGCGAGATAATACAGAAGATGTTCGTGACTGCTTAAGATGTTCGTTCCTGTTCAGACCCTGCCGTGCACTTGGCTGCACGGGTAGGAGCCCATAAAGTGGCGGCATTCAGGCATCTGCCCCTCGCCAAAGGCGACTTTAAATGGGCAGTAACAGATATTCAGCTTGATCGACGCTTGTGCTTTATGTATAAAACAGACACATTATGAACAAAAAAACGGGTATATTGCTAAAACAGAAACAGATATAATGTATTTTGTAATCAAGAAGAAAAGGAGGTTATTGAGCATGAAAAAGAAATGGATTTACAGTGGATTGGCAGTTTGTGTGGCGGGAGCCTTTCTTTTGGGATGTGGTTCTAAGGAAGGCGGCGGGGAGAGTACAGCTTCTGACGGGGAAAACACAAAGGCAGAAGTGACGGAAATTACGTTTCAAACCTGGAATCCCGGTGAAGGTGAGGCAATTCAAAAACTGATAGCAGATTTTGAATCGAAAAATCCGGACATTAAAGTGAAATATGTTTATATGCCTTATTCTGACCATGTGGAGAAAATGAAGATTGATATGGCAAGCGGGCAGGGACCGGATGTATTCGGAATGCAGACAGGAACAACGATTAAGGAATTTCAGGATTTTGAAATGAACCTCACAGATTATGCTGAAAAAGCATGGGGAAAGGACTGGGAATCCCAGTTTCTGGATTACTGCAAAGACTTGCTGAAGGATAAACAGGACGGCAATTATTACGGTCTCCCACTGGGGCTTACTTATGCAGGATATGCCTGGGCAGATGTGAACATGTTAAAAGATAACAATCTGGATGTCCCCAAGTCATTGGATGACCTGAAAAGCAGTGCAAAAACTCTTCGGGATAATGGGCAGTATCCCCTGGCAATCGGAGCCAAGGATGCCTGGATTAATATTGACACCTGGATGAGTATTGCCAATGACATTAACTCTGAAAAGCTGTATGCAGCAATAGAGGGGGAAGTGCCATTTACCGATGAGGAACTGGTGGAATCCTTTGAGATCTGGCAGTCTCTGTTTACTGAGGGGGTATTTCAGGATGGTGCTCTGGGAGTAAATATGTACAGCGATACCGCGGACCTTTTTCAAAAGGAGGGAAGCATTCCCATGATATTAAATGGTTCCTGGGCTGGCGGCACCTATCTGGATAAGGCGGATCCCCAGATCAATGAAGTCTTCAATCAGGAGGGGGCAGACCATGATGTCTTTTTAATAGACTGGAATAATGATGGCAAGGTATGCCCGGTGACAGCGGGTGTGGATGTGTGCCTGTGCATGAATAAAAATACGAAAAATCCGGAAGCAGCATGGAAGTTTATTGATTATATGCTGCATGATGGTCAGGACATTCTGGTAAATCAATATTTCCTCTATTGCCCGTCCAGGTCGGATCTTAAACTGGATGTTCAGGGGATGAGTGAGGATGGACTTAAAAATCTGAACTATATCCAAAAACAGGCTGAAACAAATGTTGCCGGTTACCGGGAGATGGCTTATGCAGAATTGAAGCAGAGTATAACGGATACATTGATTTCACTGGCTTTAAACGAAGTGACGCCGAAAGAGGCGGCAGAGACGGTAGAGACTGCTTCAAAAGTCCAGCAAAGATAATATGGGAGGGAATAATGTGAAGGGAAAACGTTTGCATAATATGAAGGGAAATAGCCTTTGCATTGTGAAAAGAAAAGGTTTTCACGGATATTTATTTATCCTGCCGCTGACAGCACTTTTTGGTGTGTTCATCGTGTATCCTATCATCTACAATTTCATAATCAGTTTTTACGACTGGAATGGAATTGATATTCATAAGACCTTTATTGGATTAAAAAATTATGCCACGATACTTACCGATCCTGTAATATTGAAAATTGCTAAAAACTTTGTCATTTTTGCTCTGTGTACAATTGTAATTCAGGCTTTTCTGGGGCTGGTCTTTGCATCATTTTTCTCCAGAAGGATTCGTTTCAGCGGTTTCTATCGGATTATCTTTTATTTGCCGGTAGTGGCAACTCCGGCGATTGTGGGAAATATTTTTTCGAAAATTTTTGAGACCAACAGAGGTTTTTTGAATCTGTTTCTCAGAAATGCGGGACTGGAAAACCTCTGCCAGCAATGGCTGGCTGATCCAAAGTGGGCGCTGGCTTGTATTGTATTCGTAAATATCTGGCAATGGACGGGATATAGTATGCTGATGTACTATGCCAATATGCTGAATATTTCCGGTGATCTGTATGAAGCGGCAACAATAGACGGAGCGAATAAGGTGCAGCAGTTTACGAAGATTACGTTTCCACTGCTAAGAAGTACACACTATACGCTGTTTATCATGGGGATGCTGGGATCATTAAAATGTTTTGACCTGCCCTTCGTGCTGACGAAAGGAGGCCCCAATTATGCTACAGAATTTTTCTCAACCTATATCTATAAA
The DNA here is from genome assembly GCA_018365455.1 of Clostridiales bacterium. Classification (GTDB taxonomy): domain Bacteria; phylum Bacillota; class Clostridia; order Lachnospirales; family Lachnospiraceae; genus Robinsoniella. Next base: position 9,046 of record JAGZJZ010000064.1, read on the forward strand.
AAATCGTTTGCACTTTTTAAGCAGGGAGAAGGATCGGCAGTCGTCGTGATTATGTTTGTGATAGCCATGGTAATCACATTGATTCAGTTGAAAATGTATTATCACAATGATAAAGATAAGGAGCTGGCGGGGTAATGAAGAATTCGAAAATATTCAGTTTGTTCGGGCAGACTATATGCATTATATTTACATTCCTGTTTTTATTTCCGCTGATATTGATGCTGTTCCGATCCTTTGAGGGAAATGGGATAGGGAATTATACAAAAGTATTTGAAGAAGTCAATCTGCTTCCTAATTTCCTCACCAGTTTTATTGTAGTATTCGGGACCCTGCTGATTGTATCGGTGGTATCTGCCATGGGAGCATTTTCATTTTCAAAACTAGAGTTTCCGGGGAAAAAGATATGGTATTACCTGTTATTAACGGGGATGATGATCCCCACCTCAGCGCTGATATTTCCACTTTTCCAGATCGTTAAAGGCTTACATATTAATAATACGGCGTTTTCTCTGATCTTCCCCTATGCGACCCTGAACAGCTGTTTTAACCTGATGGTTTTGAAGAATTATTTTGACGGTCTGCCCAATGAATTAATGGAAGCAGCGCGTATTGATGGTGCAGGAGTCTTTAAAACGTTTGTGAAGGTTATGATGCCCATTGCGGTTCCGGGTATGGCATTTGTGTTGATACAGACTTTTCTGGGAGCCTGGAATGAATTACAGATGGCAATGATTTTTATTAATGATACTTCCGTGCAGCCTATATCTGTGGTTCCGCTGCGCTTTGTACAGACAGCCGGATCCCAGAACTTCCCCATAGAAGTCATGTATGCATCCCTTGTGATCTGCCTGCTGCCAATTGCAGTATTTTATATATTCGGTTCTAAATTTCTCATTGCGGGCATGACTGCGGGGGCAGTTAAGGGGTGAGTGCGGGCAGACGTTTAAGCACCAGGGTTACAGCGGTAAATACCTTGATCAGCCTGATTGGATTTATTATTATGGGCATGGTTCTGGGCGTAGTCAATTACAGGCAGTCCATCGCCGGGGAAGAACAGAAAATGGGCGTGTATCTCGCCAATTCCTTAAGTTCCGCAGACAATAAATTAAAGGATATGGCACGAGTTTCCATGATGTGTTATTCTGATGAAAAGACACAGGATATTTTGAAAAACTATGGAAGCGATACATACCGCAAACAACTGGCTTCCGAAAAATATCTGAATGCGTTATATACCTCTCTGATCACGATACGGGAAGATATTGACGGCGTGTATATTTTCGATGCAGATTCTTTAATTATGGCAAATGATACGTTAAATCCTGCCCGGAAACTGAACTATGATATTGAAAGCTTTATCCGGGAAATGGAGACCTGGGAAATGCAGGAGGGACAGATTAACGGATGTATTATGCGCCTGGGTACACAGCCGGATTTCATGCGGTTTTATGCTCCGCTGCTAAAAAATCCCTTAAAGAATACATGTCTGTATCTGGTACGGGAGGTCAATGGTTTTTCGCCAAACAAGCGGATTGGGCACATCGTTTTAACTGCTCAGGTGGAGGTGATGCAGGAGGTACTGGAGGAATATCTGGATGGGGATTCGGAATTTACCCTGATTACGGATGAAGGAGATATTGTATGCGACAGCAGTCTGGACAACATCGGGAAGAGTATAGAAGACGGCAGTCTGGACATCTGCGAAAAAAGCACCTGTAAAAAAGGCACCTGTAAAAAGGGACAGTATCTGGTGTCTTATCAAACTTCAGAGTATAGCAGCATGACTTTGATTATACGAAAGCCCATGAAAATTATTACCGGTAATGCCATGCTGTTTATAAAAATATTAAGCGGATTATTTTTTGCCCTGGTAGCAGTAACGGTATTCTTTAATTATTTCTTTACGAAGAAAACACTGCGGCCATTATTAAACCTCTCCCATTCACTGGAAAGCTTTGATCCGGATAAACTGAATATGAGGTTTGAAGTAGAAGCAGAAGATGAGGTGGGGCAGCTCATTGCGGCGTTTAACCAAATGATGGATAGGATCAATGAGTTAATCCAGTCGGAGTATAAAGGAAAAGTAAGGCTTCGTGAGGCGCAGCTATCCCAGCAGAAAATGTCCCTGCTCTATTTGAAGAATCAGATCAATCCACATTTTCTATATAATACTCTGGATACAATTCGTTTGAAATCGGAGCTGAACGGCGATATGGAAGTGGCTGAAATGATTCTGATGCTGGTAGATTTTTTCCGTCTGAGTGTAAAGGTTGACAGTCAGATCGTCAGCATTGCCCATGAAGTGAAATTAGTACAGGCATATCTGGGACTGATGATCTGCCGGTATCCCAATCTCAGGTGCACATACGATATTGACCAGGCACTGGAGCAGACGGAGATTCCAAATTTTATCCTGCAGCCAATTGTGGAAAACAGTGTGATGCACGGTCTGCGTAATAAAGGTTACCGGGGAACAATCAGTCTCTTGGTGCAAGTGGATGAGGTGCGCAGTGATTATGTGAAGATAATGGTATCCGATGACGGTGTGGGCATGGAAAAAGATGCGTGGGTTATGGTGAAACAGCTCTTGATGGAAGAGGAGACTGTTGGATCAGATGAAAAGGAAGACAGGCATATTGGAATCAAAAATGTGCAGAAAAGGCTGAAAATGTACTATCCCCTGGAACAGGGGCTGATTTACAGAGAAAATTTACAAGGTGGAGTAACGGTAACTTTTTATATCGAAAATAGAAAAGGAGATACGGAATGAAATTAAAATTTGAACAATACAAAGACAAGGTAATGGGATGCTGGGCAGGTAAAAATATTGGAGGTGTGCTGGGTGCGCCATTTGAGGGACTTCGTCAGATAAACGATATTGACTTCTATACACAGGATTTATCCATGGGACCGCCGCCCAACGATGACCTGGATCTGCAGATTGTATGGCTGGCAGCGGTGGAGCGTTATGGACGCAGCGTAGATGCAGCTATACTGGGGGAATATTGGCTGTCTTTTATTATTCCCAACTGGGTAGAATATGGCATGGGGAAGGCTAATATGCGTGCCGGATTGCAGCCGCCTCTTTCCGGTGTAGCAGACAATACCTACAAAGACAGCTGCGGATGCTATATCCGTTCAGAGATCTGGGCATGCCTGGCTCCCGGACATCCGGAAATAGCTGCACGTTATGCATATGAAGATGCCATTGTTGATCATGCAGGTGAGGGTATGTATGGGGAAATCTTCTTTGCGGCACTGCAGAGTGCGGCATTTGTGGAAGGCAATACCAGGAAGCTGATCGACATCGGTCTGTCCTATATTTCTGAGGACAGCATAACCGCAAGTGCAATAAAAAAAGCAATTGAGTGTTACGACAATGGGCTAAGTCTGCGGGAAGCGAGAAAAGAAATTCATAATACCGCCCCGGGCACCTTTGGTATACAGGGAGTGAAAATGAGTGAGATAAACGCCTTGGATAATGAGGGGCTGGAGGTTGGTGCTCCCGGATTTGATGCACCGGAAAATGTGGCGTTTACTATAGCGGGCTGGCTCTATGGAAATGAAGATTTTGGTGATTGCCTCTGCAAAGCAGCAGCATTTGGTGAGGATACAGACTGTACCTGCGCAACCCTTGGAGCTGTCTTGGGTATCGTAAAAGGAGTATCCAATCTGCCCCGGAAGTGGATGGAACCGCTGGATGACAAAATAGCGACCTTATGCATTGATAAAACCAGCCACATGCTGTGGGTTCCCCAGACCGCAACGGAGCTGTCTAACCGTGTTATGAGGATCATGCCCGCATTCCTGGGGCAGGACGAGTGTGATATCCTTGCAGAAGACGGCATGGTTATAAACTGTAAGGATGGAGATGACCTGTATTGCAGGAAAACGGATGATTATCTGCCGCTTATTAATGGCAATGGAGGCGGGAAAAGTGAATTACTGCCTATACGCAGCCTCTGTGCCCTCTCACCGTTTGTGGTGCGCCAGTCCTTTCCGGCTTTTCATGTGATGGTGGATTACAAAGGATCTGTGCATTTTAAGCATGGTGCAGACAGAAGCATCAGAGTCACAGTAATTAATGTAAAAGCGATGTGCCAGCAGCAGTGGGCTAGAATTACCTTATATACTCCTTCCGGAGTGGAAGTCGTGGGCGCAAAAAGCGTGCTGCTGCCCTTGAACAATCTGCATGGTTCAGAGGCATGTGTGGAATTTACCTTTAATTTGGATGCGTTTGAAGGAAGCAAAGCAGAACTGATTATAGATACTGCGCTGGAGGGACGCCATTCCTATGGAGATGTTAAAGTTACTTTGATGAGAGAAGCATAAATAATAATAACAAAACCCCGCTGCAGTCCGGCGGGGCATTTTACCTCCCGGATATTGCCGGGTGTACATGGATACATGTCCATTTGGTTTCGGTCCGGGGAAATGGAGGAGACATAAATGCGAAAGCTGAAGGTAATGCTTGTAGATGACGAAGTAATCATTTTGGAAGGGTTTCGGAAATTATTCGATTGGGGTTTATATGGATGTGAGATTGTCTGTGAAGCTACCGATGGCATGATGGCGGTAAACTGTGCGAAAACTTATAAGCCGGATATCGTCGTAATGGACATTAATATTCCCATTATCTCAGGCTTGGAAGCGATTCGCATTATACAGGAGCACAGACCGGATACCGCGTACATAGTGGTATCCGGGTATGATGAATTCTCCTACTGCAGGGAAGCACTGCGGCTGCAAGTTGCGGATTATATTTTAAAGCCGGTTAATTTTGGCAGCTTTGGAAAAGTGATTGAAGACTTAAAATTAAAACTTCTTCATGATAAAATGGAAAAAGAAAAACAAAAGATGCCGCCAGATACCGATAACCGGCTTATTTACCGAATGACGGAATATTTACAGGAACATTTATCGGAAGATATCAGCCTGCAAAAATTATCGGAAGAATTTTATCTAAGTTCGGCTTATATCAGCCGGATTTTCAAAAATGAAACGGGTGTGAATTACCACGCCTACCTGACCAGGCTCAGACTGGAGCGGGCTAAGAAAATATTGCTGACTACCGATGACAGTATTGCGAAAATTGCACTGCAGGTTGGTTTTCAGGATTACCGTGCCTTTACAAAGGTATTTAAGAATGAGGTTGGAGAATTGCCGTCTGTATACCGCAATTCAATTTTTTGAGATATGTTGATAACAACGGGCAGCTATAGTTATAGCACCCATACAAAACCCATCGCCGGGCTGGGGAAGCTGGACGAAGGGAAATGCCGGTAATGTACTGCGAAGTGCCGGAAATGATTGCGAAGTGCCGGAAATGTACTGCGAAATACCGGTAATGATTGCGAAATGCCGGCAATGTTATGGAAAATGCCGGCATTATTTTCAAATATTATATAGTTGACCCCCGCATTATCAGTTCAGTTGCATACTGGGCAAAGATACAGGGGGCATCCGGATGGTCAATCCGTTCTATGATCTGCTTAGCGGCAGCTATGCCGAGGTATTCTTTGGGGGTGCTGATGGTGGTTAGCGCGGGGACAATCCGTTCTGAGGCGGGAATGTTATCAAATCCCGTTACACTGACATCCCTTGGAACCTTATACCCCAAGAACTGCAGGGCATAGATCAGCTGGATGGCGAGCCAGTCATTGCCGCAGATGAAGACATCGGGGAGGCCTGACATCTGTTGAATTTTTTCTATCACTAATCCAAAATTCCGAAAGTCGTCTGTTGTTTCATGGAGCAGGCAGCATTTCTGGTCTAATTTTAAATTATGTTCTTTCAGGCATTCATTCAGGGCATCATACCGTTCCTGGAATCCTCTGCCTACATTTGAAGTGTAAATATCACCTATGAATCCAAATCTTTTCGCCCCCTTTTCCAGAAGCTGATTTGTAATATTATAAATATTTATTTTATTTTCCATTGTAATGATGTCAAATTTCCCCATCAGGCCGTGGTAGTTCTTTGGCATATCAACCGTCACGATTGGCAGGTGAAACTGCAGAAGTGCTTTGCATACCGATTCATAACAAATCTCCACAATGATTATGCCCTTTATGCTGGGATCGTAGATGGAACCCGGGAATTGAAGGGTTTTTAAATCGGTGTCTGACATAATACCCAGAACAAGGTGGTAATTTGCAGCAGACAGTATGGCTTCGATTCCTTTTAGAACGCTGCTCCAGAATTCGGAATCATTTGCATAGGTGCGGGTTAAAAAGAGCACGGACCCCTTATTGGCAGGCTTTTGCCCGGCGGGGGAGATCTCGGTGTGGCTGATATAGTGCATTTCTTTTGCCTTTGCATGAACCAGTTCCTGAGTTTTAGGAGAGACTTCACTGCTTCCTTTCAGGGCTTTTGCTACCGTATTTCTTGATAAATTCAGTTCTTTTGCAATATCTTTAATCGTGCATTTCATAAATACTCCTCCTGTTTAGTATCCATTATAGCACATAAAAATGAAAAATCAATCATTAATGCACGAAATGCACGATAATTATTTATAAATATATAAATCATACACAAAAACCACAAAAAAATACTAGTAAATTGTAAACAATATACAAAAAATAGAGAGAAAAGGTTGAAAGTATAGGGATGATATGCTAATATTTAGATACAAACAAAAGAAAATGCATCAGTGCATTAGCGATAATTGCACGAAAGGAGAAGCAATATGAAAAAGCTGTTTTACAAGCCGGAAAATGCATGGGTAGGTGATTTAATCCCTTATTATGAGAATGGAACTTATTATGGTTTTTATCTTCATGATCCGAGATTAAAAGAGAAAGAATATGCAGAAGAAACTACCTGGCATCTGGTGACAACCCGTGATTTCCAAAGTATGGAATACAGAGGAGAAGCCATTGAAAGGGGAGGTGATTTGGAACCTAACAAAAATGCATATACGGGATCGGTGATGAAAGACCGGGACGGGATTTACCATGCATTTTATACGGCATTTAATGCAGATATCAAGATAAATGGAAAAAGCGTACAGACCGTAATGGAGGCAGTGGGAGAGGATCCGGAACACCTGGAAACAAGAAAGGAATTCCTCTTTGCGGCGGACGGTGTGATCTATGAAGAATTTGACTGGCGTGATCCTTATGTTTTCTGGAATGAAGATGAAAACTGCTATTACATGTTACTGGCTGCCAGGTTGAAAGATTCCGGGGATTTAAGGGGCGGCTGTATCGGGCTTTCAAAGTCAGAAGACCTGGTGAACTGGACCTATGCAGAACCATTTTACAGCCCAAGGATGTATATTACTATGGAGTGCCCGGAGGTTTTTCAGATGGGTGATTACTGGTATCTGGTATTTTCCACGTTTTCCGACCAGTTTACCACACATTACCGCTATTCCAAAAGCCTGTCCGGTCCCTGGCTGATACCGGAAGATGATGTGTTTGACACCAGAGCGAACTATGCCATTAAGACAGCTTCTGACGGGATGGAACGATATGCGTTTGGCTGGATTGCAAGCAAATACGGGGCAGATGATTTTGGACCCTGGGAATGGGGCGGTACCATGGCTGTTCACCAGCTGGTTCAGGAAAGGGAAACCGGGTTGCTTCGCACTGTGCCGACGGAGGCGTTGAAGAACTTCTATCAGACAGAAACCAGACCGGGAGCACCGGATTACTATAATTGCAGCGTTTCACCGGAGGGAGATATTTCCAGTGAAACCTTAGGGGCAATTTTGTATGATATACCGGAAGATTGTTTTTCGGCGGAACTGGAATTTGAGGTTGCCGGTGCACATGAATTCGGCATCGCATTACATACGGATAAAGAGCTGGAAAAGGGTTATTTCCTGCGTATGAACCGGAAACGGAATCAGGCAGCCTGGGATATGTGGCCCAGGTCGGAGAAAGGGCTGTACCAATGGCAGATAAAAGGAGATGTTCCATATCAGATCGAGACTGCAAGAAAGTTACCCGGGGGACAGCGGTTTAAAGTATTTCTGGTCCGGGAGGATGATATCTGTGTGTTGTATATTAATGATGAGACGGCAATGTCTACCAGAATGTATCGTTATAAGGGCGGAAAAGCCGGAATCTATGTGATTCAGGGCAGTGTCAAATTGTTAAATTACTGTGTGAAAACGAACTCTTAATAAGTGGAAACACGTACTTAAAGGATGGAAAGAGGTATTCCTATGAAAAAGAAAACATTAGGTGTTATTATGGCAGTTGCGGCTGCAGCAGTGCTTGCAGTGGGTTGTGGAAATGGAAACGATAAAGGCACGGAAGTGAAAACAGAAAAGAATGCAAGTGATGCGGCAAGTGATGCGGAAAGTGATGCGGCAAATGATGCAGGCAGTGATACAGGAAGTGATTCCGGCAGTGAAGAGGCTGGTGCAAAGGGAGATAAGGATGAGGTAACCAGTGTCAAATGGTTAACATCCAGACCGGTAGACGGGGCAATTGACCAGACTATGAGGGAGATTGCAGAGCAGTACAGCAAGGAAAAGGGAGGAAACTGGCAGATTGAAATTGAGACAACAGCAGACCGCCCTTCTTATCTGCAAAAGTTAAAGACCCTGATCGCTGGCGGAAATATGCCGGATATTATAGATATTGATGCGGATCCCTACTGTCAGGAGCTGGTGGATGCAGGAATGCTGGTAGATGTGAAGAAATTCCTGGAGGACAATGGAAAATACGATTCCTTTTATCCCACAGCGCTGAAGTATCAGGAGTTTACCGATGGAACGATGTATACCCTCCCACTGGAATATCATGTGGAAATGACCTGGTACAATAAAGAGATTTTCCAGAAATACAATCTGCAGGCACCAAAGACTATGGATGAATGGCTGAATGTGTGCAAAACCCTAAAAGAGAATGGAGTGACACCGATTTCCGTGGACGGTGTGGATCGGTGGCCTGTACAGCGTTACCTGGCTATGATGCCTTTCCGTGAGACCGGCAATGATTTTATAATCAGCCTGCGGGACGGCAAAGAATCCATGAGCAGTGAGGTGGGGATGAAAGGCGTTAAATTCCTGCAGGATATCGGACAGTATTTTAACGACGGCTTTGCGGCAACGGACTATGCCACCGCCCAGTCTATGTTCTTAGACGGGAAATCCGCAATGTATTATATCGGTGACTGGGAAATTGGTGCAATGCAGGAAGCATATGATGCGGGGAAAATTGATTATTTTTATCTGCCAACCGCAGATGGGGCGAAGACAGGAGCAAATGAATTCTGCGTAAACTCCGGAATAGGAATGGCTTTTAACACGGAAACGTTTGATGAAAAGACAAAAGACTTCGTACTGTATGTCATTGACAATTATGGTGCCCTGTATGCAGGAAGACAGCAGATGTCACCCATCAAAACAGAGCTTCCGGCGGAAGTAAATTATTCTGAATTATATCTGAGAATCCAAAAAGATATGCAGTCTACCGGAGAACATTTCTTAAAGCCCTGGGATACTTATCTGGATGCAGATACAAATACGACGATGCAGGATAACATGCTGTTACTGGCATCGGGAGATATGTCGGCAGAGGATTTCTGCAAAATGGTAGATGACTCAGTAGCGGCAAATGCCGGTAATTAAGTATATGGCTGGCAACAGATGAATGCATCAGATCCAGGGGGCACCGCCCCCTGGACAACTTAATTTGAGGAGGAAGATATGGGAATTATACGTGATAAAAAGGCTTATGCCGTTTTTTTGCTGCCTGCATTATTGTTTTATATATTTGCGGTGTTTTACCCGATTGAAGAATCCATTAGGCTGAGCTTTATGAAGTGGAACGGAATAGGGAATAAAACATTTGTAATGTTTGATAACTACATAACCATGTTCAAGGATAAAGTTTTTTATACAGCATTTGTAAACAATCTGATTTACCTGCTGATTGTGGTGGTCATACAGTTATCGGTTGGATTGTTGTTTGCTATATTGCTGACTTATATGACGAAACGGGTAACGCTTGTAAAAACGTTGTATTATGTGCCGTGTATCGTGACTACCGTAGCTGTAACCCAGCTGTTTCGCAGCATTTACGCTACAGAACCTATGGGACTTTTTAACCAGATCTTGAATTCCGTGGGACTGGGCGGGCTTGCGACTTCCTGGCTTGCGAATGTTAAAACGGTGCTGGCAGCTGTTTCCGTGCCGGAAGGCTGGAGATTTACCGGCATGTATATGGTAATCTTCTACGCAGCTCTGGTATCACTGGATCCTTCAGTCTATGAAGCAGCTAAAATGGATGGGGCATCGGAACTTCAGATCCTGTTTAAAATCAAAATCCCCCTGATCAAAGATATTCTGCTGCTCACTCTGACCATGTGCCTGACGGGAGCGCTGAGAGGATTTGACATACCGTTCCTATTAACCGGCGGAGGTCCAGGAAATACCAGTGAACTCATGTCAACTTATATGTATAAGAAAGCATTTTCCAGCAATCAGTACGGTTATGGAAGTGCGCTTGCCGTTTTTATTATTATTGAAAGTGTATTGGTTGTATTTACACTCCGGAAGCTGTTTACCAGCAGAGAGGAGCGGGAAATAAAAGCGTTGGAAAGGGAACGAAGAAAACAGAGGAGGGCAAAAAGATGAAAAGAAAAGCCTGGAAAATTATTTTTATTATATTCATTCTGGGATTTCTGGTGATTCAGATTTATCCGGTAATCTGGTTATTTATCGCCAGTATTAAGCCTTCTGTGGAGCTTGCCAGCGCACCATTTGCACTCCCCAGCAAAGTGACCTTTGAAAATTTTATGAATGTTCTTTCAGATGGAAAAATTGGCGGTTATATGTGGAACAGTTTAAAAGTGACCGGAATATCCCTCATATTAATTGTGGCATTAAGTGCTACTGCAGGTTTTGCCATTTCCAAATTTAATATCAGGATGAACCGTGGGATTTATGCATTTTTTACATTTGGAATTATGGTCCCGGTTCAGATTACCCTGATTCCCCTCTTTATTTTCTACAGCAAAATGGGGGTGCTAAATACCAGCTTTTCCATGATTCTGCCCCAGGTAGGATTTGCACTGCCTCTTTCGGTTATGATGTTTGTGAGCTTTTACAGTTTTGTGCCTAATGAACTGATTGAGGCATCTATTGTAGACGGCTGCTCATCCTACCGCATATTTGGACAGATTGTCTTCCCTTTGGCTAGAAATACGGTTATCACCATCGCTTCTATGTACAGCATCCTGATCTGGAATGACTTTATATTCGCCAATACCTTTATCAGTGATTCCAAGGCTAAGACCGTAGCTATGGGGTTGAAAGATTACGTGGGTGCGTTTGGAAATGTAGACTGGGGTTCCACTTTTGCAGCTATTGTAATTTCAATTCTGCCTCCGCTGGTGATTTACTTCTTGCTGAATAAATGGGTGACAGCGGGAATGACCATGGGAGCTACGAAGGGATAATAATTGGTAAATAAATGTACGATCACGGTTGTTACCGGATTATGAATCAGGAGGGAAATTCATATGGAGAATGGAAGCCTGCCCGGAGAATTAAGCGCAATGCCATTTTTCCGGCACGGAAGATCAAGGGCTGTAAATGCGGAGAATCCCACAGGAGAAAAGGGAAAGGGCGGTATGGCGGCAGGTGTCCTGGGGCCTTCCAGGAAAGGAAGCCCATGCCTGAAAAATATTCCAACCGGAGAAACGGTAATTCTGGGGGATATGAAGGGATGCGGCATCATCAGCCATATTTGGATTACGGTGGATAATCAGACGTCACCCGGGGATTGTTTTGTCCTTCGGGATCTGATACTGCGCATGTACTGGGACGGGGAAGAAGATCCCTCGGTGGAGGTACCCCTGGGTGATTTTTTCTGCTGTGGATTCGGTAAAGAATGCATGGTGAATTCACTCCCGATCGTGGTGGTGCCCGCAAGAGGATTTAATTCCTATTTTCAAATGCCGTTTCACAGAGGTGCGCGCATTACACTGGAGAATCAGCATGTAAATCAGATTCCGGCATTTTTCTATCAGATAGATTACTGTCTCTATGATTCACTGCCGGAAGAATGCAGCTATTTTCATGCCAGCTGGAGAAGACAACCGTTAACGGAGCCGGGGGTGGACTACATCATAGCAGATGGGATCAGGGGAAAGGGGCATTATGCCGGAACCTATCTTGCCCTGTCCACTTTGCAGCGATATTGGTGGGGAGAAGGAGAGGTGAAGTTCTACATAGACGGTGACCTGGAATACCCCACGATTTGCGGAACGGGAATGGAAGATTACTTTGGCGGCTCCTGGAGCTTTGCTTCCCAGGAAGAACATAAGACCGTGGAAAATACCTATTCTACTCCATATCTGGGTTATCCTTATTATTCCAGGCATGATGAGCTGGTTTTCCATCCCTATCATAATGATGATTGTCCGCCTATGAGAGGATTTTACCGGTGGCATATACCGGATCCGGTGTTTTTCGAAGAAGATCTGCGGGTGACGGTTCAGCAAATCGGTGTCTCACACAATGGTTTATTTGAGCGGCAGGACGATCTCTCTAGTGTGTCATACTGGTATCAGTCAGAGCCACACCAGGCGTTTCCTAAATTGCCCTGCAGAGAAAAACGCTGGCCCAGATAGGCCTAATTTTAAAGACAGAATATCATGCAGTTATATTGTAAATCAAAATTCCCTGTGATAAAATATAGGTATAAATTTACAAAGGGGATACATTTTGAAGAAAACATGTACATATATAGGTGCAGCCTTACTTTCTATTCTACTGCTTAATGGCTGCGGAAATAAAGTTACGGTAATAGAGCAGCCTTCATTCACTTCTGGCAGTGAAATGGAAGCAGATTATTCGACAAAGGCAGTTAAAGTCATGGAGCAGGCAGATAACCGCTCCAATGATCCAATGGAAAATCTCTATAGCTTTACCATAAAATTGGGCAAACAGAAGCTGACATTTCCCATGAGTTATACCGCTTTAACCGATAAGGGATTTCAAACAACAGATTCCCTGCGCCAGGAACTAAACCCTCTTGAGATATCAGAGGATAAGCTGTTCATCCATGATGGAATAGCAGTATATGCCCAGTTTTTTAATGACACGCCAAATGTTCAGAAACTGGTAGACTGCAGTGTGGCGGGAATCATTATAGATACTTCTATGCTGGCCGATGATACTGACCGGGTAGTGTTGCCAAAAGGGGTTACGCTGGGTGTTTCTACACGGGCGGAGATCGAGTATTTATACGGACCACCTGACAATACCTATGAGCTGGAAGGGGACACACAGCTTTCCTATGAATACGATTCCGGACAGAATATACTGTTAAATACCGATCATGATACAAAAGTCGTGGACAGTATAGATTTGCACTGTTATAAGCCTATTTCCAGGAATCTGCAGCTGCAGAGCAGGGCGGTAATGGAAGTGGATGTTATAAAAGAAAAAGAGGAATCTTCCCGCTACAAGCAGCCTGTTGACCTGGGAGATGATATTTACAGTTCCGTTGTGGAATTCGATCATGAGCTATATGAACTGCCGGCACCTGTGAAGGAATTTTTGGACCATGGATGGACGTTGGAACAACTGGTATCCAATGTGGAAAATGAGAACCAGGAGGTGTCCGGGATGTCCAATTCCCAGATCATTCTAACGAAGATGGATCAAGACCTGCAGACCACAGTGAAGAATTACAGTACTACGCCCGAGTCTGTGGAGGATTGTTATGTGACGAATATATCCGCAGGTTCCAAAACTGCAGATGTAGAAATCATGCTTCCAACAGGAATAACCAGAGGGATGTCGGGAAAAGAACTCAGAAAATTATTAAAAAAAGTAAAGTATACGAAAGAACAAACTCCAAAATCCACGGTTTATATCGTCCGAAAAGGAGAAAACGCGCCGGCTGTTACGGAAATTATTCTGGATTCGGAGATGAATACCGTAGAAAAAATCAGCGTCATTGACAGACGTGATACATTAGAGTGAACAGTTGTGAAAGAAAACAGCATGCACACTGCTAAATTGGAAATACCCTAAGCCGGATGTTGGTATTCCTAAAGTTCGAATAAACATAAAAGCCTGTACCGCAATGGTTGTTCTCCGGGGAAAACAGCCATTGCAGTGCAGGCTTATTTTAATGTTATTTTTGTAATCTCAGGAATATTGTTAAAACGCAGAGAAACATTTTTTCCCTTGTAGGTGCCAAGTCCCCTGGATATTACAACCGGTATGCCATTCATGACCTGGTAGCCTTCCGTGAATTTTGGAAACCATACACCTCCCATGTTTGAAGAGTACAGTGCTCCGATAAATGGCAGCCGGATCTGACCTCCATGTTCATGACCGGATAAAACCAGGTCAATCTGCCACCTGGAATCCGGCTCCTGATACAGAAAGCTTTCGGGACGGTGGGTTAGCATAAGCTTAAAGAGATCTGTTTCTTCATAATCCTGTAAAAACAGATAACTGCTTTTTTGTCTGTATTGTCCAGGAGAAACCCCTGCATAGTTAAAGGCATAATCATAGAAACCGCCAATGCGGATTTGCTGATCCTTAACCGTAATATCCAGATAAGTCTGATCCAGATATAAAGCTCCGGCTTGTTCAATATCCTGCTTGAGGTTAATGTATCTGTGGTTGTTAAACATACTGATTTCATGATTGCCGGGACTAAAATACACGGGAGCAATACGCATCAGTTGTCTGATTAAAGAAGTGATATAAGTATCTTCTTCATCGTAAAAATTTACTGCATCACCTAGAATGCATATAAGATCTGGTTCTTGCTTCTCCACTTCCCGGACAAGACGCTTATTATTTTTTCCAAAAGAATGGCTATGTAAATCTGCTAAAGAGATTATTGTAACCGGCTGGTCTATTTTATCTGAATTGTAGCTGTATTCTTTAATGGTAATCTTATTTGCTGAGAGCAAAAATGAGAAACCAATATAGATACAGACCATAAAAATAAGAATTAGTATAATGACAAGCTTCCGGTGCTTTTTCTTTGGTTTTCTTTCTGAATTTTTGCTTTTACCCTTCTCTATTTTATTTTCTCTGCTTTTCAAGAAAATTCCTCCGATTTCAATGTGCTGTGTATCTGATAGAAATTAAGTGATTCCTATATGGAATTATTTTACCATATAATTGTGTATCAATCTATAATTTTATGATCAAATATATGAGAAATTGGCTAAAATTCATGAAAATGGAGATTCATGGGGTGAATTATGTTCCGCGCTCATCGCCTCAGTTCTTTTGCAGCATTTAATAATTATGATTTGGCTTTTTGATAGGAAAAAATAATTTAGGCAGTTCTGGAGAATATATATATGAGAGAGACAGGATTGACTTTGAAACTTGATATGCTTAAAATGGTATACAGATAAACTGGTAAATATATAAACAGATCTTCCAGATAAAGGAAAGCGAGAACTAATAATGAAACTTAAAAAACCACAACTAAATAAAAATCTGGAACTTGTATCAGAAGATTTTCAATCATACATACGAAGAGTCCAGGAAGAAGAGGACTGTATCAGTCACAAATTGATATCTAATGTAAATCTGAACGGTGTAGAGTTATCCCGGCTGGAATTTACCGATGTACTTTTTCAAAATTGCAGGTTTATTGGCTGTGATTTTGAAAATGCGGGGTTCGTGGATGTTCGTTTTGAAAATTGCGACCTATCCAACTGCCATATGGAAAACGGATACTTTAACAGATGTGAGATGAGTTCCTGTAAGATGATGGGAACCGACTTTCGAAGCAGCACTTGGAAGCATACGAAGTTTTCGGACTGCAATATGAGATTCATTAATCTGGATCATGCTAAAATGGATGTTGTTATAATGGAAGAAGCAGATGCAGAACATGCCAATGTAACAGAATGTAAATTGGCACATCTGGAATTGAACAATGTGAAAATGAATCAGGCGTCTTTTTTTAGAACGCCGTTAAAAGGAATCAATTTTACAAAAGCCCAGATAGCAGGAATCACAGTGTCGGATTCTTATCAGGAGCTGCAGGGAGCTGTCATAGATGCTTATCAGGCGGCAGATTTGGTAAGACTTCTCGGGGTGGTCATCGATTCATAAAAGATAACGGAAAAAGGAAGCGCTCGAAATTCGAAGTGCTTCCTTTTTCAATATATCAGTTTTCAATATATTAGTATATCATCATTTTAGTATGTCACTTAATACATGGAACAGGTGGCTGACATTAATTGGTTTTGGCACAAAGTTATTCATACCTGAGGCATATGCCGCGTCCATATCTTCCTTAAAGGAATTGGCTGTCATGGCTATGATTGGGATATTCCCAGCATCCGGATGGCTGCCTGAACGGATCTCCTGGGTTGCCTCCAGGCCATTTTTTACTGGCATCTGAATATCCATGAGTATGCATTGATAATAGCCGGAAGGATTATTTTGAAACTGATCTACGGCTTCCTGTCCGTTTTGCACGCGCTGTACCACTGCACCCTGCATTTCCAACAGCTCGGTAGCAATTTCAGCATTCAGGTCATTGTCCTCTGCCAGAAGAATTCTAAGGGAAGTTAAATCCGGCTGTTTTTGTGAAACCGGTTCCTGATCCGCAGGATCCTCATGTTGAACCCGGGGTTTTTCACTGCAGATTGGAAATTCTAAAGTAAAAGAAAACTCAGATCCCTTTCCAGGTGTACTTTCTACACTCAGATTACCGCCCATCAACTGTACGATAGTTTGACTGATGGGAAGGCCTAATCCGGTACCTGAACTTTTGGAAACAGAGTTACCCGCCTGCTCAAATGCTGTAAAAATACGATCTAATGAATCTTCCGGGATTCCTACTCCGGTATCCCGGACTGAGAAGCGGATTCGGGCATTGGTATCGGAATGGGAAAGCTCTGCAGCGTCCAGACGAATGCTGCCCCCCGTTGGCGTAAACTTCAGCGCATTGGACATCAGGTTGGTTAACACCTGCTTCAACCGGATTACATCTCCCACAAGCCAGTCATGGGGAATCTGATAATGAAACGTACAATCCAGACCTTTTTGCTCAGCCTGGGACTGAATCATGCTTTCCAGTTCGTTCAGCATAACGGACAGGGTAAATTCCTCTTCATCCAATGTCATTTTTCCATTTTCAATCTTAGACATATCCAGAATATCATTGATCAATGCCAGAAGATAGTGGGATGATGACTGGATTTTCTGAAGATATTCGGATACCGCGGGTGTAACTCCATCTGTCATACTGGCAAGGTTGGATAGACCTACAATGGCATTCATTGGCGTGCGGATTTCATGTGACATTTTGGAAAGAAAACCGCTTTTCGCACGATTTGCGGCTTCTGCTTTCTGCAGTTCATTTTTCATGAGTGTATTTTTCACCCTTGAACGGACAATAATCAGTAAAATGGCAACCAGCAGCAGAAGAAATACAGTGACAACCAGGATAAACGCAAATGGATTGGAATATATCAGGTTTGAAAGTGTAATATTATTATATCCCAGAGATACCATATTGCGGTTGGTGATGGTAGTTTTGTCAGTTTCTGTTAAATTGCTGATGGATTTATTTAAAATTGTCAGAAGCGTAGGAGTTACCGGCCGGGGAAGGGCAAAAGCAGCCTTCGTTTTGGTAGTATTTGTGGTCAGAATGGTGAGATTCTGGAAATTGCCGGTCTGCAGATCTCGTTCCATACCTGAAGATAATCCAAATATAAAATCGGCATCGCCGCTGTTTACTGCTTTGATTCCCGCCAGAGTTGTGGGATAAATCTTTACCTGATCGGCTTTAATCGATGAAGGAAGCGTTCTACCGTCTAAAAGAGCAGCAGTTAACCCGTCTGATGGATAGCTTACAAACTTATTCTTAACGATTATATTACTCATTGTGGAATAGGCCGCAGTAAGTGCCAGTCCTTTTTCTGCAGCTGTGGCTTCGTTATCCAGAAAGCATCCCAGCATATCTGCCTTTCCATCCTGAACAAGCTGGATGGCAGCATTGTAGTTTTCGGCAAAGACAAATTCAAAGGTAAGTCCGGAATCTTCTTCTATTTCATTTAATATTTCCGGAACAATGCCGTTGTGGTCGCTTTCATCCTCCAGGCAGTATAAGGGATGCCACTGTGAAATCGCAGCTACCCGAACCGGTTTTGCCTGATCGATAAAATCCTGCTCTTCCTGAGTAAAATTGAGCTTAGTATCGGTGAAATCAGGATAATTAATATCGTAATGCTCCTGGGCATAGTTAGGATTAGAATCCAGAATAAACCACATTGCCTGATTAAGTTCTTCTAAAATATCCTGTTTTCCGGGAGAAGTAACAATATACATTGGCTGAGCCTGAAATTCAGCCGCAATCCTAAATGTACCGTCCGCTTCCTGATCGTTACCCAGGAGCAGATCTACGTCCCCATTCTCTAAATGGTGATGCAGTTTTTCATCAACCATGTCATCATTTGTATAATACTTCAGCTTACAGGTGATCCCGTTGAGATCCAGAAACTTTTCCAGACGGCCTATTTTATCAGTTGCTTTTTCAAAGACACCGATGGTTTTTCCGTTTAGTGTCTGGATATCATAGCTTCGAATGCTGGTATCATTTTTTCTTGCAAGAAGTACAGCGTGGTTGTAGCCAATGTTATAATCGGGATATTCAAACATTTTCTCAAAGCTTTTGTCATAGAACATGCCGCCCATTAGATCCAGATCTCCGGCTATGAGCTGATTCATCAAATCACCGCCATTACCCTCTACAAATTCATACTCCCAATTTGTATATTTCGAAATTTCACTTAGAAAATCGGCCACCTGTCCGGTTCGGTTACCTGCTTCATCGATCTCAGATATTCCCTTCATTATCGGATATCCGACTTTTAATACCCGGCTTTCTGAAGTATTTTCTTTGGAGATGTTCCCGGCAGAAACATAAAGTTTTGGTAATCCGGTACAGAAGAGAAGTATTAGTAACATGCAGAATGCAATGCATCGGGTTTGTTGTTTCATAGTATTTTCCTTCCATGCAAATTTATTTTCATGAATTATATCTGAATTGTAAAAAGCTTGTGTAAAGCAGACTCTGAATTATACCTATTTTATTCCTATTATATAATTAATCAAATAGAATAACAAGTCTGAATGCTCTAAAAAGCAAAAGAGATTGCTTCTGGACGATTTTACAGTTTTTCGAACGAACGCCTCTATATTTATTTGAATAAATCTTCTATGATTAAAATATCTATAAAAAATACGGAGGTATCGGAGAATGAAACAAATGACATTTGCACTGTATTTTGCTAACAGGGGATTTTTCCCGGAAACATTAATTGCCGGAGCCAGAAAGGAAATGGCAGAGGCTGTCACAAACGCAGGATATCAGTATCTGATTCCGGAGGAAGAGATGACCAGATATGGAGCGGTAGAAACCAGGGCAGAGGGGAAACGCTATGCAGCCTGGCTGAAAAGCCATGAAGGAGAGTATGACGGCGTAATTATGTGTCTGCCAAATTTTGGGGATGAAAATGGAGGAGTTGCCGCAGTACAGGATGCGGGAGTTCCTGTACTGCTCCATGCTTACCCGGATGAGATCGGGAAGATGGATTTTGAGCACAGGAGAGATTCCTATTGCGGAAAGTTCAGCTTTGCGGATGTATTCCATCAATATGGGATTCCGTTTACCATGCTGGAACCCCATGTAGTACATCCGCTGTCGGAAACATTTGCAGACAATCTGAGGGATTTTGCCGGTATCTGCAGGGTTGTAAATGGAATGAAACGTTTTTCGGTAGGAGCCTTCGGTGCCCGGACAAGCAAGTTTAAAACGGTGCGCTATGATGAGATTACCCTTCAAAAATATGGAATCACGGTGGAGACTTTTGATCTGTCCGAATTGATTAATAAAGTTCAGAATATGGAGGACAGCGACAGCCGGGTTCTTAGGAAGGTGAAACGCCTGGTGGATTACACGGATTTCAGCTGTGTGCCGGCCGATAAAACTAACGTACTTGCAAAGGTGAGCGTTGTAATAGATGAATATATTGCCGCTTATGACCTGGACTGCATTACCCTGCGCTGCTGGGATGAGATGCATGAAATCCTTGGGATTGCACCCTGCGTACTGCTGAGTGAACTAAACGACAGAGGCATTGTGGCATCCTGTGAGATTGATCTCTGTTCCGCCATTAACATGTATGCGATGCAGCTGGCATCCGGTAAGCCCACAACGGTTTTGGACTGGAATAATAATTATACGGAAGATCCGAATAAGGTGATTCTGTTCCACTGCGGTCCGGTTGCACAGACTCTGATGACAGAAAAAGGTACCGTAACCGATCATAAGATGTTTGCCAAAGGAAACCCCGGCTGCGGATGGGGGAGCAACGAGGGAAGGATCAAAGCATTTCCCATGACCTATTCCAACTGTAAGACGGAGGATGGGAAGCTCACGGTGTATGCGGGAGAAGGAAAATTTACGGAAGATCCCATAGAAGAGGGGTATTTTGGCTGCGGAGGAGTAGCGGTTATTGACAGTCTCCAGCCCAAATTAATCCAGCTTGGGCAAAATGGGTTCCGCCACCATACCGCTGTGGGGATGGGACATTTAAAGAAGGTATTAAAGGAAGCGTTTACCTATTATCTGGGGTATGACTGGATGGATATTTAGATTGGAGGAATGATGATGGCAATTGGGGGACTGGATATAGGAACAACAGGGTGTAAGCTCACAGTATACGATAACCAGGGAACATACATATATAAAGCTTACCGGGATTATCCCTCATCCAGAGGGGGAAAGGAACAGGAAATAGACGCAAAATCCATATGGAATTCGGTACGGGAGGTGATCCGGGAGGCAGCAGAACAGAATCCGGATATTCAGGGAATCGGCGTGACCAGTTTTGGGGAGACCTTTGTACTGTTAGATGAAAAGGATAATCCCCTGGCACCATCCATGCTCTATACAGATCCCAGAGGAGATGAGGAATGCAGGGAGCTTGTGGAGAAGCTTGGAGAGAAACACATAGCCCAGATTACCGGGCTGAAGCCTCATTGTATGTACAGTATTGCGAAACTCATGTGGATGCAGAGACACCGTCCGGATATTTATAACAGGGCTTCCAGAATTCTGCTTATGGAGGATTATGTAATTTACATGTTGACAGGCATCACGCAGATCGACTACTCAATAGCATCCCGGACCATGGCATTTGATATAAGGAAATTATGCTGGAGCAGGGAAATATTAAAAGCAGCCGGGATTGATGAAAAGCTGCTGTCCAAAACAGTTCCCACCGGAACGGCAGCTGGCTGTATCAAAGCTGCGGTGGCAGCAAAACTGGGACTTAAAGAGAAGACATTGATCGTATCTGTCAGTCATGATCAGGTGGCGGCGGCAATCGGTGCCAGCGTCTTCGGTGATGCTGTCGCAGTTGACGGTGCAGGTACCGTAGAGTGCATTACCCCTGTTTTTACCGGGATACCGGAAAATGATGTGCTGTACCAGGGAAGTTATGCAATTGTACCTTATGTAATTCCAGGGAAATATCTCTGCTATGCTTTCTCCTTTACCGGAGGAGCGTTGGTAAAATGGTATATTGACAATCTTGCAAAGTATGAGAAATATCTGGCGGAACAGGAAAATAAGTCTGTCTACGAAGTATTGGAAAGCAATATGAAAGATGAACCCACAGGGATCCTGGTGCTTCCTCATTTTGCAGGTGCAGCCACACCTTACATGGATACCGGATCCAGGGGAGCAATCACAGGTCTTACTGCCGCAAATCATGTATCTGACCTGTACCGGGCGATGCTGGAAGGGGTAGTCTATGAGATGCGGCTGAATATGGAGGAACTTTGGAAGGCAGGAATCGAAATTAAAAAACTAAAAGCCGTGGGCGGCGGGGCAAATTCCAGGATCTGGTTGCAGATGAAAGCGGATATCTTAGGGGTTCCCGTGGTATCCCTGGGCTCCAGTGAAGCGGGAGCAGCCGGAAGTGCCATGCTGACGGGAATTGCCTGTAACATCTTTGAGAATCTGGAATCAGCAGCAGACAAAATGGTAAAGGAATTAGAGACCTATTATCCCCGGCAGGAGCAAAGAGAAGCTTATGAACCATATTATATGAAATACAGACAGCTCTATCCGTCAGTCCGGCACTTGATGGGATAGCTTAATCTGGCATACAGGTAAGCTGAAACGGAGGAATACATGGAATTAGAGAAAGACATAGGGATAAAGAAAGACACAGGGATAAAGAAAGACATAGGGATAAAGAAAGACACAGGGATAAAGAAAGACATGGACGAAAAGACATACATAAACGAAAAGAAAGACATGGACAGAAAAAAATACATCGGACACGATTCACAGATTTTGGGTGTGGAAGAATTCCGTCTCACAGGAGGCAGAGGAGACGGAATGCGCCTGTTTCAGGTGAAAAATGGAAGAGGTCTGGAATTTACTATATCCGCAGACCGTTGCGGAGACATCGCAAGACTGTCATTTCGCGGGGATAATTTCGGCTACTTTTCTCCAGCCGGATATGTGGCGCCGTCCTATTATGACGACAAAGAAGATGGATTTCTAAAATCATTTACGGCTGGATTCCTGACCACCTGCGGACTGACGGCCGTGGGAAGTCCCTGTGTGGATCAGGGTGTAAAGCTGCCACTTCACGGCAGCATATCCAACTGCCCGGCGGAGAGAGTTTCTTATGAAATAACAGAAGAGGAAATCGTCTGGAAAGCAGTTATGAATCAGGCAGGTATCTTTATGGACAAGCTGATGTTTCACCGCATGATCAGCTGTTCCCTGTCAGAGAACCGCATTACAATAAGGGATACAGTGGAGAATACCGGCTCTGAAAAAAGTCCTTTGATGCTGCTGTACCATATGAATATGGGGTATCCCCTGCTCAGCGAGAATGCCAGGCTGTATCTTCCCTCTGATCAGGTTGTTCCCAGAAATGAACATGCGGCGAAGGGGATGAACAGCTGGAATCAATTGCAGATGCCGGAGGCGGGATATGTGGAGCAGTGCTATTATCATACCTTTGGGGAAGCCGGGATGGCGGCAATTTACAACCCGGATATCAAAAAGGGTCTTGTGATCCGGTTTGACCCAAAAGTGCTCCCCTGTTTTACCCAGTGGAAGATGATGGGTGTAAAGGACTATGTATTGGGGCTGGAGCCGGGAAATTGTTATCCTGATGGCAGAGATGTGATGAGAAAAGAAGGTAAACTGAAGTTTATAGAACCGGATGAAAAAATAACATACCAGGTAGAAATCGAGATTCTGGAAAGTGATTCCGGATGGGAAAAGACAGGAGGGATATTGTGTTAGTTTCATTGAAAGAAATATTAAGGCTTGCCCAGGCAAGAAAATGTGCCATAGGTTCTTTTAACACACCGAACCTGGAGAGTATCATAGCAGTAATCAGGGGTGCGGAAGAACTGGATGTACCGGTGATTATTATGCATGCGGAAATCCATGAGGAAATGATGCCGATCTCACTGATCGGACCCATTATGATAAGATGTGCGGCAGAGTCAAAGGTGCCGGTGTGTGTTCATTTGGATCATGGCACCAGCCTGAGCTATTTATATAAGGCGCTGGATATTGGATTTACATCCATTATGTATGATGGGTCGGCATTAAGCTATGAAGAAAATGTGGCAAATACCTGTATCGCTGTGGAGATGGCAAAGCGGACAGGTGCTTCTGTGGAGGCAGAAATAGGAGTTCTCGGAAAAAGGGAGCTGGGTCTGGGACACGAATCCAGTCACGATGACCAGGCAGAAGAGGTCTATACAGATCCGGATGATGCAGGCCGTTTTGTGAGAGAGACCGGGATAGATGCACTGGCATGTTCCTTTGGTACTGCCCACGGTCTTTATTTAAAAAAGCCAAAGCTGGATATGAACGTATTAGACCGGGTACGGGCAAGGGTGGATATTCCCCTTGTTATGCATGGAGGGTCCGGCGTCAGCGAAGAAGACTATAAAACGGTGATTCAAAAAGGGATTCGGAAAGTAAATTATTATACTTATATGGCGAAAGCCGGGGGAGAGGAAGTAGAGGGGCAGTTTGGGCTTAAAAAGATGCCCCTGGTGAATGAGGGAAAAAAATACAATCTCTATTATGCGGTTGTGGAACAGGGAAAAGAAAAGCCCGTTTATTATCACGAAATTGTACAGTGGGGAATCGATGCCATGAAGGGGAATGTGAAGTCCGCTTTGGAGGTATTTAGCGGAATGATGTACTAGAGCGTGTTTTAAAATTGCTACACCTTGGTCATTTTAACCAAATTAATATTGAAGCGATACACAAAAACCCCAGATAGGTGAATGCAAGTTTGTCATAGCGGGTGGCAATTCTACGAAATGCCTTTAGCTTTAAAAAGAGTTTTTCTATCAGA
>JAGZJZ010000065.1 GCA_018365455.1 Clostridiales bacterium
GGCACCTGCTGCGGAACGTTTCCTGGCTTTCTCCGCCGGGAAACGGCAAGGTTCCCTGGCTGTCGATCCAAGCCTGATAGGCAGGATTTCCATCCAGTTCTTTATAATTCTTATTTTCAAATTCTCCAAAGCTGCACTCCCGGAAATCTGTTATAATCTCGCAGGGAAGGCCAGGGTAGATTCTCTCTGCCGTCTCGATACATCTTTTCATAGGACTTACATAAATGCGATCCACATAAGGATATTTTTTCTGTTTCAGCAATTGAATCCCTTTTTCGCAGAGAGGCT
The DNA here is from genome assembly GCA_018365455.1 of Clostridiales bacterium. Lineage (GTDB taxonomy): Bacteria > Bacillota > Clostridia > Lachnospirales > Lachnospiraceae > Robinsoniella. The sequence continues at coordinate 289 of JAGZJZ010000065.1, forward strand.
CATCCGTTGTTCCGATATAACGCCCCAGCAGATTGCCTTCTGTTTTGGAATGACGAATCAGCACAATCTCAGGCATGTTTAATCACCGCACCCAATCCACAGATCACCCGTACAACTTCATCGGAATATTCCGCTGCTTTACAGCAAAGCCTTCCTACGGATTCCCGGTATTCCCGGTCAAACTTTTCAATGGGAACTACTCCATAGCCCAGTTCATTGCATACAATAATAATATCCGGATTAATTTCATACAGCATATCTACAATACCAGCCGTATTTTCTCCCTCCCGGATCATTCTCTTAATATATTCATGAAAGTGGAAAATCCCCCTGCAGCTTTTTATTTCCTCCTGCTTACATGTTATCCCGTCTATAAAATCTGACTCTGACAACTGATACCGCTCACAAGCTTCTTTTTTCTTACCCTGAAAAGCACCGCCGATTACAAGTTTCATAGTCTGTTCCTTTCTTCATTTCTAAATTTAAGAAGTACCCCGCTGCTCGCAGCGTTAAAAATTTGATGCCCCGTCGCTTGCAGCGGGGTTTTTAACTTCCAGACTTATAACCCAATAATTTTTGCTGTAATTACAACTGCAGCCGCCATCACCAGTTCGCATACCTGCAGGAAAAATCCTGCTAAATCTCCGGTAATTCCGCCGAACTTCTGATAGGACATACGGCGGTAATAAGCAAACATCAAAAGAGCGCTGATAAAACAAACGGTTCCTAGAACCGGCTCCAGGAGAATCATTCCCACAGCACACAAAAGGATATAGAGAATCATGACCGTCTTTACCCTGTTCTTTACCGCCATATCTGAGAAAGTTGCTGCCAGCCCGGTATTCTTCGCCATCCGAAAGCTTACAATTGCAAGTCCGCTGAGTGCCCTGGACAGTACAAAACCGATTGCCAGCACCGAAAGCATTCTGACATTTGTCTCCGAATAACATCCGAACAGCAAAAAAAAGTAACAAATCCCTACGATGATTGCAAATGCCCCCGCATGGGAATCTTTCAGTATTTCCAGCTTCTGATCCATGGGTTTATAGGAGCTCAAAGCATCCGAGGTATCCAGCAAGCCATCCAGATGGATTCCTCCGGTTATGAGAACCGGTATCATCATCAGAACAACCGTATAAAATGAATTGCCAAAACCTGCATATCCCTGAATATAATTCCACAGGAAAATCACTGCTCCAATGACCGCACCTATGACCGGAAAAAAACACATGGCATATTTCATATTATCCTTTGTCCATTCCGTCCTGGGCATAGGGATCTTGGAATACATTGCAAATGCAATGATAAAACTATTCCCTAATTTCTTCATGAATCCATCCTCCCTTTTCTAAGCAGCGGAATACCGCATACCACCTCCATAACCGTATCCGCCTTCTTTGCAAGCTCCTGGTTGATGACTCCCAAATTTTCAAGATACTGTTGGGTTGCAGGATCGTATTCCTGACCATCGGAAAACACCTCATTTGTCACCACCACCAGGGCTTTTACCTGAGATAAAACAGATTGGATTCCCTGTAAAATGGATTCCACCATATGTTCTCCGGCACCGCCTGGAGCATACATTTCATTTGCAGCCAGATTAGACATGCACTCTAATAAAACAATTCCATCCGCCGGAAGTTTTACAGAACTCAGATCCGTATAGCATTCAATGGTTTGAAAGTTCTTGGCTGCCCGCATTTTACGGTGCCTTTCAATTCTTCGGTCCCCTTCTGCGTCAAAGCTCATCATGGTGGCAATATAGATTCTGGTACCTTCTCCCAGACGGATAATCTGTTCTTCTGCGTAAGCTGATTTTCCGCTTCCGCTGCCTCCTGTTACGATCATTAACATTTCTATACCTCCTGAACACCGCAGGCAGGTCTGCGGTACTGCTTCAATAGAAAGTATGGAACGCTTTTGTTCCATACTTATACTCCTGCATACCGCTGACAGGTCTGCGGTACTGCTTCAATAGAAAGTATGGAACGCTTTTTGTTCCATACTTGTCTCCTCAGCCCTTTATGAGAAAGGCTTGTATTCCTCTACTTTTATATCCTGAAACGTGCTCATGCCGTTATAAACTGCCGCTGCCATCTCCAAAACCGGAAACAGGGTTACTGCACCGGTACCCTCACCCAGACACATGTCACAGGTAAGTGCCGCTTCCATCTTCAACGCTTCCAGAATAAGATGTGCTGCCGGTTCTTTGGATACGTGGGAAACCAGCATATACGCTTTTGACAAGGGACATATATTCACAGCTGCAAGGGCCGCCACGGATGAAATAAATCCATCGATTACAATGGGCACCCCGTATGCTGCTCCGCCTAAAAATACGCCTGCAAGTCCGGCGATATCCAGACCGCCCACTTTCGATAACACATCTATGGCATCCTGAGGATCTGGCGTGTGAAGTGCAATCGCTTTTTTTATGGTGTCGATCTTACGTTTGAAACCTTCTGAAGAAAGTCCTGCGCCCTTTCCGGTAACCACTTCCACTGATGTATGTAAAAGAACCGAGGCAACCGCACTGCTGGTCGTGGTATTACCGATCCCCATTTCTCCGGTAGCAATGATACGGTAACCTTTTTCTTTTAATTCTGCAACCATCTGAATGCCCGTTTCAATCGCCCGAACGGTCTCTTCTTTCGTCATTGCCGGTTCTTTTGCCATATTCCTGGTTCCGTAAGCAATTTTGTGGTTAATAATGCAGGTATCTCTTGCAACTCCGATATCCACCGGAAAAATATCTGCTTTGGCAACCCTGCACATGATACTTGCCGTAGCCTGTTCTTTCAGAAAATTCTCCGATACGATTGCCGTTACTTCCTGCCCGGTCTGGGTCACGCCCTCTTCTACCACACCATTGTCCGCACACATTACCACCAGTGCTTTTTTCGCCAGATCAATATTACTGCTTCTTGTCATCCCGGAAATTTTCACAAGATAATCTTCCATTTTACCCAGGCTGTGCAGCGGCTTTGCAATACTGTCCCACCTTTTCCTGCAGTCGTTCATTGCCCCCTCATCTGGCTCTTTTACAGTCAGAAGCACTTCTTCTAATGTCATTTGTAAGTCCTCCACTTATTTAATTTTCAAAAAACTCTTTAGATAATATAATAAGTTACAATAATTTTCATGTCAAGGGAAAGAATCAGGCGATCCGGGCAAAAAAAGAGACGATGACTATGCATCGCCTCCTAAAAATTTTCATATGAATTATAAATAACTTAAAGCGTCTAATTTTTCAGCGTTATATCTTGTCTGGTAAAGCGGGAAGCACTGAATGCGATATTTATATATTTTATTAATAAAGCTTCTGTTCGACGTCCCATTCGTGATTCCGGCTGCCTTCACTGCAAGAGCAGCCGAATAGGCTCCATGCTGGATTGAGTAGCTGAATACACTTCCTTTTACCACATCAGGGCGGAACTTAATGTTAATGCCCATATTCATCAGGTATCTTTCTGTTTCATCATAGTATTCCTGTTTTGCAAATTCATCCTGATATGCAGCAAAGATTTTAGGTGCTCTGGCGTATATAGTCTTCCATGCCCGGAAGAATTTCTGGTTACCTTTCAGCTTTGCCTTATTTTTATCGGTAACAGCATATGCCGCATACGGCTGAAATTCTTTAAAAGTTATCGGATCTTTAGAATAACAGTACTTCACCAATGGAAGCAGGGAATAGCGATAATCAAACTGATACTTTCCACAGGCATTTCCATTGTCTCCCCCAGTCTGTCCATAAGCCTCCGGACCCGATTCATATTTTGTAAAGAATAACATCTCCTGGGAAACTGACCCGCCGCCGCTTGGATTATTTACATTCTGATTACATTTTCCGCTGGAATCAACCTGATAGGTAACTCCATTCACGGTTATTGTTGTACTTTTATACATTATTCCATTATCACCAAAATAATACAAAGCACCTTCAATATTCTGCAAGCCCTTTACCATAATGCCGTTACTAGTAAAATAATATGTATTTCCGCTGATATTCTGCCATCCTGTAGCTGATTTACCATCGCTCTGGAAGTAATACTGTGCATTGTTAACCGTCTGCCAGCCCTTTTGCATCACACCGGTTGCAGAGAATAAATAATATTTTCCGCCCATTTTACGCAGACCTGTAAATGCATAACCGTCTTTATTGGTCTTACGGAAATAATACCGGTTCCCTTTTATGGTCCGGAAACCAAATTTCATCGCTCCGCTGCTGTCAAAGTAATATCGCTTTCCACTGATCTTACGAAGACCGGTAAGCATGATACCATTTTTGTTGCAATAGTATTTTTTCCCCTTAACGGTAAAAAATCCAGTCTTCATTTTACCGGAACTGGTATAATAGTACCATTTCTTTCCGATCTGATACCAACCCTTGCGGAAATTAGGAATCCATTTTCCATCTGCCCCCACAAAATACTTTTTCCCGTTGCTTACGACCCACTTATTCTTTACCATGATGCCTTTTGAATTGACATAGTAATCGCCGATCCAGCGGTTTCTTAATTTTTCACCATTACTAATATAATAGTAATTCCCTTTTGCTGTCTGTCTCCAATCCGCTTTCGCATTCAATGGCTGAGTTACGATAAATGCGACAAACATCACTGTGACAGCCGTTATAATCCTTTTTTTCACTTGTAAAATCTCCCTGTGCAATCTTCATCATACGATGTTAATAAGTTCTGCGGAAATAATGGTCACCGATCTTTAACGGTCCCCATACTCCAGTTGTAAAATACAGATATCCAGGTACATTATTCACTCCCGAAAGAGCATCTTTTGCAGCCTTGATACATTCGGATGGCACAGCCTGACCGCTTTCTAACATCCAGCTCAGCATTCCATTCATTGCAGGCGTAAACTGCCCGCTTTGATATACGACCTCCTGTATCGTATCCGGGAAACTGCTGTCATGGACCCGATTTAAAATCACATTCGCCACAGCCAGTTTTCCTTCATAGGACTGATTCCCTGCTTCCAGATAAGTGATTGCAGACAACAGCCGTACATCTTTTGTATTCCGAATTTTTCCAGGAACTTTTTTGCCGTTTTTACCGACATAATACATACCCACCCACTGGTTCCTGACCATAACTCCATTCTTGCCATAGTAGTAGTCTCCTACCCATTGGTTCGAAATACGCCCTTTCTCGTAATCGCAATAATACCATTTCTTCTTTACCTTAATTCGTCCGGTTTTCAGCCATCCCTTGGAATCAAAGTAAAAATATTTACCATCAATTCTTTTCCATTTGTTCTTCACGTACTTTTTTCTGACCGTATTCTCGGAAGAAACTGTAAATTTCCAGCGGTCTCCTTTGTAGCGTTTCCATGCTGCCTCGCTGTCCATTGACAGAGAAGCCAGTAAAACAAACAATAGAACCAATGATAATATTCTTTTAAATTCTTTCATACTCGTTCCTTTCGTGAAACTCCCCGTGGAACCCCTCGTATATTTATTACGATTATATTAAGAATATGAAGATATTATAAAGCATCTGCTAGTATTTGTCAATTTTTTGTTTCATTTCTATTTCGACAGAAACAGCGGCATGTTACTGTACAGTACTGTCTGAACAGAAACAGCGGCATCCGAGATTAATCGAATGCCGCTGCATATGCTGGCAGCCTATATGATAATACAAATCAGGCTTCCATTAGACTCATTTACAATCTTCTTCATGGTATCCTGCAGTTTCGTCTGGCTCTCTTCTCCAATCTTGGCAAGCTTGGTATGAATTCCATCGTCTACCAGCTGCTCAATTGATTTACCGAAAATATTGGTATTCCAGATTCCGTCCTTGGCGCTGTTTTCATTGATAAAGGACATGAGATCCTGCGCCTGCTGCTCACTGCCCACAATGGGGGCAATTTCAGTTTCTATGTCAGCCCGGATCAAATGTACCGATGGGCTGGCTGCTTTGATTTTTACGCCGAATTTACTGCCCTGTTTAATAACTACCGGGGCGTCCAGAACAATTTCTTCCTGTTTCGGCGTAATAATACCATAGCCGGTATTTCTGACTGCCTCCAGGGCATTTTCTACTTTCTCATATTCGCCCTTTTTCCGGGAAAGTTCTTTAATGATAGCAAGAAGCTGGTATTCGCCCTGGATCGGAACTCCCGCCATATCACTGAGCATCTCGTAGTAATATGTATCGTCCAGATCTATGCGGACTTTGGCAGTTCCCTGGGACAGCTCAATCGCATCAAGCTTCACGTTATTGATAAAGTCATAGTCCATCTGCAGTGCATCATTGGAAATATCCCGGATATGCTGCATTTTCTTCATGATTTCCCGAATGCTCTTAATCAGACTTTCCTTGATTACATGATCGCTTGGCAGCATCTCCACCCATTTTGGCACATAAAATTCTATTTTTACCAATGGGAATTCGTATAATACCTGTTCCAGGATTCTGGTTACATCTTCTTTTTTCAGCTGCTCGCAGTTTACCGGCATAGCCGTAACCCCATAAGTATCAAAAATGTAAGAGGCTGCCTGCTTTGCTTCTTCTCCGTAAGGACGTTCCGAGTTCACCAGTACCAGGAAGGGTTTCCCGATATTTTTCAATTCGGTAATGGCACGTTTTTCCGGTTCCAGATAATTCTCTCTTGGTATTTCCCCAAATGTTCCATCACAGGTAACAACTAATCCGATGGTCGCGTGATCACGGATAACTTTTCTCGTTCCGATTTCCGCTGCCTGGGTAAATGGAATTTCTTTTTCCGACCAGGGTGTCTTCACCATACGGACTTTCTCATTGTCATCCATTCCGGCTGCACCTTTTACCATGTAGCCTACGCAGTCGATCAGCCGCATTCTTACATCCACGTCTTCTGATAAAGACAGTTTGGCAGCTTCTTTTGGTATAAATTTCGGTTCTACCGTTGTAATAGTACGTCCTTTACCGCTGGTTGGCATTTCATCTGTTGCAATCGCCTTGTCATTTTCTTTTAACGCAGGCAATACCATCAGTTCCATAAATCTACGGATGAAAGTAGATTTTCCTGTCCTTACAGGCCCGACTACGCCGATGAAGATCTCACCTCTGGTACGGGCTTGTATATCTTTGTATAAATTGAATTCTTCCATTAAAATACCCCCTCTATATACTGGTATAGTATATGCAGAGGGGGCCAATGATAGAATCACTGATCGTATCATTTTTAAAAATGAATTCTGGCAAAGTACCTGCTTTATTCTTCTCCCGGCATCTTCCAGCTGTGATGATCGGTATGCAGCAGTTCATGGGCACGATGTGACAGCGGACGCTGCAAATAATGCTGGTAGCACTGTACAATAGACGGATTCTCATGGGAGAATCGTACATCGCTGACCTGATCCAGTCCATAGAGATTTGCCGCACGCACTTCCGCCAGCTCTTCTCCATCCTGAATTGGCTGGCCGCCGCCGCCGGAGCATCCGCCGGGACATGCCATGATTTCAACGAAGTCGTAGTCAGCCTTTCCTTTTCGGATTGCCTTTATCAACTCCCTGGCATTACCAAGCCCACTGGCAACCGCTACACGCAAAGGTGTACCAGCCAGATCAAAGGTTGCTTCTTTCCATCCCTCCATACCACGGACATCTTTAAATGCGTCGGGATCCGGATTTTCATTGGTAACGAAGTAATATGCGGTACGAAGTGCAGCTTCCATAACGCCACCCGTTGCACCGAATATCACACCTGCACCGGAACCAATGCCAAGTGGCATGTCAAATTCTTCCTCTTCCAGTTCTTTTGCCGCAATATGTTCCGCACGGATCATCCGGTCTACTTCTCTGGTGGTAAGTACGACATCCACATCCGGACCGGCACCGGCATCATTGATGGTCGGTATGGCGCACTCATGCTTTTTCGCAAGACATGGCATAATGGAAATGGAATAAATTCTGGAAGGATCTACCCCAAGCAAGTCCGCATAATAACTCTTCGCCATTGCTCCGAACATCTGCTGGGGCGATTTAGCGGTGGACAGCTGGTCTACCATATCCGGATATTGTGCCTTTAAGAAGCGCACCCATCCCGGACAGCAGGAGGTAAACATGGGGAATTTTTCTTTCTCTTTGTTTTCCACTTTCTTCAAAAATTCACTTGCCTCTTCCATAATCGTAAGATCCGCAGAAAAGTCTGTATCAAAAATATAATCAAATCCCATCTTGCGAAGGGCTGAAACCAGGCGGTTTACAGTGGCAAATTCACGGTCCAGTCCCAGAGGCTCGCCCCAGGCTGCACGAACGGAAGGTGCAATCTGCACTACCGTAATCTTATCCGGATCTGCCAGGGCATCAAATACCCGGTCTGTATCATCTCTCTCCCGAAGTGCTCCAACCGGGCAATGGGTAATACACTGTCCGCAGAGGGTACAGTCCGCCTCTTCCAGCGTACGGTTGCCCGATACGTCTACTGTGGTACGGGAACCGGTATTTGCAAGATCCCATACATTCAGACTCTGAATCTTATCACACACCTGAATACAGCGCATACATTTAATACATTTCTCATAATTGCGAAGCAGCGGAAATTCCTTTGACCCTTTTATATGGGACAGTTTCGTCTGATAAGGTATGTGATAGATACCCAGGTCGTTGGAAATTTTCTGAAGATTACAGTTTCCGCTTCTGACACAGGAAGGACAGCTGCAGTCATGCTGGGATAATATAAGTTTTACATTGGTCATTCTGGTTTTACGGACTTTGGGACTGTTGGTATGGATTACCATGCCGTCTTCCACCACGTTGTTACATGCAGTCACTAACTTTGTGATTCCTTCCACTTCTACAACGCAGACTCTGCAGGCTCCGATTTCATTGATTTCTTTTAAATAGCACAGAGTCGGGATATGAATTCCTGCACTTCTAGCTGCTTCTAAAATGGTAGTGCCTTCAGCCGCTTCGATCTGCTGTTTATCAATTGTCAAATTTACCATTTTTCTATCCTCCCTCCTTTAAATACACCAAATCCAAAGTGATCGCACCGCAGGCATCTTCTGGATTCCTGACATGCTTCTTCATGAGTCATGCCGCATTCAATCAGTTCAAAATCATCTTTCCGCTCGGAAGCATCCCGTTCTTTCATGGTAACTCGTCCACAGGCATTTCTGTCGTCCAGCCTGATTTTCGGAATCTCTACATCTGATTTAATGGAGTGTTTAAATCCAAGGTATTCATCGATATTGGCAGCAGCCACTTTACCGGCTGCAATTGCACGGATTACCGTTGCCGGTCCTGTCACGCAGTCACCGCCTGCAAATACGCCCGGTATATCTTTAATTCCGCTCCAGCTGAGGGCTTCAATAACCCCGCGTTTAACGGGAATACCATATTCTTCAAAAGCTTTGGACTCAATACCCTGTCCGATTGCCACAATTACCATATCGCAGTCCAGGCGTACTTCTTCCTGGGAAGCAGTGGCCGGTGCCGGTCTTCCTCTTTGTACCAGTCCGATAATCTGAGGCTGAACCCAGAGTGCACAGGCATTTCCGTCCTCATCCTGTTCGATTCGAAGTGGTGCCTGAAGTTCCAGTACCTCGCACCCTTCTGCAATGGCACCCTGTACTTCTTCCGGCATCGCAGTCATATCTTCTATACGTCTGCGGTAAACGATTCTTACTTTTTTCGCACCAAGGCGTACGGCTGACCTTGCAACGTCCATTGCCACATTACCGCCGCCGACTACAATAATGTCTTTTCCGTCAAAATCGGGCATTTCATTATCACCGATACTTCTTAGCATTTCCACTGCAGATACCACTCCTGCTGCTTCTTCTCCTTCAATACCGATCTTTTTATCAATATGAGCGCCGATTGCTATATAGACCGCATCAAACTGGTTGCGGATATCGACGATATTGGGATTTTCCCCAACTGTTACTTCCGTTTTAACTTTGACTCCGATAGATAACAGTTCCTCTATTTCCTTATCCAGAGCAGTACGCGGCAGCCGGTAATTAGGAATTCCATAACGAAGCATACCGCCCAGTTGTTTTCTCTGTTCATATATTGTGACTTCATGTCCCATGAGAGCTAAATAATAAGCCGCACTGATTCCGCCCGGTCCGCCTCCAATGATTGCAACCTTTTTACCGGTTGCTTTCGCCGGCTTCGGAACCGGGACATCACCTGCATGATCAATTGCATAGCGTTTAAGTCCACGGATATTAACTGCATCATCTATCATATTCCTGCGGCATCTTGCCTCACAGGGATGTTCACAGATCAAAGCACATACAGAAGGCATAGGATTATCTTTACGGATCAATGCTACCGCATCGGCATACCGTTCTTCGGCCACAAGAGCTATGTATCCGGGTATATCTACTCCCGCCGGACACAGGGCAACACATGGTACCGGCTGATTCAACTCACAGGTACATCTTCCACGCAGTATGTGTTCTTCAAAATCATCTCTGAATCCATGAACTCCCTTTAGCACCATATTCGCTGCTTCATAGCCAATTGCACAATCTGCGGAATAATAAATGCTTCTTGCTGTTTCTTCAATCAAATCAATCGTTTCCATCTTTGCTTTGCCATCCAGAACATCTTCCAGCAAACATTGAAGCTGCCCTAAGCCTACTCTGCATGGAACACACTTCCCGCAAGTCTGTGCATGACAGACCTTAAGGAAAGACACCGCCAGGTCTACCGGACATAATCCGGGAGGACTTGCAACAATTCTGCGTTCCAAGTCTTTGTAGAGCTCTTCGACTGTGGTCTGGGCCTGATTTCTAGTAATAATACTAAGCCTGCTCATATTTCTTCCATCTCCGTTTCTTAAGTTTTCTTTTGTTATTTAAATAACACAAGGAGGGACTAACCCTTTCGGGCAGCCCCAAATTGTATTTATTTACCTGATTACGTTTCCTGATTATGCAATAACTGATGGACTTTTCCTTTCAGCAGTCCATCGTATAACGGTGCAATTAACGGATTTTCATCCGACTTCTTGATGATCGTTATATTATCTGCATTATATAAGCCTCTTTCTCTGGCATTTTTCGTACGGTCACCTGCTCTGGTAGGCTGACCGCCTCCCATGATACATCCTCTTCTGCATGCCATTACCTCGATGAAATGGTAATCTGCTTCCCCGTTTTTCACACGTTCCATCACATCTCTTGCATTGGCAAGACCGCTTACAATACAGATCTTCAGCTCGGTTCCATTGTACGGTACCGTAACTTCTTTGATGCCTTCTTCTCCACGTACCCCGCATTCTGCAATTGCATCCAGGGACGCTTTGTCATGCTCATCTGTCAGACGCCTTAATACGGCCTCTGTCACACCTCCCGTTACTCCAAAGATCATTCCTCCTCCGGATCCAAATCCAAACGGCATATCACATGCCTCAGGATCCAGGGTTTCAAATTCAATGCCGGAGTTACGGATCATTCGTATTAACTCTGTTGTAGTGATAACTAAATCGGTATCTTTTTTCCCTTTTGTATAACTATTTGGTCTGTTGGCTTCCATCTTCTTCGCCGTACATGGCATGATGGATACCATAATTGTCTTTTTCCCGTTTGCATTCTTAGGGTGACGGTAAAATTCTTTCACAACTGCGGAGAACATGCCCTGCGGGGATCTGCAGCTGGAAATATTTTTCACATATTCCGGATACTGGTCATGTACAAATTTCACCCATGCTGGACAACAGGAGGTCAGCAGCGGAAGGTTCTCACCTTCTTCGATACGCTCCAAGAATTCTTCTGATTCTTCCATAACAGTCAGATCGGCACTAAATGCCGTATCGTAAACTTCATCAAATCCCATGCGGTGAAGTACATTTACAATCTTGCCCATTACGCTTCTGCCTTTTGTCAGGTTGAACGCATCTCCTACGGCAACCCTTACAGCCGGGGCAATTTGAGCAACCACGCGCACATCTTTATCCGCAATGGCATCCCAGACTTCATCCACATTGGTACGGATACTGATCGCTCCGGTAGGACAGTAAATACGGCACTGACCACAGTTTACACAATCTGTTTCCGCAATGGTTTTATTAAATGCCGGCATAACCATGGCGTCTGTTCCACGAAATGCGAATCCCAATGCTCCGATTCCCTGGATTTCTTCACAGGCACGTACACAGTCTCCGCAGAGAATACATTTATTCGGATCACGGACGATGGATGGTGAACTGTTATCCACTGGTCTGATTTCACGGGTATTCTGGAAACGTACATTGGTAACGCCCATTCTGTGGGCTAATTCCTGCAGTACACACTCCCCGCTCTTTACGCAGGTAGTACAATCTCTGCAGTGGGCAGCTAACAGCAATTCCACGATTAATTTCCGATGTTTTTTTATTCTTCCGGTATTGGTGTAAATCACCATCCCGTCTCTTGGTTCTTCTGAACAGGAAGCAAAGGTTCTTCCTCTGTCGTCTTCCACGGTACACAAGCGACAGGCGCCAAAAGTAGAAACTTCTGAATGATAGCACAAAGTAGGTAATGAAATACCGGCCTTTCTAATCACAGAAAGGACATTCCGCTCGTCGGTAAATTCTACTTTTCTACCGTCTATTGTCATAAATCCCATATATAATCCCTCCTATGCTTCGATGTAGATTGCATCAAATGCGCAGTTGTCCTTGCAGGCACCGCACTTAATACAAAGGTCATTGTTGATCGTATATGCTTCTTTTAACTTTCCGGTAATTGCTGCTACAGGGCAGAACTTCGCACACTTGCTGCATCCTTTACAGAATTCCGGATTAATGTGATAGGATCGCAATGCCTCACAGGTCTTAGATGCACATTTCTTATCAACAATATGCTCTACATATTCTTCACGGAAAGTTTTCAGGGTACTTAAAACAGGCAGGGGAGCACTCTTGCCAAGTCCGCAAAGAGCCATGCTCTTAACCATCTCAGCCAGTTCTTCCAGCTGATCCAGATCTTCCAGTTTTCCGTCACCGGCTACGATTCTCTCCAGTATTTCCAGCATCCGTTTTGTTCCCTCACGGCATGGTACACATTTACCGCAGGATTCTCTCTGGGTGAAGCTCATGAAGAAACGGGCTACTTCTACCATACAGGTATGTTCGTCCATAACAACCAGTCCGCCGGAGCCAACAATTGCACCAAACTTCTTAACAGAATCGAAATCCAGTCCTACATCCAGATGTTCTTCCGTCAGACAGCCGCCGGAGGGACCTCCGATCTGAACAGCCTTAAATACTCCGTCATTTTTTACACCACCGCCAATATCATAAATGATCTCACGCAGGGTCGTTCCCATTGGAACTTCGATCAGCCCTGTATTTTCGATTGCACCGGTAATGGAAAATGTCTTAGTTCCCGGACTTCCTTCTGAGCCAATGGTTCGAAGCCATTCGCCGCCTTTTAAAATAATCTTAGGCACGTTGGCAAAAGTTTCTACGTTATTTAAAACGGTAGGTTTTTCCCACAGTCCCTTTTCTACCGTTCTGGGCGGTTTTACACGGGGCATTCCACGGTTTCCTTCAATAGAAGCCGTCAGTGCACTGCCCTCGCCGCAGACAAAAGCGCCTGCCCCGCGGTTAATATGAAGGTGGAAACTGAAATCACTTCCCATAATGTTATCACCCAAAAGGTGGTATTCTTCTGCCTGCTGAATCGCCATACGCAGCCTTGCTACGGATAATGGATATTCTGCCCTTACATAAATATAGCCTTCGTGGGATTCTACCGCATAGGCTGCAATAATCATACCTTCTATTAATTTAAACGGATCCCCTTCCATCACGCTTCCATCCATAAAAGCACCGGGGTCACCTTCATCGCCGTTACAAACTACATAGCGGACTTTTTCTTTCTGCCGCGCTACCTGTTTCCACTTTCTGCCTGCGGGGAATCCGCCGCCTCCGCGGCCTCTGAGTCCGGATTTGTCAACTTCTTCCACAACCTCTTCCGGTTTCATTTCAAAAATCGCTTTTGCAAGGGCATTAAATCCGCCGCATGCTATGTATTCATCTATCGATTCAGCATCAATATTACCACAATTCTCAAGTACAATCCGTGTCTGTTTTGAAATAAACGGGATATCCTTTGGATGGGCAAATACTTTGTCCTTTTTATGATAAAACAGACGTTCTACCGGTTCCCCTTTCATAATGGTACGGTCGAATATTTCCTTACAATCCTCTAACTGTACCTTCACATACTGAAAATTGTAAGGTTCAATCTTCATTAAAGGCCCCAGTTCACAAATTCCCTGACATCCGCTCTTCACCACGCCGATGTGTGGAATTTCTCTTTGCATTTCTACTACTACACCTTCCAAATCGCCGCAAAGCTCTTTCATACGTTCATATATTTTTTCAGAACCGGTTGCGATGCAGCCGGTGCCGGAACAGACCAGAATTCTGCAGGAATAAGATTTAATCACTTCTTTGGAATCTTTTCTATGTTTTTCTAATGTTTTCTTGCTATCAATGATCATACGCCTGCACCTCTCAATTCCGCAACTAATTCCAATGCTTTCTCCGGTGACATAGTTGGATGTACTTCATTATTAACAGTCAGCGTAGGTGCCAGCCCGCATGCCCCAAGGCAGGATACCGTCTCTACGGTAAACAGCATATCGTCGGTTGTATGCTTTTTCTGACTAAGTCCCAGTTCTTTAAAAAGTGCTTCTAATATGGGTGCTGATTTTCGCACATGACATGCTGTCCCATCACAAACTTTGATGACATACTTTCCTTTTGGTTCAAAAGAAAAATTCTCGTAAAAGGTAGCAACACTATAAGCTTTTGCCTCTTTTACTCCTATTTCTCTTGCCACATACGTAAGCAGTTCGCCCGGCAGATATCGGTATTCACCCTGAATATCCTGCATAATGGGAATTAACGAACTGGCTTTTTTGCCATAATGTGCGATGATTTCGTCTGTTTTTTGGTAAAATGACTGATCAAGCATCCGCAATCCTCCTTTTTCCTCTAAAATGTCCTTATATATCTTGTCCATATATATTGATCATATTATACCTTATATCACTAAATTGCACAATACTAATTCCAAAAGTTAATAAATTAACTTTAATTTCACACAAATCAGGGTGTGCAGATGAGGGGATAGATTTTCCAACAGAAATAAGTTTGTGATAAATGCACAAAAAAAGAACAGCTGATTTTTGCGGGAAATCAGCTGTTCTTCTGATATATACAGATTTGCGGGAACCTGCACACATCGTTTAGTCATGACGCTTATTCTCTTAGAATCTTTGCGGAGGTCATCTAAAAGATGTTATGAATACAACGGTCATGAAGGAGGTATTTTGTGAATTTATATATGCTTTGAGATTCATCGCAATCTGCGTGTCTATCAATCTTTTCCTGAATTGATAAACCAGGCTCTCATCAGTTTCTACAATAAAATATGCCTGCTCACCCTAAGCCGACACCTGATACAGATTCATGTATTACAATTTAATATGTATATACACAAAACTGGCTGGATGTTTCGCTCTTCACGGAAGCGCATCTCATACATTAAGCAGGTTTCCTGACTTACAGATCATCGTTTGCCTTCTCCTTCTCACACAATGGGTTATGCAATGGATTATGAAGGTTCACTCCCTGAATACAGTGACCGGATCGCTTAGGATTCTCACCTAATTCCCTCTTCTAAAATTATTACCCTTCGTCCTGATATTAATCTTAGCACTTAATATAGCAATATTAAATTACACAACTATATTATAAGCATGGTTCAGGGATTTGTCAATTACAATTTTAAAAATTTGATATTTTTTGGAATTATTTTATATTTTCTATTATTTTTCATAAAAACCCATAATTATTTTTAGCTGTAACCTGCAAATTATTCTATAATATCTCCAAAGTATGGTGAAAAATTGCGTACTTGCAGCCAGCTTAAAAATAAAAACGTTCTTTCCAGGTGATGAAAATTCACCTGTGCAAAGAACGTTTTTTATAACTCTTCTGCTATTTTTTAAGCATTCAGAGATGTGATGATGGCATCTTTTAATTCTTCTACATTTGCAAGCCCCGCCGGCTTTAACGTAGATTTAATAGAAACTTCTCCCAGGATCTCGATTTCCTTCATTTCCTCTAGGATTTTCTTCACCTGTTTGGAAGCGGTAGGTGCCCAGGTGCCGTTATCCAGGAGACCGACTTTACGGTTACGAAGCCCAAGTGCTTTCATATCCAGAAGGAAGGATTCCATAGATGGGTAGATTCCTCCGTTATAGGTAGGTGTAGCTACGACGATATGGCTGCAGCGGAATGCTTCGGCAATTAAATGGGACACATGGGTTACGGAAGCGTCATAAACGGCGATATTTTTCACGCCTGCATCCGCCATTGACATGGCCAATACATTGGCTGCATTTTCCGTGTTGCCGTACATGGAACCATAGACAATCATCACACTGTTATCTTCCGGCTCATAGCGGCTCCATTTATCATACTTATCAATGAAATATCCCAGATCGCTTCTCCATACGGGGCCGTGAAGAGGACAGATCATTGCTATATCCAAAGTTGCTGCTTTTTTCAGCAGTGCCTGTACCTGTACGCCGTATTTTCCAACAATATTGGTATAGTATCGTCTGGCATCCTCCAGCCAGTCCCGGTCAAAATTCATTTCGTCATTAAAAATATTACCGTTTAATGCTCCGAAAGTTCCAAATCCGTCTGCGGAGAACAACACTTTTTCGGACTGTTCATAAGCTACCATTACTTCCGGCCAATGTACCATAGGTGCCATAAAGAACTGCAAGGTATGTACTCCAAGGGAAAGTTCTTCTTTTTCTTTCACTTCAATTACTTTTCCTTCCAGATCCATTTCATAGAACTGTTTTATCATTTGTACGGTCTTGGCATTTCCAACCAATTTCATTTCCGGATATAACCTGACCAGAACTTCAATATTTGCACAGTGGTCCGGTTCCATATGATTGATGACTAAATAGTCCAGTGTTCTGCCATCTAATACATATTGAACATTCTCAATGAACTGGCGGCTGATGGAAAAATCCACGGTATCCATTAGTGCTGTTTTTTCATCCATAATTAAATAGGAATTATAAGATACTCCTCTTGGAATGGGGAATAAATTTTCAAATAAGGCAAGTCGTCTGTCGTTTCCGCCTACCCAATAAATGTTGTCCGTTACTTTTCTTGTGCAATGCATAGGTATCACCACGTTCCTTTCCAGCTTCTATATTGTACTTCAGTACTTTCCTTTTAAATTGTAACATTTATTCAAATAATTGCAAGAGATAAACACTTTAAATTTCCTTTCTCCATGAATTTTAGGAATATTTGTCGAAGGAAACGGCATTGGAATGGGTAGTTTATACAGCAAGCACAAATTTTAAACACCCCTGATATAATTCTCAAGCGCAGTCTGAACGATCTTATCCCCTTTGATCCGTTCCCCCGCTTCATCGAAATAAAATATATGTTCATAGGGTAAGCAGACATCTGCAAGTTTATCCTGGTCTTCCCACAGGCAGACGGACTTCACCTTAATATTCCCGATTCCTGTTCTCACACTGTAAATGCTGTCACTTCCCAGCTGCTCTACAGTCTGGATTTCACCATTCAGATGAATCCCATCCGCCAGCGGTTGATTTAAGGCGATGTGTTCCGGCCGCACCGCAACGCTTCCCATCTCCCACTTGATGATATTCGCCGGGGGTGATCCGATGAATCCGGCTACAAAGACATTCCTCGGATTGGTATAAATCTCTTTTGGAGTCCCCTGCTGCATGACGATTCCCTGATTCATGATTACAATATTGCTCCCCATAGACATTGCTTCCACCTGATCGTGGGTTACATACAGAAAAGTAGTCTTCAGCTGCTCATACAGCATGGTTATTTTTTCCCGCATCTGGTTTCTGAGCTTGGCATCCAGGTTGGATAAAGGTTCATCCATCAGAAATACTTTGGGATTTTTAACTACCGCCCTTGCAAGTGCCACCCGCTGCCGCTGTCCCCCTGACATCTGTGCGGGATGCTTATTAGCCTGATCGGTTAATTCCACCATTTCCAGTGCCTTTTGTACCTTTTCTCTCCGTTCCGCCTTTGGAACTTTTTTAACCTTCAGTCCGTATTCTACATTTTCACGCACTGTCATGTGAGGATACAGGGCATAATTCTGGAATACCATCGCCAGTTCTCTGTCTTTTGGTTCTTCCTTCGTTACCGGTCGCTCTCCAATGCAGATATCCCCTGCATCCGGCTTTTCAAGACCTGAAATAATTCGCAGCAATGTAGATTTTCCACAACCGGATGGTCCTAACAGCACCGTAAAGGAACCGTCCGGTATATGGATCGATATCTCTTTTAATACCTGAATATCCTTAAAATTCTTTACGATATTTTTCACTGCCACACTGCTCATCCTACATTTCCCTCCATTTTCATTTGGATAACATACCGCTCATCCACGGTGAGATCCAGGCTTTCCAAATATTTGCCCACACTGCCATATTTTGTTTTCAGGTATTCTATGGTCTGCTCCATCTCCCGGGGGCTGGATGCGAACAAATACTCCGGCAATTCAATGCCTGCCCGCTTTAACTGTTCCTTCTGGCTTTTAAACAACGGCCGGATATTTTCTTCGCTGACTGCATAATCCGCAATAATCCATTTTTCTTCTACTCCGGCAAGCTCCAAGAGCAACATGGCAATTACCCCGGTGCGGTCTTTTCCGGCGGTACAGTTAAACACCACTGCCCGCTGGGGATATCCCGCAATAATGCGCAGTACTTTTGCAATCTCATCCTTACTGTTCTCCAGGAGGTCTATGTAAAGTCCAGCCATACTCTCTGGAAATCCTCCCTCAAATCCTCCCGACTGAACCTGGTCCAGCAGCGGCACCCGGTAATAATCCACATCCGTGGCATTGCAAAATACACAGGGCAGCATTTCCACCTCCTGATTGCTTCTTAAGTCAATCACTGCCGTGATACCCGCAAGTTTGAGCTTTTCCTGATCTTCTTGGGTGAGGCTGTGCAGTCCATCTGCCCGAAAAATTTGATTCTGTACTAACTTTTTCCCCCTGGAATTGGTGTACACCCCTAAATCCCTCACATTGTATGCCATTTCTAAATCCAGGGGTTTCGATACTTCCTGATGATTCAACATGATTTCATCCTCCATCTGCTTTTTTTCGGATCGTGTGTTATCTTTCGATCCCCCATTATTTTATTCCCCATTTCATAAACGAGTCCACGATATTTTTCTGCAAAACCATATAGATCAGAAAAATCGGAATACAGGATACTGTGGTTGCCGCCATCATAGATCCCCACAGATTCACATCGGAACTTACGAACATTTTAAGCCCGATCTGAATCGGTGCCTCTTCCAGCTTCTTGGCTATGAGCATCGGCCACATGTAATCATTCCAGGAATTGATAAACAGCAGGATTCCCAGAGATGCAATGGAGGCTTTCATACTTGGCAGGACAATATCCTTTAAGATCTGAATCTCCCCGCTCCCATCCATTCTGGCGGCATCAATCAATGCTCTTGGAAAGGACTGGAACGCCTGGTACATGGAAATACAGGCAAATGCTGATGCCAGATAGGGCAGCACAATACCTAGCAGCTGACCATTCAGGCCCATATTATTGATCTGCGTATAATTGGGAACCATAATCGCCTGGAAAGGAATCAGCCAGGTTAACGTTAAAAGTCCATAGACCAGCCCTTTCCCTCTGAATTCCCATCTGGTAAGGGCGTAGGCAGCCAATACCGAGGTAAATACCTGCCCGGCTGTTTCAATCATACTGATGATTACGGAATTAAAGAGCATTTTTAAAATCGGCATTTGAGAAAATGCATAAAAATAGTTTTCCAATGTAACGTTTTTGGGAAAGGGCAGGTAATGAAAGATCTCCGCCTCGCCCTTTAAGGAGGATATCATCATCCAATACAGCGGAAAAATTGCCAGAAAGGATAACAGGATCAAAAGACCATGCTTGACACCATTTAACATTCTACGCTTCACCATCTGTAAAACCTCCTAATTATCATAAAAGGCATATTTTTTCGTCAGCCTCTGCATCGTCAGTGCGATGATGCCAAATACAATGAGAAACAGGGTTGCCGCTGCCGCACACAGTCCAACATTCAGATCCCCGAATGCGAACTTATACATCATATAATAGATGTTGGTAGAAGTTGCAAAGGGTCCTCCCTGGGTCAGCACATCTATGTAGGCAAAGGACCACTGGCTGGAAAACAATACACTGACCATCAACATCAGCATTGCCGTAGGCGACAGCAATACCAGCGTCATGTCAAAAAACCGCCGGATACTTCCTGCACCGTCCAGTTTCGCAGCCTCGTAATACTGTGTATCAATTCCACTTAAGGCGGAGGAAAACATCAGAGTACTAAATCCAATCATTTTCCATCCTGAAATGAGAATAATCATCAGTCTGGCAAACTTCTGATCTGCGAAAAATGCAATGCTTTCCCCGGTAAGCCCAAGCGTCTGAAGCAGGTGGTTCACAAATCCGTTGCCTGGATGCAGCAGCCACTGAAAGATGATGCTCACCGCCACCGGCGCCATAATCATGGGTATAAAGAAGACAGCCCGGTAAATCTTTTTTGCTTTTTCATTTAAGTCCTGTGTTGCAGCCGCAATAAAAAGCGGCAGTACAATGGAAAAGGGCAGCATACCCAGTATATATATCAGAGTGTTTTTAAGAGCGGGTATAAAGTCTTTGTTGCGGAATAATTTCATAAAATTATCAATTCCCACAAACTCCGGCACGGTTCCGGGTACCATGCTCCATTTATACAGGCTGTATTGCAGCGTCTGCAGCAATGGTTTGTAAGTCCAGAACAGGATCAGTCCCATAGCCGGCAGGAGAAAGAGGTAAGGTTTTACCTTTCCCGGAATTCTCCTTCTCACCGCCTTGTCTGCAGCGGATGCGGTAACTGCATATTTTTTCTCCAGAGATAATGTACTCATTGTTTCCTCCTCTATTCTAACAACTGGTCAATATCATTCTGGGCTTTCTCCAGAACTGTTTTTACGTCTGCGTCCGTGGTAAGGGCTTCTACCGTTGCATCTCTAAAAATGGTAAAGGCTTCATTTGCAATATCACCGGGCCAGATGGTAACCGGACGGATTTTCTTTAACTGTTCCAGATTCACGCGAAGCAGCGGATACTGATCCACAAAATCTTTTAAATACTCCGGGTCATCTGCCAGTTCTGTACGAACAGGAAGATATCCGATTTCCGAAGTGATAATGGTGTAGCCTCTCTTTCCCGTTGCAAATTTGATAAACTCCCAGACAGCCTGTGCTTTTTCATCGGAATCCGGCCGCACAGCAAGGCAGCTTCCTGAATTTACCGGCACGGCCTCATTTCCGTCAAATCCCGGCATAGCAGCTCCTTAGAGTTCCCATCCACCTGCTTTTGCCGCACTTGCAAAGCCGCTTAAGACAGAGGTGGATTGGATATGCATCGCCACATTTCCAGCCATAAACTGCTGCATCAGATCGTTATCCGTCCCCTTTGCCCCACAGCCTTCCGTATAAAACTGTTTCCACATTTCAAAGGCCTTCACCGTATTATCCGTTGCAAAAACTGCTTTTGACCGGTCAGCATTGATCATATCCGATCCGCTGCTGTAAACGATCCCCTCTGTCACCCAGCCGTTATCAGCCGCCAGACCGAAACCATCCTTGCCTGTTTTCTCTTTAATTGTCTTCCCCATGGTCAGCATCTCTTCCCAGGATTTGGGCGGTGCATCCGGATCCAGACCTGCATCCTCAAACAACTTTCCATTGATATATAGAATCGGTGTGCTAAAGGTAAATGCAAGGCCGTAAGTCTTGTCATCAATCTTTCCAAGCGCAAGTGCATTTTCGGAAATACCCTGAAAATGCTCCTGAAGCTCTTCTTTAGGAAATACATCTTCGTAAGCTTTGATCCCCAATGCTCCTCTGGATGCATCCAGCGTTCCAAAGGTATGCTGAATAATATCAACCTGATTGCCTGCCTGAATATCGGTTTTGAACTTGGTCATATCATCAGGCACACCCTCCACTACAACTCCCTTTTCTTTGCCAACGGTATCATTAAATTCCTGAATCAGGTGCTCCATTCCTGCCTTCATGGTGGGATAATTCAGGCTGTAGCTATAAAATGTAACTTTTGTGGGATTTGCCGGATCCAGGAGATTCTCAGTTCCTGTATGACCGGAAGCTGCCGTATCTGTTCCCGTATTACTGCTGCTTTGTGAGGCAGGTTCTGTACTTCCTGCTGCTTCGATCCCTTTTGGCGCACATCCTGCAAGTGCTGTAGTTCCGATTAGCACTGCTGCTGCAAGTGCTGTCATCCGCTTCCACATGAATTTCTTCTTTTCTCTGCTCATTTTCTCTCCTCTATGGTTACTGCAATGCTTTTTGAAGTGCTGCCAGTTCAAAGGTTACATATGCAGCAGGTTTAGGTGTACTTGTCTCATAATGTACCTGCAGCCTGCCGTCATTTATTTCACAGAGGCAATAACCGGTTTTATCCGTAAAGCTTAACATCGCCCCCTCAATTCCCAGCCCAAATGCCATGGAATCTGCCGTAATCTGAGGTATGTGCTCCAGATAATTTAAGCTGTTTGCATGGGTATGCCCGCAAAATATCCCCAGCACATCGCTGTTTTTTAATGCATCCCACAGCCTGTTTGTAATCTGCATTCCAAGTTCCTTTACTTCCCATTCCACCGGATGATGAAAGGTAATGATCGAACCCCTCGGTGCTTTTTCCTTAAGAACGCCTTCCAGCCATTCTGTCTGCTCTTCGCTGATATATCCGCTCTATTTTCCCTCAACAGCAGAATCCAGTACGATTATCCGAAGCCCGTTTATCTCTTTTGCATAATACAGGGAGCTTTCAGCCGGCTCCATTTGAAGCCCAGCCCGGAATGCCTGCTTTCGGTCATGGTTTCCAAGTACGTAGATCACATGGGTTGTGGGCATACAGGAACATACCATCTCATTGAGATACCGATAATCCTCACTGGTTCCCTCATGTACCAGATCTCCGCTGATTAATACAAAATCCAGTTGTTTTCTCTCCAGTTCCTTCAGGCATTTCTCCAGATTAGCCCCAGGGCTTCCTGCCTTTTCAAACAAATCTTTCATTTGATTCCCACTATAGTCTTTACAGATATGAGTGTCCGATAAATGTGCAAATCTAATTTTTTTCATATAATCCTCCTGGTTCCTTTTTGCCAGTTCTTAACTACCCTTTTATCTTAATGAACTTTTGTAAATTATACATGCTGTTCAATGTTAAGTTTTTGTAAATTAAACATAGTGTTCATAATTGGTAATTTTCTGTTATATTATCACAGGATTGGTTTTGTCATACAAAAAAGGACGCTCTGCGCTCTTACTGCTCGCAAATCGTCCTGTATTACAATCTCATTGCTTCCCACAAATCCTCCTGTATCATGATCCTGCTATCTATTCGTTATTTACACCAACAAATTTTGAACCAGCTCGGACTGATATCCATCATTTTTTGCAGCCTCCAGATATCCCCTGAGGATACCCTTTAATACCTGCAGTGGGGACAGATCATATTTCAGCGGCAGACTGTCCCGGTTATTATTGACTATTTGAATTGCTCCCAGCGTGCCATATACCAGGGAGACACAAAATTCTTTGCCATCCAGGTCTTCACGGACAGAACCATCATGAAAATTTTCCATAAGGAATGCCACGGTTGAACCGGATGTTAATCCTGTTGTCTCATAAAGTTCCTTCGTATACGGGGTATCCGGATACAATTTATTATTCAGATATTCTTTGCTGAAATGAAAAAAGAATTTATAATAATCCGGGAGTTCCGCAAAGACGTCTGTCATATTCTGCAAAAATAACCCGATCTTTTCATAAGTAGACAGTTTCCTGTCTCTGAATTTCTCCCGCTGCATCTGATTAACCTGCTTGTTAAAATCAATATAGATTTCCCAGGCAATAGCATCCCGGTTCTCAAAATAGCGATAGACTGTGGCACGCATCAGATTACTCTGCTGGGCAATCTGCGAGATACTGACATCCTTGATATCCTGCTCTAAAAATAATTCTTTCGCTTTTTCCAGTATGAATGCCCTCTGTTTATCGCTATGTTTAACATATTTATATTCCTGCATGATCCCACACCTTCAGTCTCTCTTTTTTACTTATTATAGCGACTGATGTAAAAATATACAACCTGTTTCTTTTTCGTACTAAAAATAATGCATTCCCACTTACCTTTTTTTCCTGGATAGTTCCGGTAATACCATCCAAAGCATTGTAATAAAACATGCCAGACCGCCGATAAAATTTGAAATAGGTTCGGCAATAAAGACGCCCTTTACCCCCAGATTTCCAATTCTGGGAAGCATCAGGGTCAGCGGTATGACAATAACGGCTTTACGCAGCAGTGAGAAGAACACCGCCTGCTTTGCCTTTCCAAGAGAGACGAAAACCGTCTGCCCGGCAAACTGCAATGCCATCATAAAAAATCCAAAAAAGTACACTTGAATGGCTTCTACACTTGCCTGTATCATCTCCGGCTCATTATTAAAGATCCGGATAAAAAACTCCGGAAACAATATCAGGATCAGCCAGGATGCTGTGGTAATGACAACACATACCACCGACATAAAACGAATTGCCTTTTTTACCTGTCCAAAAGCCCCCGCACCATAATTAAAGCCCAATACCGGAGTTGCACCATTGGTAATTCCCTGAACCGGCATACTTAGAATTTCCCGTATGGAGTTTAAAATCGTCATGACCCCCACGTATAAATCTCCGCCATAGGACTGAAGGCTCGCATTGCATACCACCTGTACGGCGCTGTTCGTCACTGACATAATGAAACCGGACAGTCCAAGTCCGACAATTTCCTTAAGCCGGTGCCATTTCACCTTCATCGTATCCAGATGCAGTCTTAAGACCGCCCGTTTCCCCGTCAGAAATTTCAGAACCCAGATTGCCGAAAGGCACTGGGATATAATCGTGGCAAGCGCCGCACCTTTTACCCCCATTCCAAATACAAAGATAAAGATAGGGTCCAGTATAATATTCGTAATCGCTCCCAAGAGAACTGTCAGCATACCAGTCTGACCAAATCCCTGACTGTTAATAAAGCTGTTCATTCCAAGTCCAATCATAACAAAAACGCTTCCACACAGGTAAATCATTATATAATCCCTGGCAAAAGGATAAGTGGCATCACTGGCGCCGAAAACATATAAAATTGGCTTATTAAAGACCAGTCCCAAAATCGTAAGCATAACCCCGCAGAGAATCATCATGGAAAATGATGTGCCCATTATTTTCTCAGCTTCCTTAACATCTCCTCTGCCCCGTTCAATAGAACACAGAGGGGCTCCGCCCATTCCAAATAGATTTGCGAATGCCGATACCATAGTAATAATCGGAAAACAAAGCCCCAAACCCGTCAGGGCAAGTGTACCATGTTCCGGTATTCTCCCGATATACACACGGTCAACGATATTATACAAAAGATTAATTAGCTGTGCCATGGTCATTGGCACAGCTAATTCTAAGATATTTTTATAAACATTTCCTTTGGAAAAGTCCGTTTGATGCGCCTTCATATCCTCCCCCCAAACTTAACAATCATACGATCTTCATTAAAACAAACTTACTATCTTAATCTTAATAAGCACTAACTTACCATTTTAATCATAATTAGAACTAACTTACTATCTGAATCAAAATGATAAGCGCCGTACTTCATTTTCTGAAATACGACGCTCAATAGTATCATCTTTATCTTAAATTAATTTGCCATATAAACGTTCGTATACTGTACGCCGAAGTTCACTGCTTCCTGATGGTTGTTCAAATAAATATCCACATGTCCATAAGGAGTTCCTCTGTCTTCTACCGTATAAATCTGACCATTGATAACCAGTCTGGTTCCAAACGGAACACCTGCCATAGCAACGGTTCTTCCCTGAATTGGCATAGCACCGCTGGCTGTAGGCCCGCCGGACCACTGTCCGCAGCAGATTGGGCAGCTGCAGTAAGCCGTCAGTTTAAATGTTCCTAAAAGCTGTCCGATATCGGAGTCGCTTGCTGACGTATACTGACCTGTATTATTAGAAACCAGTTCCACGTTGGCTACATCATCATCCGAAATGATTCTGGTTGCCCAAACGGCTTCACCCATATTAACATTGGCATTTACAATACCGGTAGCCGTACTCTGTGCTTCTACGGTCTTACCATCGCCTATATACATAACTACATGATGAATGTACCCATCCTTAGCATAGAAAATCAAATCACCCGGTGCAGCTTCTTCCACCGGAATTTTCATTCCATACTGTGCCTGGTCCTCCGCAACACGAGGAAGGCTATATCCGTACTGGGCATAAATACTCTGAACAAATCCGGAACAATCCGCTCCGTTCGTCAGGCTTACACCACCCCAGACATAAGCATTTCCTACAAATTGCTGCGCAAAGCGAACCATAGAATCACGGATAGAACTTGAGATAGCACCTTCTTTGGTTGATGTTAATGTATAGTATAATACTTCATTTTCTTCCGCATCAATCAACTCATCTGCTAAAGCGATCTCATCTTCACCTGTTTCTTCTACCAGCTTCTCTGCTTCTTTTCCCTGAATAAGAAGTTTGCTGCTTACAAAACCTCTTACATCACCGGATTCAACGTATACCCAATCTTTCTTTGCATCTTTTAATACATAGCAAAGAGCTCCTTTCGGAAGCTTTCCAAGAATACGTGCTTTTTCTGATTTGCCTTCCCGGATATTCAATCCTTCAGTTTTAGCGATTGCAAATCTCTTTTTTACTACTGTAGTTTTAGTTGTTGTTTTTGTAAAAGCAAAAGCCGGATTCTCTAACGGATTAACTAATGCAGTTGCTTTCTGCAACTTTTTCTCTGTCTTTTTCTTTACATAATTATTGGCTTTTTTACCAGTGGTAAGTTTATCTGCTTTTACAAAACCTCTGACGGATCCGGACTCAATGTATGTCCACTCTTCATCTTCGCTTTGCAGCACATAGCAAAGACCATTCTTTGGCAGCTTTCCTACAACCGTTGAAGAAGTGTCTTTGTCACTGTATACTTTTAAATTTTTCTGTTTTGACAGCGCATATACTTTTTTAACCGTAACAAAACGGAAAGAAGATAAAATCTGAGGCGGTATCACGATCTGCTGGTTGGCAACCAGTTCCTGGTTACTGCCATACTGAGAATTGTTCGTGACATTATTACTATTGGACTCGGTCTGATCATTACTTTCAGTCTGATCCTTAGTTTCACTCTCTTCTTCTGTTCCCAGAATCTGAGGCTGCTTATGTAAATCTTCCGTCTCACTTTCCGTAGGCTTTTCTGTATCTTCTGACCCATCCGGTGAGTTGGATTCTGAACCATTTGTACCATCTCCTGTTTCACCGGTTGAAGGTGTCTCAGACTCAGAAGGCGGTTCTGTCTCCGGCTTGGTATTTGGCTGTGATTCCGATTCAGTCGGAGTCGTTGGCTCAGTTGGTGTTTCTGAAGGTTTATTTGATTCTGATGGCGTTGTCTCTGACGGATTAGTCTCAGGTGAAGATGGTTCTGTCTCCGGATCTGTTACGGGCTGTGAATGAGCCTCTGTAAAGTTCTCTGATGCTACCGTAGTGGGTTCTGCTGCCATAGAAACATTGGGAATTACCAGGGAAAGCGACATGGCTGCAACCATAACCCTGCACAATGATTTATAATGCATATTTTCGTATTCTCCTTTTGTCTCTTGCTGCGAATTTCGATTTAATACTTAAATGCCAAATTGAATTCCATATAATTATGTAAATAATTCATAATACTAGTATACCTTACTTAACAATTGTGTCAAGTGTTTTATCCCGAAAACATAATTGTTCACAACAAATTCACATTCTAATTCTGCATATTATCCTGATTTTTTGGATATAATCCTGAAATATTGTACAGATTCCATCTTGTAAAGTATTTTAATAAGTTTATAATTATTTTGTAAATAATATCATACTGTTTTGGTATTATATGAAATATCTATAAACGACTGGAGGTAAATTCAATGACACTAACGGAAAACTTTTTAATCCAATTTCTTCGAAGATTTGATGAATATCCTTTCTTAGTAAAACTAAGAGATGAAGAACATTTAATCGGTGACGGGACTCCCGCCTTTACGGTCAAATTGCAAAATGATATTCCAAAACAGGAACTGCTCACCAGTACTTCCCTCGCCTTAGGTGAAGCATATATGCGGGGTGATCTCGATATAGAGGGAGATTTGTTTGATGCACTGGATCACTTTCTGGGGCAGATGGGGAAATTTTCTACCAATCACTCTGCACTGAAAAAACTGATCTTCTCTTCACACTCGAAAAAGAATCAGCAAAAAGAAGTATCTTCTCATTACGATATCGGTAATGATTTCTACAGTTTATGGCTGGATGACACCATGAGCTACTCCTGCGGCTATTTCAAAAACGCGAATGATACCCTGTACGATGCACAAGTAAATAAAGTGGATTACATTCTGGAAAAGCTTTACCTGCAAAAAGGTATGAGCCTTCTTGACATTGGCTGCGGCTGGGGTTTTCTGTTGATTGAAGCTGCCAAAAAATACGGTGTGTCCGGACTTGGTATTACACTCAGCAAAGAACAGCAGAAAAAATTCCAGGACAGAATCAAAGAAGAAGGCCTTACCGGACAAATCTCCGTGGAACTGATGGATTACCGGGATCTGGCTAAAAGCGGCAGAACTTTTGACCGCATCGTAAGTGTAGGCATGCTGGAGCATGTAGGACGTGACAACTATGAACTATACATTAAAAATGTAGATTCTGTTCTGAAAAAAGGTGGATTATTCCTGCTGCACTATATCAGCGCCCTGCAGGAACATCCCGGTGACCCATGGATCAAAAAATATATATTCCCCGGCGGAACCGTTCCAAGCCTGCGTGAAA
Organism: Clostridiales bacterium; assembly: GCA_018365455.1. Lineage (GTDB taxonomy): Bacteria > Bacillota > Clostridia > Lachnospirales > Lachnospiraceae > Robinsoniella. The sequence goes on from JAGZJZ010000065.1 coordinate 29,280, forward strand.
TGGTCCATATTCTGGGAGACTATAATTTCTATACCCTGGACGTTGAGAGTCTCCGACGCCACTATTTCAGAACCCTTCGCTGCTGGAGCCAGAATTTTAACGAACACCGGGATGAGATCAATGATATGATGGGCAGTGAATTCACCCGTATGTGGGATTTATATCTGAATGCATGTGCAGCCACTTTCCACAACGGTATCATCGACCTGAATCAGATCCTGATCTCAAAAGGCATCAATAATGACCTTCCTATGACCAGGTGGTATTAATTTACTGAATCCCGGTATTATTTATGATCTGATTACTGATCTCCTGCACGGTGGATGACGGCGTATAGCTTTCCCCGCTGAATAAAAACTGATGAAGCTGGACAACATTACTTGCAAGATTCTTAGGAACTACACAGTCTCCTGCTGACGGTATATCTGCAGTATCTTTATCCATTGGGAAACCAGTGGTTTCTCCGATATTATATCCGGATATACCAGTTGCCAGCTTTATTAATTCGGTATTGGAAAGGCTTGTCAGGACCATAGGTAAAATTGTGTCGATTGCTTTATTTAAAGTAAGCAGATCAGTGGATTTTGCCTTTTGCATCAGCTGTTCCAATACTTTTCTCTGGCGTTCCGTACGTTCATAATCAAGTCCAATGTAACGGATTCGGCTGTATGCCAGTGCCTGCATACCATTCAAATGCTGCATTCCTGGTCCCGGAACATCCGGTGTGTCTTTTCCAACAACTTCCCGTCCTTCTACCAGATAGCCATTCAGCCACTTTACTTCCCCTTCTGTCAGTTCTATATCAACGCCGCCTAATAAATCTACTGCTTCTACAAGTGCCTGAAAATCAACGGTAATATAATCGCTGAGATTCAAATCCAGGTTCTTGTTCAGCATGTTCAAAGACTGCTGTGGTCCTCCAATAGAATATACTTCTGTTGCTTTTTGAAATCCTCCCTGAGTATTATCCAGGTAACTGTCACGGTAAACCGATGCCAGTTTCACTTCTTTTGTCTTATTATTGATACTGCATATCATAATGGTATCGCTGTTGGCTCCAGATGACAGACTGCCTTCCCGGGAATCTACGCCAAAAAATGCAATATTAGTATACCCGGACATATTTTTAAGCTCTGCAGGGTCCAGATTTGTATTGATAACAAGATCCTCTTTGGAAATATCATTCCGCTGGATCTTCGCAAATTTCACAAGAACAAACACGGCTGCAGCTCCAACGAGCAAAAGCAATACCAGCAGAATAAACGGCCACACTCTTCTTTTCTTTTTCCGCTTAGGCATCCTGCCATTCTGCGGATATCCTCCATATTGGTTATTGTACTGATCTCTTGAATCATTCATAATTTTCTCCTCTCATAAAGGCGGATAATTCAATGTTAAAACTGATGACTGTGGTATTATAACATTATTTGACTGCATTCGCTGAGATTTAAAGAAAGTTTAAGAAAGCTTAATGAAAACTACTGTTTCCCTGATAACTTTTATCTTTTCAATGCTTAGCGCACAATCCGGCTTCCGTATGTGAAAATTGTATTCAGGGCCTCGTTTAATTTTTCAGCCTCCGCCCGATTCCCGGCCATACAGAAAAGCTTATACCTCGTATCATGATCCAGAAGGATATGCTGCATGATACACAGCTTCTCTACCGGGCCAAATTTGTCCAGTTCCTGATAGAACTGTTCATGGATAAATAAATATTCATTATCATGTTCATCCATACTACACATTCTCCCCATATCTTTTATTTCCGCGAGCAACGAGCCAAACGGGCGCTTGCGGTACCATTTGGGGACTGTCACGGGGGTCAAAAACTCCGCTGTCCACGGCAGAATTTTTGAAAGTTTGCAATCAATGATTATAAATTTATATTTTACTATAATGCCCATTATTTTTCAATTATGACGGCAAAAATAGAAAAAGAATCTAATAAAATGACAATGAATTTCTAATATTCCTGTATCATTTGCACATGGTAAAAACAGAAGCTAAGGTATATAATATTTTTGGCAATTTTTACTACAGGGAGATGAGAAAATGAAAAAAAAGGTCAGCTTAACACTGGAAACAAGTGTCATTAAAAAGCTGCGGCAGTTAGCTGATTCTGATGAGCGTTCATTGTCACAATACATTAACATTGCGCTCAAAGCACACATCAAAAATCTGGGCACCGATTGATAAAAAAAGGAACGGTTCCGCTTCTTCAGCTTTCCCGTTCCTTTCCAGATCTAAAGAGATCTCCTATTCTTCTATAAAGTTCTCATAGCTGCTTCCACTACATGTCCTACCAGTACAGAAGTAGTTACACTTCCCACACCGCCAGGAACCGGAGTTATTGCATCCACGATTGGCTCTGCTTCATCATATTTTACATCGCCGCAGAGTTTTCCTTCTTCATTTACATTGATTCCAACATCGATTACAGTCTGCCCTGCTGACAGATAAGAACCGTCTACAACACCCGCACGTCCGGCAGCTACAATCACAATATCCGCCTCTTTTACAACAGAAGGCATATCCACTGTTCTCGTATGGCAGATGGTAACGGTTGCATTTTTCTTAATCAGCATCATAGCTGCAGGCTTTCCTACAACCAGGCTTCTTCCTACAACTACTGCCTTTTTACCTGTACAATCAATTTTGTAGTGATCCAGGATTTCCATACAAGCCTGAGGTGTACATGGAGGGAATCCCTGTTTCGTTCCGGCAAATACTCCTACCATAGAACCATCTGTAATTCCATCCACATCTTTTTCCGGTTTCAGTGCTTTGATTACTGCATCCTCATCCAGATGTTTTGGCAATGGACGGAAAATTAAGATACCATGAATTTTATCGTCTTTATTTACCCGCTCCAGAGTTTCCATCAGTTCTTCCTGTGTGACATCAGCAGGAAGGAGGAATTTTTCATAAGCTACACCCAATGTCTCACAGCGTTTTGTAGCACCTCTTTCATAAGATACATCATCCGGTCTTTCTCCTACCCGGATAATTCCAAGGGTAGGATTAATTCCTTTTCCTTTTAGCATTTCTGCATCTGCTTTAATTTTTTCATTTAAAGCAGCGGTTACTTCTTTTCCAAGTAATTGTTTTGCCATTTTTTATCCCCATTTCATAATTTTCTTTCAACTAATTGCCTCTGCTATTTCAGTCTTCCAAGCACACTTTTAAAGATATCATCTGCGATACTTGTATATTTTTCCAGCATGGCATCTGCTTTCTGATTTAACTCTTCTGCATATTCTCTGTTCTTCATTGATTTTGTATTAATATATACATTTAAGCTGGCACCTTCCAATGCTGCTTTGCAGAATGCTGCTCCAACACCAGCGTCACTGATGGCAAGGGTGCTTCCTTTTGCTGCAAATTCAACAATCACATCAATCGCCTCACAGCATTTTTCCATGATTTCCATCGGTACAGAACAGGCATCTTTTAACACAATTTCCATTACACGTGCTTTTTCTGCTTTTTCTTCATCCGTTTCACGAGGCATGCCGTATGCTTTGGAAAGGGGTTCGAAGACTTCCGCATCTCTCTCGATTAAAGTTAAGAAATCCTTCTGAAGCTGGTCGGATTTTGCTTTTAACGCATACATTTCCTCTTCCACTTCCGCATATTTTTTCTTGCCTACCGTTAAACTTCCCACCATATTGCCCAGTGCTGTTCCGATAGCGCCAACTAATGCGGATGCGCCGCCGCCACCCGGAACCGGTGCTTTGGAAGCCAAAACTTCTACAAATTCATTACATGGTACAGTTGAAAATCCCATAATAACCTCCTGGTGTTTTTAATATGAGGCGTAATAAATGAATACTACGCCCCTATGATCTGACTAGTGACACCCAGCATAAATACGCCAGTTTTAGAACAATCCGGAAATCTTTCCTGTCTCGTCTACGTCGATTCTTTCTGCTGCCGGTACTTTTGGAAGTCCTGGCATGGTCATGATCTCTCCGGTAAGCGCTACGATAAAGCCTGCTCCTGCCGAGATCTTTAAGTTACGTACCGTTACTTCAAAGTCTGTCGGTGCGCCAAGCTTTGTCTGGTCATCTGTCAGACTGTACTGTGTCTTA
>JAGZJZ010000066.1 GCA_018365455.1 Clostridiales bacterium
AATTTTTACCATACTACAATTTGAACAAAAAATAGGATCTAATACGCATTGTATCAGATCCTATTACGCATCGTTTAAAAACTGGTTGATGCCATTGAGGTGCTTTCCAATGGAAAGTATCTTTTTTTGTGCGCAATTTTCCTGAGCGATCATATAGTAATAAGAGCCTATGCAGCGAGGAGACAAGAATGATAACCAATATTTATGATTTTGGGATAATCGGTGGGGATATGCGACAGGTCTATATGGCTCAGATATTGGCAGAGCAGGGATACCGGGTCTGCGTCTATGGTTTATGTAAAGAGATAAGTCCGGATATGCAGTCGGATGCCACAGATGGTGAGCCTGTTCTGTGTGAAAAATCTTTGACGGATGCGGTTCAGAAGTCAGGGATTATCATAGCACCGATTCCAATGACAAAAAATAAAAAGGATTTAAGCAATCAGGTTGGAAAAGATGATTTGAGTTTAAATGAACTGATGGAGGCGCTGAAGGAAGGGCAATATTTTTTTGCAGGATGCATTCCAGAAGGGTTCCGGGATAAGGCAGCGGACAAAGGCGCCACATGCTGTGATTTTATGAAAAATGAAGAACTGGCGATATACAACAGCATTGCCACAGCGGAAGGAGCCATTGCGGAAGCAATTCAGAAAAGCCCGCGGAACCTGCACAGGAGTGAGTGTCTGGTGCTGGGGTACGGTAAATGCGGCAAGACACTTGCAGCATATTTGAAAGGTATGTTTTGCAGAGTTACTGTCTGTGCAAGGAGGCCGGATGTCCGTTCGGAGGCTTCTATTTTAGCAGATGAAGTAATCAGCTTTGATGATATTCCGGATAATCTTAAGCAGTATTCTTTTATATTCAACACAATTCCCAACATGATAATAGACCGCAGTTTATTAATGTCTGTTAAAAAACAAGCGATTATCATTGATATAGCATCCGCTCCCGGCGGAGTTGATTTTACGGCAGCGAAAGAATTAGGAATTCCGGCGTGGCTGTGCCCGGGACTTCCAGGAAAATATGCACCTGAGTCATCTGCCAGAGCAATGACTGACGTATTGATGCAGGAAATGCAGCAGCATGTTTAGAAGGAGTGAAGTGATATGTCTATAAAAGGTAAAAAAATAGGGGTTGCTTTTACAGGATCATTTTGTACGTATAAAAAAGTTTTTGAAGAACTGAAAAAGCTGGTGGAAGAAGGTGCGGAGGTACAGACAATTTTTTCCAATGCCTCCCAGACGATTGACAGCAGATTTGGAAAGGCCGCAGATTTTATAGCGGATGCAGAGAGAATTACCGGTATCAGACCGATGATGACAATTAACCAGGCGGAACCCATCGGTCCTAAAAGTCTGCTGGACCTGCTGGTAATCCTGCCATGTACCGGAAATACCATCGCGAAGCTTGCCAATGGAATTACAGATACCCCTGTTCTGATGGCGGCAAAGGCACATCTGCGCAACGAAAAGCCATTGGTTGTTTCTGTTTCCACAAATGATGCATTGGGAATGAATATGAAAAATATCGGACTGCTTTTAAATGCGAAGCATATCTATTTTGTTCCGTTTGGTCAGGATGACCCGGTGAAGAAGCCAAATTCTATGGTTGCGCACACGGAACTTTTAATTCCCACAGTAGAAGCTGCGCTTCAGGGCAGGCAATATCAGCCGATCATTCAGTAAACAAAAGTACGTTGTAAGAAAGGGTAAGGTGTTGCTATGTGTGGAATTGCCGGATTTTGTAATCCGTTTACGGAGTATGCCAATGAGGAAGGAAAATGGAGAGGTATTCTAGAGAAAATGAATCAGGTACAAAAGCGCAGGGGACCGGACGATGAGGGAACTTATCTGAATAAGGGATGCGGTCTTGCCCACGTGCGTCTGTCCATTATTGACCTGGTTACCGGGCATCAGCCAATGATCAGGAAAGCCGGGGCAAGGGAATGTGCCATAGTCTATAATGGTGAGATTTATAATATGAATGAGTTGAAAAAAGAGCTGCAAAACGAAGGTGCCTGTTTTGAAACCACCAGTGATACGGAAGTAATACTGGAAGGATACATGCTTCATGGGGTGGACTATATAAAAAAATTAAACGGGATTTTCGCCATTGCAATCTGGGATGGAAATGAGGAATGTTTGTATCTGTTCCGTGACCGTCTGGGAGTAAAACCATTCTTTTATACCATGGCAGGTGAGACACTGGTCTTTTCTTCCGAGATCAAAGGATTGTTTGAATATCCACAGATCAAACCGGTACTGGACCGGGATGGGTTATGTGAGATTTTCGCACTGGGGCCTGCGAAGACTTATGGAAAAGGTGTATTTAAAAATGTCATGGAAGTGCTGCCCGGGCAGTTTATCCGCTTCGCTAAACACACCTGGGAGCAGAAACCTTACTGGGAACTGGTGAGCAAACCCCATGAGGATTCCTATGAAGAGACGGTGGAGAAGACTTCCTGGCTGTTAGAAGATTCCGTGAAAAAACAGATGCTGTCCGACATACCAATCAGTACGTTTTTATCGGGCGGTGTAGACAGCAGTCTGGTTACGGCAATCTGCGCAAAAGAACTGAAGAAGCAGGGAAAGGTACTGAATACATTTTCTTTTGATTTTAAAGATAATAAGAAATATTTCAAATCTAATTCGTTCCAGCCCAGTGAAGACAGACCCTGGGTAGATATGATGGTGGATCATTGCCAGACAAATCACCACTACCTGGAATGTGACAATATGGAATTAATCGATTATTTGTTTAAGGCTGTGGATGCAAGGGATCTTCCCTGTATGGCGGATGTGGAATCCTCCCTCCTTTATTTCTGCTCTAAGGTGGTAGATATAAACAGTGTAACCCTCACCGGTGAGTGTGCGGATGAGATTTTCGGAGGATATCCCTGGTTCCATAAGAAGGAAGCATTCGAGGCAGACGCATTTCCCTGGTCCATGAGTATGGAACCCAGGAAGACGCTGCTCTCGGAAGATGTGATCCGTGAACTTCATATGGAAGAGTACGCTCATGAAGCGTACCACAAGACCATCATGGAGACCCCGGTGCTTCCAGGAGAAAACAGTGAAGAAAAGAGAAGAAGAGAAATCGCTTACCTGAATCTGCGGTGGTTCATGGTGACTCTTTTGGACCGGATGGACCGAACCAGCATGTATTCCGGGCTGGAGGCCAGAGTGCCCCTGGCTGACCATAGAATCGTGGAGTATATCTGGAATGTGCCCTGGGAAATGAAATGCCCGGATGGCATCGTAAAAGGGCTACTGCGTTCGGCAGGTGCGGGAATGCTTCCGGATGAAGTATTATGGCGGAAAAAAAGTCCTTATCCGAAGACCTATCATCCAAAATACGAGCAGCTTCTTGGCAAACGCCTTCAGGAAGTATTGGCTGACCCCAATGCACCAATCAGGCAGCTCTTAGATACGAAAAAGGTTAATAACTTTGTAAACAGTCCTTCAGACTACGGGAAGCCCTGGTATGGGCAGCTCATGGCAGGACCGCAGATGCTTGCTTTTATGCTTCAGGTGAATTACTGGCTGGAGCAGTATCATATTGAGATTGTATAGTGTAAGAAAATGGGGGAAAGAGAAAATATCTTTCTCCCATTTTGCAGAAATCCGGTTACCGTTGCCACCTTACAGATGCGTACAGTAACGAAAACTTTACGGTTATATGCATGAATGCAATACGTTTCTTTACAGGCAGCGAAAATAGAAGTATAATTAGTTCCATTAACAGGAGTGCAGTAATATAAAGATAAAAGACAGAGGAGGAAGGTATTTGATTATCGGTATTGTAATGGTTGTTATTGTATATACATTATTAAATGTATATCTGGCATGGCGGTATACGCCCTTTATCCGGTCGGTTATTCCAAGAGTGAAATTCTGGTGGGTTGCAGTGGTATTTGCAGTGATGGGATGCAGCTATGTGCTGCCGTCCTGTTTACCTATGTGGGGGTGGGTAAGAATTGCCGGTGCTCTGGGCTGTTACTGGATGGGATTTTTTGCATACAGCATGTTGTTTTTTGAGATCGTACGGCGTGTGGTGATACATAGGCTCAGTGAAGCGAACGCAGAGACTGGAGTGAAATCCAGGCAGAAATACAGGGAGATGAACCGCTGCTGGTTCTGGACCATCGGCCCGGGAATGCCAATGAGTATGAAGATGTGGATTTGGTTATGAGCGGACATACCCACGCTGGACAGATGTTTCCGTTTAATCTGCTGACACGGCTGAACGAAAAATTCAATTACGGGTCTTATACTACGGAAAAAGGAGTTCCGGTAATTGTGACTTCGGGCATTGGTACCTGGGGACCGCCGGTGCGTATAGGCACTGATTCAGAGCTGGCAATCATCCAGCTGAATGGAAAATAAAATGGAATAAAACGAATTTTGCAGCAGTCGTGCGGCGACTGCTGCATCTAATAAAGAGATAATTAAAAAACTTTGTGGAAAAATGCAATTTCTTATTGAAATTATATGAAATTTGTGGTATAAATAATAAGTCGGTAATTTACAGAGGGGATTGGTCAAGTGGTATGACAGAAGTCTCCAAAACTTTTAGTGGGAGTTCGATTCTCTCATCCCCTGTTTACGGATGAAACACTTTCCAGATGGAAGGTGTTTTTTATTGCCTGAAATCAGGAGCCTTATACATGAAAAAGCATTCTCTGTGCAAATGCATTCCGGTATTCGGAAGGGGAGAGTCCTGATATTTTCTTATATGCTCTTGAAAAATTGTGGCTGTCGGAAAATCCCAGTGCGTGTGCTATTTCGGAGATGGATTTATTGGTATCGGTGAGCATAAAGTTAGCGGCATTGATTTTATTTGTCAGGATGAACTGCTTTAGCGGTATACCTGCAACGGTACCAAATAAATGGGAAAGATATTTTTCATTATAGCCGAAGTGGGCGGCAACATCCGATACTTTTAAGTTCCGGTTTATATTTAGTTTTACAAAATCAATGATATCGTGATAGATCTGTTTCTGCGTCTTTCTGGATTTCTCCAGAACTTCCTTTTTGGTATAAAACTGACTGAATAATTCACACAAAATTACAGTTGACATATAATTCAGAATTACGGGTTTGTATAAATTCTTTACCGCATCCTGAAGCTGTTTCATTAAAACGATGATTTTCTCCTGATTACCGGCAGTCCCCTGTCTCGGGATGCATATGGTATCTTCTGGCAATTGGCAGACGCAGGCCTGCAGCCCGTTTTCGGGAATATCTTTTAGAACGAAAGGAACACCTGTTTCAAAATGCAGCCAATAAAAGGAACAACGGGAAGGCCGTAATCCCCGGCGGTGATTGTTGGGTGCTGGGATGGGAGGCAGTAATAGAAATTCCCCTGCGGATACGGTGTAATCCTCATTATTATAAGTGAGATATAAGGTGCCCTCCGTCATGACGAAAAGCTCATAGTTAAACAATAAAAGATCTTCATGTATCCAATGTTCGGACGGTGCCTCAAATTTTCCTGTGAAATTATAAATGAACGGTCGATTAATGGGAAATTCATATACGTACATGTGATTTTCACACCTCCTTATGGGTGGTTTTGGGTATTTGCCAGCAGTTATGCCACAGTTATGGGATCAGTTATGTGCCGCAGAGTCCAGTTACGTCTTGCTGTTATAGGATGTAGTTCGGGATCTTAGTTGTGGACTTAGTTATGGAGAATTATAAATTATGTTAAAACTGTGGACATTGTACAATAAAATTCAAAAAAAGTAAAGAAAAATGTTATAAGTATACATAACGATAGAAAGAGTGTCAAAAGGATAGAAGATAAGTGTATCAAAAAGAAAGAAGTGACTTTTTGACACTTTTTACAGGATAGTGATATTTACGAATACGGAAACCCGGGGTATATTAGAACATGTCTAAGTGATACACAGCTGTCAGAAAATAATTTGAAGATACGTTCTGCCAGCACAGAAATAAGAAAGATATTTAGGAGCATAAAATGAATACAGAAAAGAAATGTGTCAATTTAGCAATTTGTGAATTTGCTTATGATCAGATTGAATTAACAGACAGGGAGTGGAGAAATGCTTTCCGGCTGGAGGTGGAATATCTTGCGTCCCTGGATGTAGACCGTCTTCTGGCGGGATTTTTGGAAACGGCAGGTTACCAGGCAAAAGCCGGGAGATATCCTGGATGGGAAGTGACGGAGATTCAGGGTCATACTTTGGGGCATTTTCTCACAGCGGCTGCCCAGATCTATGCATCCGAAAAGTCCTCCCTTTGGTTGGAGAAGATGAATTACATCATGGAGGAACTGCACAGGTGCCAGAGTGAAGATGGCTATTTATTTGCATCCAACAGGGAAATCTTTGACCGGGTGGAAAATGGAAAACCAGCCTGGGTACCATGGTATACCATGCACAAGATTCTCAGTGGGATCATCAAGGTATATGAAGTTACCAATCTTCAGACAGCATATCAGGTCATGAAAAAGCTCGGCACCTGGATTGTAAAGCGTACAAAAGGGTGGTCGCAGGAAACCAGAGACCGTGTCTTATCGGTGGAGTACGGGGGGATGAATGACTGTCTGTATGATTTGTTCCTGATTACCGGGGAAGAACAGTTTATGCATGGGGCACACCAATTCGATGAACAGGCCCTATTTGAGGCGCTGCATGATGGCAGGGATGTATTGAATGGACTCCATGCCAATACTACCATACCTAAGATACTGGGAGCATTAAAACGATATATAGTTTTGGGAAAAACGGAATTATTCTACCTGGAAACGGCACAGAACTTTTGGGAGATCGTAGTGAAACACCATACCTATGCCACCGGAGGAAACAGTGAATGGGAACATTTCGGAGAGCCGGATGTACTGGACGCCGAACGAACAGCTTGTAACTGTGAAACCTGTAATACATATAACATGCTAAAGCTGTCACTGTGGTTATTTCAGCTTACCGGTGATAAAAAATACATGGATTATTACGATCATACAAAGATAAATGCAATCTTATCCTCTCAAAATCCGGAAACCGGAATGACAATGTACTTCCAACCAATGGAAACCGGCTATTTTAAAGTCTATACAACCCCATACAACAGCTTCTGGTGCTGTACCGGAAGCGGGATGGAGAATTTTACAAAAGTGCAGGAGGGGATTTATTTTCACGATGACAAGGATCTGTACATCTGCCGGTATGTGGGTTCAAAGCTGGCATGGGAAAAGGAAAGGCTTGCTTTAAAAATGAATACAGTGGTTCAGGAAGATACACTGGAAGTGCAGATAAAATTTACCGAAGTACCCTTACGCAAATTTGGTCTGTATCTGAGAATCCCGGACTGGTTGGAAAAGGATGCCGGGCTGCTGCTGAACGGGACATCTTTAAAAGGTGAAATTCAAAACGGATATTTCTATATCTGCCGGGAATGGATGCAGAATGATGTGCTGGAATTGCATATGAAAATGACACTGCGCATCCATGGGTTACCGGATAATGAAAATGCAGCGGCTTTTAGTTATGGACCGTATCTGCTTAGTGCAGGGCTTGGGAATGTTATGATGGATATGACGGTAACCGGAGTTGACGTATTAGTTCCAAAGAAGGAAATTGTGGTGAAAGATTATCTGATTTTGCAGGATATAGATATAGCAGATTGGAAAAGACAGATTGACCAGTATTTAATAAAAGAAAAAGGGAAGCTTGCTTTTCATTTGGATAATCAGGGGGAAGAATTGATTTTTACACCCCACTATGCCAGATACCGGGAACGGTATGGAATTTATTTCAGACTGTATAAAAAGCAGTCCGGCGAATTGCTGAAATTGTTGGAAAGAGAGAAAAGATCGAAGCAATTAAAAAATATTATGACGGATGTGATCCCCATAGGAAATGACCAATATGAACTGGCGCATGGCATTCAAGGGGAAAAGACAGATACACAGCGTCTGGCGGGACATCCTTTCCGATTCTGCAGGGAAGACGGATGGTTTTCTTACCGTATGACTATGCAAAAAGCAGGGCAGGAACTTTGTATGACTCTGTGCAGCAGGGATGCGGGGAATGCTTATCGGATAACCTTGGATGGCAGAACACTGGTAAAGGATATGGTGGTGCAGAAGCAAGAGGAATTCTATCATATTTCTTATAAATTGCCGGTAAGTTGCGAATTAAATGAAGAAAAAGTCATAGAGGTTAAATTTCTAAATGATTCAGGAGAAGGAACATTCCGCATTTTTGATGAACTTTATCTGAAGAAATGCGAGTAAAAAAATAAATGGAGGTTGTGAATATGAAAAAACGAACAACAGCAATTCTACTGGCATCTGCTATGGCGGTAACTTCTCTGGCAGGATGTGCAGGAAGTACTACTGCAGGCGGAGACAGTAAAGAAACAGGGCAAAGTACGCAGGCGGCAGCAGGAAAAGAGAGCAGTGGGGACAACGGAAATACCGGCAGCGGGGAAAAGACGAAGTTAAAAGCAGTCTTTGTGTCCCATGCGTTGACGAAAAGTGTGGAGGATATGAAGTGGCTGCAGGAATTAGAAGACCAGTGCAATGTGGAGATTGAATGGGAACAGATCTATCAGGACTGGGAAACGGTGAAATCTACCAGATTTGCATCCGGGGATATTCCCGATATCCTGTTTAACGCCACAACAGATTCCGATTATACCAAATACAGCGGATTGTTTCAGGACATGTCAGAGTTGATTGATTCAGACGCACCAAATATAAAGGAAATGTTCAACGATGAGCCGGATACGAAGATTCTGGCGCAGACACCGGAAGGACAGATCTATGGAATTCCCAAGTGCCAGAGTAAGTGGCCGGATACCAATACGGTTCTCTTTATTAATAAACAATGGCTTGATAATCTGGGGCTGCAAGAGCCGAAAACCTTCACCGAACTGGAAACTGTCCTGAAAGCGTTTAAAGAACAGGATGCCAACGGAAACGGAGATCCGGGTGATGAGATACCATTGGATTTCAACGCTTATGGCGGAAATAATGCCTGGTTTAACAGTGCATATTCCCTGCTAAAGTTATTGCCTTCCATGGGGATTCAGATGACGGACATTGTAACGGACGGCTACTTTGCGGAAGATGCGAAAGTAAAATGCTTTGCGGTGGATGAACGCTATAAACTATTCATGAAATATTTAAACAGGCTTTACACTCAGGGGCTGATTAACAGTAATGCAATTACAAATGATTACTCGGCTTTTCAATCTCTTTCCAGAGGAAATGAAAAGGGAGAGGCAGTGGTAGGCTGTGTCTTTGGATGGGAAGAGACTGATAAATTCGGACCGGATTTATACAGCCAGTATACGGCACTTGCACCGCTTGAATACGATGTGGACTGTGCACCCGGCACCTATGACACACGCTGGAGTTACGATTTTGACCAGCTGAATATGCAGGCGAACCGTGTTGCAATGAGTGCAAAGTGTGAAAATAAAAATGCAGCTATGAAATTTATTGATGGTTTCTATGATAAAACAAAAAGCGTAGAGACATTATTTGGCGGAATCAGTGACGGTTGTCTGGAGAAGACGGACGATCATAATTTTAAAGTACTTCCCCCAATGGATTCGTCTACTGATCCGGGGACATGGAAGTGGACAAATACCTTTGCTGATTTCGGACCCCTCTATATTCGAAAGGACTGCAATATTGAGATGTCTGAGGATATGAATAATGCGTTAAAAGAAAGAGAGGTCTATAAGGATGCACTTGCAAAGGTAACAGATCAGGATTATTACCCCCAGTTATTTATGAAATACTCAGAAGAGGAACAGAATACCATGGCACTCACCCAGGCAAATATTAATAATATCATTGATAATTATTGGTCTTTGTGGATGACGGGAGAATCAGATATCGATGCAGACTGGGATAGTTATGTTAAAAATGTAGAAGCAGCAGGGCTTAAAGAGGTACTAAATATACGCCAGAAAGCTTTCGACAACTATCTGGCAAAATAAAAAAATGCGGGGTGTGATCTGACTTGCATCCCGCAGTTTCACCCTGAATCCAGATGCAGTGAGAGGAGCAATATTTATGGTAAATATAAAAAAATATTTCAGACGCAATTGGCAGTTATGGGTCATGCTGTTTCCCGCCATGTTATACATATTGATATTTTGCTATGTGCCCATGTACGGAATCCAGCTGGCTTTTCGGGAATATGATTTTTCGAAAGGGCTTACAGGAGGGGCATTTGCAGGTTTTAAATATTTCAAACAGTATTTTGAAAGTCCTATGTTCTTCACGACTTTGAAAAATACATTTGTGATCTCTTTTGCCAGTATCCTTGTAGGTTTCCCCATTCCAATCATTTTGGCGATGGTGGTAAATCAGATCCGCAACAAGAAGTGGAAGAGAACTGTACAGACCACAGTTTATATTCCTTATTTTATCTCGGTGGTAGTACTTGTTTCCATGCTGCGTATAATGCTGGCAGACGATACCGGCGTCATCAGCAATTTTCTCAAAGCAATTCATCTTGTTGGCAAGGATGTAAATCTCCTGGGCTCCGAGTCTACATTTATGCCGGTATATGTGCTGTCAGGAGTTTGGCAGACTATGGGGTGGAACAGCATTATTTTTATAGCGGCATTGTCTTCTGTGGATACCCAGTTATACGATGCCTGCAGAATCGATGGCGCAAATAGATGGCAGACCATGATTCATATTGACCTGCCGGCGATCATGCCCACGATTATCATTATGCTGATTATGAATATGGGAAACATCCTGAATGTAGGCTTTGATAAAGTGTTCCTTATGCAGAACAGTCTGAATCTGGGCGCATCCCAGGTAATTTCCACCTATGTGTATACAGTAGGAATCAAGTCATCCCAGTTTAGCTTTGGTGCTGCAGTGGGGTTATTCAATACACTGATTAATTTTGTTTTCCTGATGGCTACTAATGCAATTGCAAAACGCAGTACAGGAACCGGTCTGATGTAAGGAGGAGATTAAATGGTAAGAAGTAAAATAAAATACAAAAGTCCGGCTGACAGAATCTTTGGGGCAGCAATAGTTCTCTTAAGTATTCTGGTCTTCGCAATTGTCGCCTACCCACTTTGGTTTGTCCTGATTGCATCTGTAAGCAATTCCAATCTGGTGAATCTGGGGAAGGTAACTATTTTCCCCAAAGACATTCGTTTTTATGGATACCAGCAGGTATTTCAGGATGCAAGAATCTGGAGAGGATATCTGAATACGATCATTTATGTAGTTCTGGGCACACTGCTGAATATGGCGGTTACTATGCCGGCAGCTTATGCGCTGTCCAGACCGGATTTTAAGGGACGTGGTAAAATAATGTTCTATTTTGTCTTTACGATGTTCTTCAGCGGAGGACTGGTTCCGCTGTATATGACAATCAGCTCACTGGGATTAATCAGCACCAGAACGATTTTGATTACAATAGTGGCAGTGAATACTTATAACCTGATCATTGCCAGGACCTTCATAGAGTCCTCAATTCCCAATGACCTTTACGAGGCAGCCGTGATCGATGGCTGTTCCCACTTTAAATATTTCTTTAAAGTAGTCATGCCGCTATCCAAGGCAGTGGCAGCTGTATTGGTTCTCTACTATGCAGTATTTCACTGGAACGATTTTTTCAATGCCCTGATGTTTAACAGCAACAATAAAATTGAACCTTTGCAGATTGTGCTGCGCCGTATACTGCTATTAAATGAAGCATTTGCCAGCGGCAGTGGTGCTGTAGGAGGCGGTTATGCCCAAAGCTCGGCAGATCAGGTGAAGTATGCGGTGATTATTGTATCTACACTGCCGATTTTATGTGTGTATCCATTTATTCAGAAATATTTTGAAAAAGGGGTTATGATTGGAGCAGTGAAAGGTTAGGTGCAGATAAAAAAGAGGAATTAGTGACGCGGCTTTGTTAGAAGCGCTAAATGGATGCTGGAGAACAGGGGGGATGCGGATTAAAAGGAAAGAAGTTCTAATCTGCGTTTGGTGCATTACTGGGAGTTAATGAAAGATTTTAGCTGGTGAAGAAAAGTTTACCAGGCGGTAAAAATTGAAATAGATTAAATGTGTTGTGTTTTCAAGGGAAAATGGGTGGGGAATATTTATTTTGGTAATTAGACGGCGGCTGGGGAAAAATTAGAAAAGCCTTGATTTTATGGGGGAATTGGGATATAGTGGGAAGATAGAATGGTGGATATTGGTTGGATTAATAGTAATATGGGATGTATTGAAACGTGTCTTTATAACCCCGGCGGATACTCCCAGGGTTGATTAATAGTAATATGGGATGTATTGAAACGTGTCTTTATAACCCCGGCGGATACTCCCAGGGTTGATTAATAGTAATATGGGATGTATTGAAACAAAAGAGGAAGAACCAGAAAGTATACCATTGGTAGATTAATAGTAATATAGGATGTATTGAAACTGTTCCTGTGGATCGCCAAGTACATTGTATTTGGGATTAATAGTAATATAGGATATATTGAAACTCCCAACGTACTCCAGTTGCAACCAGCCTTTCTGGATTAACGGTAATATGATATGAACTGATAAATTTTAGGCACATAAAATTCAAGAGTCAAGTCATAGATTAATAGCAATATAGGATATATTTCCATTTAAACAATCAAATAACATCGCGATTACTTCATCAACCATCCTAAATCTCAAACAAAAAGAAAAAATCAATTGACGTCTTCAAAAATTTATGGTATAAATAACAAGTCGGTAATTTTACAGAGGGGATTGGTCAAGTGGTATGACAGAAGTCTCCAAAACTTTTAGTGGGAGTTCGATTCTCTCATCCCCTGCTATTACAGAACGAAATAATCAACCCGAAGGTTGGTTATTTTTTTGTCTAAAAACGAAGATGTAAAGATCATGGGAATGTGTGGAAATGTAATCTTTGTCAACATTTATCGAAAAGCACTGCAAATTCTAATATATTTCTGTAATATTAAATCTGGAATATCCAGAAGGGATATTGTATAATAATCAAACTGGTGTTTTGCCAGGGAAACAAAAGGAATTAAAGAAGGGGGACTCATTTTTTCATGGAAAGAGATATGACGGTTGGAAGGCCGGCGAAACTTATTTTGTCGTTTGCATTACCGGTATTTATCGGCAATGTTTTTCAACAGTTTTATAGTATGATTGACTCGGTTATTGTTGGACGGTTTGTTGGAGTTGATGCTCTGGCAGCAGTTGGAGCTACCGGGACAATTATTTTTTTGATCTTGGGATTTTTGATGGGAATGACAACGGGATTCACGGTTTTAACCGCTCAGCGTTTTGGGTATGGTGACATGGAAGGCATGCGTAAGACTGTTGGCTCCGCGATCATTTTATCTGTAATTGTTACAATTGTAATTACGTTTGTCAGCGTTATATGGCTGAAACCGTTGCTTCATTTAATGAATACGCCGGAAAATATTTTTCAGGATACATATACGTATATGATGATTACGGCATGCGGATTTTTTACTCAGGTTATGTATAATCTTTTTGCCAGTATTTTAAGGGCTCTGGGAAATAGCAAGGTTCCGCTTTATTTTCTGGTGGTATCAGCACTGTTAAATATTGTATTGGATCTGGTATTTATTATAGTATTCCATATGGGGGTTGCAGGAGCTGCTTACGCTACGGTTATCTCTCAGGGAGTGTCCGGTGTATTGTGCTTTCTTTATATTGTATTTAAAATTCCAATGCTAAAGTTAAAGAGAGAGCATTTTAAGCTGGATTTTTATTGTGTAAAGAATCAGCTGGGCATTGGGTTGCCCATGGCACTTCAATTCTCTATTACAGCAATTGGTACGATTATGATTCAAAGTGCTCTTAATACGCTGGGTTCCAGGGTAATTGCTTCTTATTCTGCGGCTTCGAAAATAGAAATATTCCTGACACAGGCTTTTAGTGCTCTGGGAGTCACTATGGCAACTTATTGTGCACAGAATAAAGGAGCAAATAAGATATCACGTATCCGGCAGGGAATTCGGCTGAGTGTAATCTACACGATTATCTACGGCGTTTTGGCTGGCGGAGGTATTATTCTCTTTGGAAGGCATTTAGTGAATTTCTTCATTGTTGGGCAGCCACAGGATATTATGGGATATACGCAGACGTATTTTGTAATTTGCGGAACCTTTTATCCGATACTGGGAATTATATTTACCTTCCGAAATGGACTGCAGGGAATGGGGTATGGCTTAATGCCTATGGTTGGAGGTGTGGCAGAGTTAGCAGCGAGAGCGGTGGTGGCAGTGATTGCTTCCGGTATTGGTTCTTATGCAGGAATCTGTACAGCGAATCCCATTGCATGGGTTGCAGCTAATATTCCTCTGATTATCGCCTATTTTGTGATTTTGAAACGGGAAGAACAGCGGGTAAGATAATATTAGATAAAGAATAGCGATTCTTTGTAAAATGTTGAACGAGGTGAGAATGTATCTCAAAAACAGCATTTACAACGGATCGTTATTTTTTTTTGGTATTTCAGAGTAATTTCAGTTTGTAAGTGTATGATAGAGTCGTAAAATGAAAATGACATACATACAAACAAAAGGGAATGAAATGAAGAATCGTAAAAATAAACAGCGAAAGTATTGGAAATGGATTCAGACCATAGCAGTAGTAACTGCAATTGTCATGGTTGCCGTTGGTACCGGGTTTCAGCATTTTGTAGATGAATCAGAAAGTAAAAACATTACAAATAACAGAAATACACTGCAGGCAGCAGGAATTACCATTTTGGAACCGGAAGATACCTCCTGGGAGGCATTGGAACAAAAGCTTCAATCCAGTCTGAATAGATACGATGGCGACTGGAGTCTCTATATCAAAGATTTAGCGAAAGACAGGAGCATCAGCCTGAATAGTCATGAGATGCAGGCGGCAAGTCTGATTAAACTTTATATTATGGGAGCTGTGTATCAACAGGCAGAAAAGGGGAATTTGACTCTCTATGAGAATCAGATATCAGAGGATTTGGAGCAAATGATAACCATCAGTGACAATGAAAGTGCCAATGAACTGGTACGTGCACTGGAGCCGGAAATTGAATTTTCAGATTGCCTGGAGAAGGTGAACAGTTATATTACAGCAGCAGGAAGTGGATTATAAAATACCGGAGAGCCTGCCATCTAATGTTAAGGTTGCAAATAAAACAGGGGAAACGGATGATTGTGAGAATGATTGTGCCATCGTGTACTCAAATGGCGGAGACTATATCATATGTATGATGTCAGAGGGGTGGAATTCTGATGAAGAGGCAGTTACCCGTATACAGGATATAAGTCAGATGGTATACCAGTATTTTAATCCTTGATATGATACGCAGGTATTTTAAGTAGTGAAGCTTAGAGATAGTTCATAGAATATGGATTACCAGGGACAGAGAAAACGGGAGTAGATAGCATTCGAAATATTTGGAAAAAACATGAAAGTTATTAAAGACTTGGGGTGGTCTGATTAAAGCAAATTTAATCAGACCACCCCTTTATCTATACAACATTTCAATCTGCATTTGGTCTTCTAAATAGTATCTTGCATTCGTTGAAAATATAGCCTCTAGCTTATTATACATTACTGAACTGCTGGGGCGTATTCCATTATTGAGATAGCGGTAGAGAATTTTTACGGCAAAATAACCCTGATGATATGGTTCATGGCAAATAGTTGCGGTAATAGAACCTTTTTTTAAACCATGATAGATATCATCATTTAAATCATATCCGACCACTCTTTTTTTTGACTCCAAACCTAAATCCAATATTGCCTGTGACGTCTGCTCCATACCCGCAAAGCTTACAAAAATTCCCGAAATTTCAGGATGTTCCTTTATGAGGTTGTAGACACCTTCATACACACCTTCACCCATGCGGGAAAAACGGCAGATATGTGTGATGGAGATTTCTTTGTAATTAGAGAGCTCTCTTCGGAATCCTGTAATTCTCTGATCAACGGAGATAACAGGATCTTTTAAAGCAAGGATTGCTACTTCTCCATGATAATCCATGGATTTTGTCATAATTTCCCCTGCAAGTATTCCAGCCTGGATATAGTCACATCCGATGTAACAGAGATGCTCCACGGAGGGAATTTCTACATTGATAATCACAATGGGAAAGCCTCTTGATGAAAGCCGGCTGATTTCTTCCACGAGCATCTGTGGAACATTAGGTGCAATAGCAATGCCATGATAGCCTTTGGCAGGTAAATCCTGCATTAATTTTAATTGTTCTTCCGGATGCAGTATGTCTGTGACATAGTAGTCCACTTCCAGCCCGAAACTTCTCAGCTCGTTATAGGCACTGGTAATGCCGCGGGTTACCTGCTCCCAGAAAAACTTGGGATCAGAAAATATAATAACCGCTATGCGTATAGATTTTTTCATTACTAAGGATCTGGCTGTTTCATTTGGTGTATATCCGTATTTCTCTAAAGCTTCCTGAATCTTCTGGCGGGTTTCTTCTTTTACGTTGGGCTGATTGTTAATTACGCGGCTGACGGTGCCCCGAGAGATACCCAATAAATTGGCAATTTCAGATGTAGTCATAACTTATTCCCCCAAAATTCTTATATGTAAATATAAAAAATGTTACAATGTAATCATTATATTACGACAACTATGAGAGGATGTCAAGAAGATTTAGCAAAATTAATAAATAATTTTCTGTAAATATGTTAAAAATGCACATGAAAAATGAATTGACAAGTATATAATTAAGCAATATAATGAACATAACAAATGTACACGTGTACAAAAAGTGTTACAAAAATATGGAAGAGGATTACTATTTTGTCAGTAGGGGGGAAGCAAATGAGATATAAAGAAGATATAGATTTGGTGAAAAAAAGAATGGACGCATTTTGGTGTCAGGAAAAAATTGATCGGGCATGTATAGCCGTGGTTGCGCCTAAGGTGAAAGGGATAAATATATCTCCCTTTCGAAATGACCTGGATTTTACAAATAATTTAGATGGCTTAAAACGGTATTGGACGGATCCCGAAATAATCAGAGAAGTAAATTTGAATAAAATAAAGAACACATATTTTGGAGGAGAAGCAATTCCTTCTATATTTCAGAATTATGGAACATCGGGGCACTGTAATTATTATGGAGCGATTCCACAGTACCAGCAGGATACCATCTGGTTTGAACCGGTACTGAATAGCCTGGACTCAAATAAAATAGTATTTCAAGACGAAATATTAGAACGGCATTTAAAAATTGCAGAATATCTAAATGCAGAAGCAGTAGATGAGTATCTGGTGGGAATGCCGGATAGCTGTGGAACGCTGGATGCAATCTGTCACTTATATGGATCTGAAAATGTGTTGTTTGCATTTATGGAAGAGCCGGAGCTGCTGAAAGATGCGATTCATCTTATCAATAGAGGTTGGAAGTATTCCAATGAAAAGTTTTATGAGGCATCTAAGAAAAATTGTTCTGGATCGGTTCATTCCTGGATGCATTTATGGGCACCGGGCAGAGTGGCACAGATGCAGTGTGACTTATCCGTTATGATATCAGCAAGTATGTATGAGGAATTTGTATTGCCGGAATTAGAAGAACAAATAGAATGGATAGATTATCCGGTTTATCACTTTGATGGGATCGAGCAGATCAAGCATTTGGATTATATCTTGGGTCTGAAGAAGCTGAAAGCGGTTCAGTGGACGCATGTGGCAGGACAGCCTTCGGCTGCTCATTATCTGCCGGTATTAAAGAAAATACAGGAAGGAGGCAAAAGCTTAATTGTTATGACGGTGAAAGAAGATATACCCATATTGTTAGCAAACCTTTCACCAGAAAAATTATATATCCATTGCGAGGCTGAGGATGAATACGAAGCCAGGGAGATTGTTAAATATGTGGAGAAGAATTCATAGCATCATGTTTGGTATAAAATCTAAAAGAAAGAGAAGTCCGATTAAAATATAAGATTATGGATTGGGGTAGATGGATGCTGATAAAAAACTTAGATTATGAAAAAAGCCGGTACCCGGTGGCAGTAAAAGGTTTTACTGTGGATGGAACAAAACTTATTCTGGAGGTCACCGATCAACAAAATGGAATATTCTATATTTCAATTGACGGAAAAAAAGAAAATGTGCTGAGTATCCGGATATATAGAAACCACTATTTGGGGACTGAGTATGATTTTATAAATCATAGATTTTTAAGTGAGCATACAGAAGTTAATATTATTGATGAGCAGGAGAGATTGATTCTTTCAACAAGCAGACTGTCAGTAATAATTAGTAAAAAGCCGTTTTCCTTTTGTGTTTATGATTGCAATAACCGCAAAGTTTACGAAGAACAGTTTTCGGATGTCAATTCTGTGCTGGATGGGTTTGAACGAATTATGCCAATGGGGTATACAGAGGATAGCCAGGGGTATAACACATATATGAATATCTGCAGCAGATTGAAGCCACAGGAATTCATTTATGGGCTCGGAGAACATTTTACTGAGTTTAATAAAAGAGGACAGTGCATCCGTATGTGGAATTCAGACACACTGGGCTGTCGAGATGATAAAGCGTATAAGAATATTCCTTTTTATCTTAGCAGCGAAGGATATGGGTTGTTCGTAAACTCTTATCGGGATGTGCTGTTTAACATAGGAACGGAGTCCAACGCCTCACTAAGTATTCATGTTCCCGGTGAAGAAGTGGAGTATTACATTATTACAGGTGAGAATCAGAAACAGATTGTCAGTACCTTTACCAATCTGACAGGACCGGCAGCTATGCCGCCGGATTGGAGCTTTGGTCTTTGGTATTCTACCGGATTTAAGGATTCTGATAGGCAGAGTGTTCTGGAGGATGCTATAAAATTCAGAGAATTAGACATTCCCTGTAACGTATTTCATTTGGACTGTTACTGGCTCAGGGAAGATATGTGGTGTGATTTTGTATGGGATGAAGAACGATATCCAGATAGAATAGATATGATTCAAAAGCTAAAAGAAATGGACTATAAATTATGTCTTTGGATGAATCCTTACGTAACAGTGAAATCACAGATGTATAGGGAGGGGGATGAAAAGGGGTATTTTATAAAAGACATAAATGGAAATACCTATAAAGCGGATCTGTGGCATGGATTGTTATCCTTTTGTGCGGTATTGGATGTGACGAACCCCTCAGCCGTAAGCTGGTATCAGGGAAAATTGAGAAATATTTTAAGAGAAGGCGTGGATGTCCTAAAAACGGATTTTGGGGAGGATATTCCGGAAGACAGTTTGTTCTTTAACGGTAAACGAGGATATGAAATGCGAAATATTTATTCTAATCTTTACAATAGTATCGTTTACGGCGTTACGAATGAAGTCAATCCGGATGGGATGGTTTGGGGGAGAAGCGGAAGTGCCGGGATGCAGAAATTTCCAGTCTGCTGGTCAGGTGATCCGCGGTCCTGCTATGAAGGAATGGCAGCAACATTAAAAGGAGGCTTGTCAATTGGTATTTCAGGGGTACCGTTTTGGAGCCATGATATTGGGGGGTTCTATGGAAATGTATCAGAAGACGTTTTTGTTCGGTGGGTTCAATTTGGAATATTTTCTTCCCACAGCAGGCTTCATGGTACGACAACGCGACAGCCGTGGGCATATTCAGATCGTACTTTCAGGATAACCTGTGATTATATTAAGCTGCGTTACCGCCTTATGCCGTATATTATTGAGAATGCGAAAATATGTGCGGAAGAAGGAATTCCATTTATCAGACCTCTTTGTCTGGAACATCAGGATCCGGCTGTTTTACATATATGGGATGAATATTACTTTGGAAATAATATGATTGTGGCACCTGTATTTGGTGGAGACCGGGAAAGAAGAGCGGTATATCTTCCGGAAGGTGAATGGACGGATCTGTTAACGGGGAAGGATTACGCAGGAAAACAATGGTATGAAATAGAATGTGGACTGGAGTATATACCAGTATTTTTTAAGGAGTTAACTGGTTTGGAAAATATTACTACATTATTCCTGAAATAAAAATGATAAAGTCATTATAAGGAGGGGAGAAGGGAGATGGAGCAAATGGATATGGAGCGGGATATCGGTATTATACGTGAACTTAGCAAGCAGGTAAAGGAGATTGCACAAAAGCCGGACTATGAGAAAAAAAAGAAAAAATGGGCAGATCATAATGAATTAACTGGTGATATGGAACCTTTACTTTGGATCTGTCCCGATGATGACGGAGGGTGGCTGGAGTTGATAGAAAAGAAGGATTTATTGACAATAGATCCTGATTTCAGATGCCTGGAATGGCAGTTGAGAAAAATGATTTACCATCACAAATATTTTCACGATGACTATGTAATTGAACCGGTGGTGCGGTTTGAGGTTCCGGGTGAATATACGGGATATGCTTATGGCAGCCAAACTCAAACGTCTGCTTGGGGAATAAAGATAGAACCCATGGGGACTTCTAAAGGAGCGTACCGCATAAACAACTATTTAAATGACGATGAGAACCGTAATCGGCTGCTGGGTCATCAGGTAGATTTTATTACAGACCAACCCAGGCTGGAGGAATTAAAAGAAAAGTATAAGGAAGCGATTTGCGGCAATTTGGATATTGAATTTCATGTTCCTTATAGTGTACTGGTGCAGAGCCTGCTGATCGAACTGGTTCATTTACGGGGGCTGACAGAACTGATGCTGGATCTGTATGATGAGCCGGAGGAGCTTCATAAAATCTTAGATCATATGTCTGCATCCAAAGTAAAGCTTCTGGAACGTCTGGAGGAGAAAGGAGAGACATTTGATAACTGTTCCAACATTTATACGGGATCGGGAGGGCTGGGCTATACCAACCACAGCGTAAAAGATAAGGAAAGGGTGAAACTTCATGAAATGTGGGGGTTTGCAGATTCACAGGAATTTAGCAGTGTATCTACGGAGATGTTTCGGGAATTTGCACTTCAATATCAGAAAAGAGGGTTAACAAAATTTGGGTATGCATGTTATGGCTGCTGTGAGCCTCTGGATTTGAAGTACGAAGCAATCTTTTCAGAACTTCCTAACATTAGAAGGATTAGTGTAAGTCCATGGAGTAATATCCACATAGCGGCTGAGGCTATCGGTAAAAAAGCCATATATTCCAGAAAGCCGGATCCGGCACAAATCTGCAGTGGTTTTGATACACGTGAAATTGAAAATCAATTATCAGATTTGAAATCAGTAACAGCAGGAAAATGTTATACGGAAATAATATTAAAAGATATACGAACGATTCATCATAATCCTCAGACGTTAACAAAATATGTGGATTTGGTAAATAAAATTATGAAGTAAGGAGGATAAACCTTGTAAGAAGTACATGAATACGCTTTGGGTAAATGAAGAGAGTAGCAGTGATCAACAGATTCATGTTGGAAGAGAGGAAGGTATACATATGAAATTGAAAAAGTTAAGTGCATTTTTATTGGCTGTTATGATGACGGCTGGAACAATAGCGGGGTGCGGGCAGGGAAACAGTAAAGGAGAACAGGAAACAAAAGAAACGGTTGCCCAGGAAACACAGAATCAGCAGAAATCAACGGGAGAACTTATGGGGGACAACCTGAAGTTTGATCCGGCTGCCCAAATAGCTGGGGGGGAAGATGTGAATCTCAGTATTTGGGTTCCTGCTGCATGGGAAGAATACTATCGTAAATGGACCGCGGAATATACAAAGATTCATCCGAATGTCAGTTTCGATTTTACCATTACTTCTTTTGATGATCATTGGAAGAAAGTACCGCTTGCGATTAAGACGGACAGTGGTCCGGATTTGTTTTGGATGCATAATTCAGTAAATGAGATTATGATTCCTCATATGGAGCCGCTTCCGGAAGAAAAATTTCCTTTGGATAAGGTAAAGAGCGATTTCAGACAGGTAGAATCCAATATTATTGATGATAAACTGTATTATGTGGATATGGGACTTATGACAGGAGTTATTTTCTACAATAAAGATATCTGGTCGGATGCTGGCCTGACTGACGCGGATATTCCTAAAAATTGGGATGATTTCAGAGAAATTGCAAAGAAGCTGACCGTTAAGGATGAGAATGGTAATATCCAGGTAGCAGGATTTAATACCAATAATGCAGAATATATCTGGGTTGATTTAATGTATCAACAAGGAAAATGGCTGTTTGGAGAGGATGAGACAACACCTGTATTTTCATCACCAGAGGCACTGAAAGCCGCCCAATTAATGAATGATATCTATAATGTGGACGAAAGTGGAAGCGGAACTCAGCCCAAAGGAGAAGAAGCATTTGCCAACCAAAAAGCTGCCATGATTTACTGCTGGGGCTGGGCAAGCAACTATTTTAAATCCAATTTTCCAAACCTTAATTATGGGGCATTCCCTCTTCCGGTATTTGATGAAAACAATTTTGTGGCTTATGGCAGGAATAACGGAGATGTTTCATTAGGAGTCAGCAAGTACTCTGATGATAATAAGAAACAGGCAGCACTGGATTTTGTTCTTTACCAGATGTGCAATAATGACATGATAATTGAATACGATGTATTTGATGGAATGGCACCATCAAAATACAGCCTTACGGATCATGAGGCAATACAGGAGGAACCAGTATTAAAAGTGGAAGCAGAAATGTTGGACAAAACCATATGGCCGGGAGCAGTTCCGGATAATTATTTCAGTGATATTCAGAAATACATAGGACAGTCCATATTGATCAATAAGACAAAGCCGGAAGATGCGTTAGAAGAGGCAGCCAGGATGGTGAAGGAAGGGCTTGAAGGTAAAAATTTCAAGACAGTAGAGCGGAAATCTGCATTGGCGGATAAATTGACCACACAAAAATAAATGAAATAGATGCAAGCAGCAAGCCCGGCCGTTTGGCTTGCTGCTCGCGGGAATGAACGGAGGTATGGCAGGTGGGGCAAAAGAAAAGTAAATTAACGAGTCAGAAGGTTATGATATGGGGAACCCTTGGTGCTATGGGGATATTTTATGGATTATTTTTATTGATCCCCATTCTCTATGCCCTGGCAGGTAGTTTTTGTGATTGGAATCCGATGATCGGACAGATGGATTTTAAAGGGATAGAGAATTATAAAACCATATTCACATCCACAGCGTTTCATAAAGCAATGATAAATACACTTTTCTTTACGATTGTAGTAACCTTTTTCAGGGTATCGCTTGGTATCATTTTGGCAGTACTGATTGATTCTATCGGGATTTTCAAATCTTTTTTCAGAACGGTTTACTTTTTGCCGGTTGTAGCTTCTATTGTCGCTATATCTCTGGTGTGGGTATGGATATTTGAACCGACAAGCGGTATTCTGAACCAAATTCTTGGATTTTTTGGAATTCAGGGTCTGGGATGGCTGAAAGATCAAAATTTGGCGCTTCCTTCTGTTATGATTGCTACAATCTGGAAGGATGTAGGCTTTGCAATGGTATTTTACCTGGCTGGTTTAAATGGGATCTCCAGGTCGTTGTATGAAGCGGCAGAAGTGGATGGAGCAGGACCAGTTCAGAAATTTTTCAAAATACAACTGCCCATGCTTTCTTCTACTACGGTATTGGTTGCAGTAACAGGGATCATTACCTATATTCAAATGTTCGACCAGGTATTTATGATGACGGAAAAAGCAGGTCCCAACAACGCGACGTTAACTGCCGTTTATATGCTGTACGAGGAGGCATTTATTGATTACCGGTTTGGAAATGCGGCAGTCATAGCTTTCGTCATTTTCCTGATCACGTTGGTATTCTCGGTGCTCCAAATGAAATTAGAACGCAATGATTAGGAGGAAAGCCATGAAAAAGAAAATTCGGATATCAAATATAATTATTTATTTCATACTTTTTCTGGGAACCATTATGATTCTCTTTCCATTTTTCTGGATGTTTATATCATCTTTTAAAACAATGGAAGAAATTGTAGCATTTCCGCCCACCTTTTTTCCAAAAGCACCTACTGTTCAGAATTATATAAATGTTTGGAAAGAAATGAATTTTGACCAATATTTTCTAAACAGTATTTTTGTACTGATAGTAAAAACGCTGATCATTATCTACACCAGCGTGCTGGCAGGGTATGTTTTTTCAAAGCTTCAATTTAAATTCAAAAATGGAATATTCTTAATCGTTCTGGCAACGATGATGGTTCCATATCCGGTTACGATTCTATCACTCTATCAGGAGATGGTGTGGTTTCAATGGATTGACAGTTATAAGGCACTGATCATTACGGGAGTCTTTAATACATTTGGGATATTCGTAATGAAGCAGTTTATAACCAGTATCCCGGATTCGCTCATTGAATCAGCCAGACTGGATGGTTGTGGAGAATTTAGAATTCTACATAAAATTATCATGCCGCTCATTAAACCGGCGTTGTCAGCACTTGCTATATTTATCTGTCTGCAGATATGGAATGACTTCTTGTGGCCTTTCCTGGTTTTGAACAGCGATAAAAAATATACCATTCCCGTGGGTCTTGCGTTATTCAAAGGAAGATATTATACAGATTATGCGAAACAGCTGACAGGAGCGGCTATTACAATTGTTCCGGTTTTAGTCATTTATCTGTTCTTGCAAAAACAATTTGTAGAAGGAATTACGATGGCTGGTTTGAAAGAATAAGGAAAGGAGAATTTATATGCTGTCAGATCTTGGAAAGTTACAGGAAGGAAGTTCGTTTTCAATCTGCCCGGAAAATTTTACCGGAGAAAAAGGCGGTGCATGCAGAGCACAAACAGGAACAGGTGCACATTTTTCCCGGGAACTGGGCCCGGGATATAAGATGTCACCCAGTATTATAATAAAATCAGGGGAGGAATTTATCCTGGGAGAGATTCAGGGGATGGGGGAAATTACACATATGTGGATGACCTGTCCGGTAGATGCATGGAGAGATCTTATTCTGGAATGTTACTGGGATGGGGAGGAGGAGCCATCTGTCTGTGTTCCTGTGGGTGATTTTTTTTGTAATGGATGGTGTGAGCATGTGAATATTAATTCTATTCCCATTACAGTGGCTCCAAGGGGAGGGTTTAATTCTTATTGGAATATGCCGTTTCTAAAAAGTGCTAAAATTGTTATGAGAAACCTTTATTATGAGGATTGTGTAATTTATTATCAAATTGATTTTACGAAAAGAAAGCCGGAGGTGGAGCCGGTATATTTTCATGCCCAGTTTCGACGAAAAAATCCTACTGTAAAAGGGGAACCTTTTGTTATACTGGATCAGGTTAAGGGACGCGGGCACTATGTGGGGACGTATCTGGCATGGCAATCCAACAGCTGTGACTGGTGGGGTGAAGGAGAAGTGAAATTTTTTCTTGATGGAGATATGAAATATCCTACAATCTGTTCAACCGGAACAGAGGATTACTTTGGAGGTGCTTATAATTTTGAACAGCCTAAGGGACAATACTGTAATTATTCAGCACCATTTCTTGGCTTTGCACAAATGGCACCTCCTGATGGGTTATATGCAAGCCAACAGCGTTTTGGGATGTACCGGTGGCACATTTATGATAAAATACAATTTGAACAAGATATCCGGGTAGAGATTCAGCCCCTCGGAGTTCGTTATAATCAAAAATATCTGCTTTTGCAGGAGGATATTGCGTCTGTGGCAATATGGTATCAGACAGAGCCGCATGCTGCATTTCCAGTGCTTCCAGATGAAGATGAACGATACGTAACCCGTAAAATAGATTGGAATAAATAATTTATGAAAAAGAATCACCTAATCTTAGATCCTGTTTGAAATTCATTCCCGCCATCTGCACGTCCCACTTTGCGGTATCTTTGCCCCGGATTCAGGTTACGTAGCCCACTACGTGCCCTAAATTCGGGACAAATCTCCCACAAACTGGAACGCACATCTGACAGAAAGCAATTTTCAAACACGCTCTATCGGGGACAGGTGATTCTTTTTATAACCCCATATTTTTCTTATATATCAACAACAATCCTTCCAGCAGAAGTTCATCATCCAGAATAATATCTTCCACACAATGCCGGACAATACTCTTGGACAGTCCGCCGGTTGCTACAACCGTTGCTTTTTGACCCAGTTGTTTATTGATTCTGGTTATCATGCCATCGATCATGGATGCATTTCCATAGATTAAACCACTTTTCATACATTCAATCGTACTTGTGCCAATTAATTTTTTCGGTGCTTCCATACTGATTTTGGGAAGCTGGGAAGTGCGGCTGGTCAGGGAGGAAGAAGAAACTTTCACTCCGGGGATAATCATGCCGCCGATATAATTCTTTTTTGCATCCACTACAGAAATTGTGGTGGCGGTTCCCATGTCAATAATGATCAGAGGCAGCGGGTATTTGTGAATGCCTGCAACTGCATTGGCGATCAGGTCACTGCCCACAGTAGCAGGATTGTCCATTAAAATGTTCATGCCGGTTTTCACGCCGGGACCGATAATCATGGCAGAGTGTCCGGTTATTTTCTCGGCAGCATCCCTTACAATATTTGTAATCGGGGGAACCACCGATGAGATAATAGACCCCGTTACCTCTTTGGGAGTCAGGGCATACATTTCCAGGACATTTTTAAAACTTATGGCGTATTCTAATTCTGTTCGTGTATGGTCTGTAGAAAGTCGTTCCACGAAGAGTATTTTATCATTTTTTATGCATCCGATAACAATATTTGTATTTCCGATATCAATGGCTAGAATCATATATGGGTCTCCTTTAACAACTTTTGTAAAATATAATCTGTATATTAATTCCAAATTTGGTGGCATAGCCATCTATGTTACGCACTTTTGGAACTAGTGCCTCTCGGCGTATATGCGCCGAGAGGCACTAGCCGCCCGGAAAGCTGTAAATTTACTGCTGTGCGATTCTGGATTTTAAAAGAATGCGCCCGATGAGAGCTACCAGAATAGCTGCGACAATTGCTTCCGGCACACCATTGATTCCAATGATGGAAAGAATGAAGGTGTATACTGCATCAGAAGCTACTTTATTGGCTGTGGCATAGGCATCTTTGAAAAATACAAAGATCAGGTTCATAACCAGAAGTGTATTTGTTAATGAGCCAATCAGTCCGGCTGCGCCCAGAGATACCAGAAGCCCGGAGCTGCTTTTTTTCGTCAGCTTGTAAAGTCCGTGATATACATAATAAGGTACAATACCAACTAAAATTCTTGGGACAAAACAGATAATAACACTTCCTATGCCGCCGTGAATATCGCCAAGAGTGTAGAATGGCGAAAAAACAAAAGACGTAACGGTTGGATTAATCGTATTATTAATAAAACTGGTCAGTCCAAATACGAACCCTAAAAGGGCACCTTTTTTCGGACCTAATAAAAGACAACCGATAATTACCGGTATGTGGATAATCGTCGCTCGCGTAAAGCCCAGCGGGATATACCCCAGAAATGGTGTGAAGGCAAGGATTATAATCAGTGCTGCGAACAGTGCAACCTGTACCATGCCCAGTGTGCGAGGTTTTCTCGCAATTACTGCATTTGTGTTATTCATTTTTTTTCCTCCTTGTTATTATTCCCGGGATTGCGTTTGAAAAAGTTTTTTAAGACACATCCGAATGGGATACAATACAATTACGGCGTTAGTATAGCACGATCAGTGACCAAAAACAAGATTTAAATTACAGGTGCATTTTATAGAAAGATATGTTAGAATATTGGGATAAAGGGAATAAATGCATCAGACGCCGATAAGAAAAGCATGAGCTTTTTTCATAAATATATACAGGATTTGAGAGGAAGAATAAACAGATGTTAAAAGGAAAGACTGTGATTTTAGGAGTAACAGGCAGTATTGCAGCATATAAAATAGCCAATCTGGCAAGTATGCTGGTCAAATTGCACTGTGATGTACATGTCATCATGACCAGAAATGCGACGAATTTTATTCATCCTATTACTTTTGAGACATTGACGAATAACCGCTGTCTGGTAGATACTTTTGACCGGAATTTTCAATACAATGTGGAACACGTGGCACTTGCTAAAAAAGCGGATCTGGTTCTTGTGGCTCCGGCTACGGCAAATGTCATTGCAAAATTGACTTACGGACTTGCAGATGACATGCTGACAACGACTGTTTTAGCATGTACCTGTAAAAAAATAGTGGCACCAGCCATGAATACCCGTATGTATCAGAATAAGATTGTCCAGGATAACTTAAAAAAGCTGGAAATGAATGATTTTGAAGTGATAGCGCCTGCTACCGGGATGCTGGCATGTCAGGATGTGGGAGAAGGAAAGCTGCCGGATGCGGAAGTGCTTCTGGATTATGTTTTAAAAGAAATCGCCCATGAAAAAGATATGGAAGGTATGAATGTTCTGGTAACCGCAGGACCCACCCAGGAAGCAGTTGACCCGGTTCGCTATATTACCAATCACTCCACAGGGAAAATGGGATATGCAGTTGCCAGAGCCTGTATGCTGAGAGGGGCAAAGGTAACACTGGTGACAGGTCAGACAAGTGTACGGAAGCCTCCGTTTGTGGAAGTAGTCCAGATCGAGAGCGCCAGGGAGATGTACGAGGCAGTCTGCAGCCGTTACGAAGAGCAGCACATTGTTATTAAAGCGGCAGCAGTGGCTGATTACAGACCTCAGTATGTAAGCGAAGAAAAGGTGAAAAAGTCCGGGGATAAAATGGTACTGGAGCTTGAACGCACCGATGATATATTGCAGTTCTTAGGCGAACACAAAAAGCAGGGACAATTTCTCTGCGGTTTTTCCATGGAGACTGAGAATATGCTGGAAAATTCCAGAGGGAAGCTGCATAAGAAGAATCTGGACATGATTATTGCAAATAACCTGAAAGAAGATGGCGCCGGATTTGGTACGGATACCAACGTGATTACAATTATAACCGAAAAGAAAGAAATTCCCCTTTCCATTATGTCAAAAGAAGATGCGGCAAACTGTATTTTAGATGAAATCATGGTGGAGATCAAAGGAAATCAGAAGGGTTATTGTTAAGCAAAGGCAGACACCGGAATGGTTCATTCAGGGAGGATTTATATAATGAAGAGCTACGAAACAGTATGGGAAATATATAATCAATGTTCCAACAATCAGATGAGGGACATCTTTGTGGATGAAATAGAAACCAATGATCCGGAAGAATTTATTCTGGATAAATTCAAGGGAAAAAATGTAACCTTTGAGAAATCAGTTTTAAAGGGTGGAACTATCGTATTCGATATTATGGCTTCCGGAATTAAACAGCGTTATTCATTTACAGAAATATAAGCAAAAAGGGTGGGTACATTTTAGATGTATCCACTTTTGCAAATCAAAAACCCCGCTGCAACGGGGCATGTGGTCTACGCCCCGCTTCGGTCCGTGCTAAACGTGCGCCACTGGCGCACAGCACCCTCGCGGCAGCCGCCAAATGGACGGCTCGTTGCTGGCGGGAATAAGAAATGTGAAATTACAGGAGGAAAACATGGAACAGTTATTTGCGTCATTGAAAGAACAGCAGGTAAGTGAGGGGCTGTTAGCGGATATAGAAAAGTTCCGGAAGAGATACCCGGCAGAAGAGAGATTTACAAACCGTATTGTAAAGCCGCAGATACCGTTTCTTGGAAAAGAAGTATTTGAAATGGCAGCTGCCGCCCTGCTTCAGGGTGAAAATGTATTACTTTCGGGAACAAAGGCTACGGGAAAGAATGTGCTGGCTGAGAACCTGGCATATATATTCGGAAGGCCTTCCTATAATATATCTTTTAATGTAAATACGGACAGCTCATCCTTAATAGGAACGGATACCTTTAAAAATAATGAGGTTCAGCTGCGGACAGGTCCGGTATATGAATGCGCGGTAAATGGTGGATTCGGAATCTTTGACGAGATAAACATGGCTAAAAATGATGCGGTCTCTGTACTGCATGCAACGTTGGATTACCGGAGAATGATTGATATTCCGGGGTATGAAAAAATTGAACTCCATGAAGCATCCCGTTTTATTGGAACTATGAATTACGGATATGCGGGCACTAAGGAATTAAATGAAGCCTTAGTTTCCAGATTCATGGTAATTGATATGCCCCCTATTACCGAAGGGATACTACTTCAGATATTAAAGGATCTTTTTCCGGAAGCAAAAGGATCAGGGCTGAGGCAGCTCACCGGTGTATTTATGGATTTACAGGAAAAGGCATTGAATAATGAAATTTCCACCAAACCGCTGGATCTGCGTGGATTGATTGGCGCAATCAAAACCATACGGGCGGGACTTTCACCGGAGCTTGCCATACGCATGGGAATCATCAATAAAAGTTTTGATATATTTGAACGTGAATTAATTGAAGACATTGTAATGACCCGAATTCCGGAGGACTGGAGCAGTGCAAGCATTTTTTGAAGATGAACTGGAGATCGAAAACCGAATAAAGAATCTGATGTGGACGGTAAGCGGCAATTACCAGCTGGATGTGAAGCTGGATGTGGCTTCTTTTCGCAAGTCTAAATATATTTCCCTCTATGATGCAGTCAAACAGGGGGCATTTGCCCGTTTTTTTGACAAAGAGCAGTTTGCGATGTATATTGTTAAGAAGGTATACTACGGTGCAGAGGAGGCACAGCTTTTGAATATTGCCCAGATCTGTGTGGATGCAGCATCTTATAAAAAGATAGCTGCAGAACGGCCGGGTGTGCCCAGAATTCGTAAAAAAGCATTTGAGGCTATTTTAGATTATGATTTTGGGAAAATGACCCAGTCCTTTATAGGCAGGGTGAAGATCTGTCTGATGCGCCAGGCACTTACCGGAAATCTCACAGCCGAAAAGAAGATTCTGGATACGGCTGATGCAGTAAAACAGCTGGAAGAAGCACAGGATACCATGGAAATAATTAAAACGGTGGATCACCTCTATAACACCATTGTAGATAAAAGCTTTGTGAAAAAGCATGGAGATCTGGAACATGTTCTTGCGGTTACATTTGAGGATCTGAAGGAGTTTGACTGGAAAGACCTGTTTGAGGAAGAGATGTATGAGGACTTACTGGAACAGTATCTGGAGCAGGTGAGTAATCAGGTCACTTCCTTTGACGAAATGCAGGAAGATGACCCTTCGGAGCAGAAAAAGAAAAATGGCGGGCAGCGTGTCATCGTACTGGATGAGGAAGCCGTTGCAAAAGTCTATGGTTATATTGAATTGACATATGGACGTTCTTATCTGAATCCGCTGGAGCAAAAGAGGATCAATAACCGTTTGTGTACCGGTGCACATGCAGACTGCAGCTTATACTATACCGATGGTGTATTGGAAAATACAGTCCGGGTGAATGCCCAGTATGTAAATGCCAAAAAACAGGCGGATAAGAATCGACTGGTCTATCATAACAGCAAAACCCTATCCAGACGCAATATTGAGATTATGACCGATAACCTGAGACGTTCTCTCATGCTGCGCAGTCAGATTGATTATATGAAAGCCGATTACGGTCAGATCGTGCCGGGGAGGCTCTGGAGAGTGGGCAGGGCAGATACCGGGAAGCTTTTTACAAAAGCATGTAAGCAGAATTCCACAGAGTTTGTGGTGGACATCCTGATGGATGCAAGCGGGTCACAGAGAGACCGGCAGGGCCAGGTAGCCCTTCAGGCGTTTATCATCAGTGAGGCTTTAAGCAATGTGGGGATTCCACATCGGGTCATGAGTTTTTGCAGCTTCTGGGATTATACCGTCATGCAGCGTTTTCGGGAATATGACGAGAACAGAAGTGCAAACCGTAAGATATTTGAGTATACCACTTCTTCCAATAACCGGGATGGTCTGGCAATCCGGGCGGCAGGTGATTCTCTGTATCAGAGGGAAGAAGAAAATAAAATTTTAATTGTGTTAAGCGATGGCAGGCCGAATGATGTGATTGTCAACCGGCCCGGCAGCCGGAATCCAAAACCGTATCATGGGGATTACGCAGTGTCAGATACTGCATTTGAAGTGCGTAAGCTTCGGAATCTGGGTATATTTGTATTAGGGGTATTTGCCGGGAAAGAACATGATCTGGCGGCGGAAAAGAAGATTTTCGGAAAAGATTTTGCTTATATCCGGGATATTAACAGCTTTTCAAATGTGGTTTGTCTTTATTTGAAGAAACTATTGGAATGGTAGAAAGGAGTGATATAAATGAAAACTTCAAATGTGATTAAAACTTTAATTGCAGCAGGAATTGCAGCAGTAGGCACAGGCTCGTATGCTTTTTGGAGAAGGGCAGTACTCAGGGTGGACAATCCGCCCAGACACGCTACGGAAGAAGCAAAAGCCGGGACGCATTGGGAGACAACCCTTCCATTTATTCGCAACAGGCTGGCATGGCTTGACCGGCAGAAGACAGAGCCGGTCAGTATTACATCTTTTGACGGGCTTAAATTAAAAGGCGTGTTGCTGCCGGCGAAAGAAGAATCTGAAAAAGTCGTGCTTGCAGTACATGGATATACCAGTTGTGGGGATAATGAGTATGCAGCCATGTCCTATTTTTTCCATGAGAACGGCTATCATGTTCTGCTTGTGGACGACAGGGCGCATGGTGCAAGTGAAGGCAAATATGTGGGATACGGATGTCTGGACCGGGAGGATGTATACCGCTGGACCCGTTTTCTGCATGATCGTTTTCAGGGAAATTGTTCAATTTACCTGCACGGAATATCCATGGGGGCAGCAACCGTTCTAATGGCAGGCTCTATGAGTCTTCCGCCTTCCGTAAAAGGAATTGTGGCAGACTGCGGATTCACTTCCCCCTGGGAGGAATTTGCTTATCTGTTAAAGCATAAATATCATTGTCCGGTATATCCGGTTTTGCCGGTTGTGAATCTGATCAATAAAGTTGTGGCGGGGTACGGTTTTAGAGACTGTGATGCCAGAAAAGAAGCCGCAAATACATCCATTCCTGTTTTTATTATACATGGTGAGAAAGATCGATTTGTTCCAGCCAGTATGGCAAGGGAAATCTATGATGCCTGTGCATCCAGAAAACAGTTATGGCTGGTAAAAGATGCAGCACATGCGGAAAGCTACTATGTTGCAAGAAAAGAATATGAAGAAAGGGTTCTGGACTTCCTGAATAGTCTAGAGCGCGTTTGAAAATGCGTTCTGAGAGATGTGCGTTTCATGATTTTTCAAACATGCTCTGGTATAAGAAAAGCCGGAATTGGTAAAATGACAAAATTTACACGTAAGAAACTATCAAAAATGCAGATTATTGCACTGGGATTTTTTCTTTTAATTATGGGGGGAACATTGCTTCTGATGCTTCCCATATCCAGCAGAAACGGAACAGCAACGCCCTTTCTGGACTGTATGTTCACGGC
>JAGZJZ010000067.1 GCA_018365455.1 Clostridiales bacterium
TCCATAACAACATTTTAAATCAAAAACAGGAGGGACACAACACTTTTCATTACTTGTTTGTGCCTGAGCGAAGCGAAAGGAATGATAAAAAATATGAAAGGTTGGAAAAGATTAATATCCGGTATATTGACAATGGTATTAATGATCACGAGCATTTTACCAATGACAGTGTCAGCGGCAGAAAACTTAACACCGGGTCATGATTTCACGGCTGACTGGATCTGGAGCAATGATGCCAGGGAAGCCGGACAATGGATGAGTTTTCGTAAAACATTTGATTTGGAGAAAGTGCCGGAAAAAGTAGAGGCATACGTAGCAGCAGATTCAAAATACTGGCTGTGGATTAATGGTGAAATGGCAGTATTTGAAGGTATGGTAAAAACCGGACCGAACAGAACGGATATGTATTATGACAAAGTAGATATTGCAAAATACCTGAAAGAAGGCAAGAACACGATAGCCGTACAGGTTGTCTACTTTGGTAAAAGCGGTTACGGTTTCAAAGATTCCGGTAAGCCCGGCTTCTTATTCGACGCAGAGTTTGGAGAAGGAGCACTGGAGAACGGCACAAAAATTGTCAGTGATACCAGCTGGAAGACAATCAAAGACCCTGCTTATGGAAAACACAATATGGATTCCAACTACAGACTGGCGGAACCCAATATTATGTATGATGCCAATGCAGAACTGACTGGATGGCAGGGAACAGAATTTAATGATTCCAAATGGAAGAATGCCGTAGTTCAGGCAAAAGCAGGAGAAGCTCCTTACAATAATCTGTGGGAACGCCCGATTCCCCAGCTGAAAGTAGACGATGTGGTAAGATACACGGCAGATGGTACAGACGGAACAGGTACCTGGAAAGAAGAATATATTGATTCTTCCGCAAATGATGTATTTACTGCCCTGGAACTGCCGGATGAATATAACGTTTCTTTGACATTTATGGTAGATCCGATTGCTACGACAGGGTCTAACGCCCCATTTGCGGGTTCTATGGGATTAGCGGTTAATATGAAAGATGATAATAACTTTTATATGCCTCAGGTAAGTATGGCGGACTTAAATAATATGCAAAGTAAGGATTACGCAAATTATAAACCACATATTCACATTAATGGCGGATGGGATGTAAAAGGTCCTTATGATATCAGCAGCTTAATTCCGGGAGACAAGCGTTTTAATACAAAGCACACCATGACTGTTAGCGTGGATGCGAACGGATTTGATGCAACTGTAGATGGTACCGATATGGAAAGAGTCAACACAACTGCATTAAAAGGCGGTTCCATTGGTTTTAGAAACGATAATATGGAAAAGGTTCGTATTTACAGTCTGGAAGTAAAATCTGCAGATAACAGCACAGTGCTGTTCAAGGACAACTTTGCAAATGATAAGCTTGGAAAGCGCATGACTCAGTTTAAAAAATTGTCAGGTGCTGTTGACCCTGAAATCAAAGCAGATGAAAATGGGGAGCATTACTTGTCTCAGACAAATTCAATTATTAAGGCAGGTACCGTAAAACTTGGAGAAGGTGTAAAACGATATACCATCAGAAATGCAACAAACCTTCAGGGAACCCCTTATCTCAAAGTGAAATCAGCAGCAGGCAAACGTATAGATATGTATACCGATACCTGGCTGGAACCCGCTGGAAATGGAAACTCAGTCAGACATGCTTACATCACAAAAGATGGAGAGCAGGAATTTGAAGCACTGGGATGGGTAAACGGATATGATGTTTACTTTGAAATTCCGGAGTCTGTAGAGGTACTGGAATTGGGATTCCGCCCGTCCACTTACAACACAACGCCGGCAGGAAGCTTTGCCAGCGAGGATGAAGACTTAAACTTATTGTATAAAAAGTCTTATGATACCCTGTTAGTAACCATGAGAGATAACTACATGGACTGCCCGGACAGAGAAAGAGCACAGTGGTGGGGAGATGCCGTAAACGAAATGCAGATGGCATTCTACGCCATGGACAGTAATGCAGGACTGCTTTACAAAAAAGCATTGAACCAGGTACTTGGATGGAAGAATGCGGCTGGACAGCTGCCTACAACAGCACCAAATGGAATTGATGCCATTTCAGAACTTCCCATGCAGGCACTGGCAGGCGTAATGTCCTTCTGGCAATATTACATGTATTCCGGAGATGCGCAGCCTATGACTGACGGATACGATTCACTGCTGGCTTACCTGAAGCTTTGGAGCCTTGAATCCGATGGATTTGTATCTCACAGAGGTGGAACCTGGGACTGGATGGACTGGGGAAATAATCCGGATGCAAAAATTATCGAACAGGAATGGTATTACATTGCAGCACAGAGTGTATTAAATATGGCTCAAACACTGGATAAACCGAAAACAGATATTGAATTTTTGGAAGAACGCCTGTACAGCATTGAGTCTAAGTTTGATAAAGCATTTTGGGATAAGTCAAAAAATGCATACTACAGAAGTACCGGAAGCGGCAAAGCAGATGACCGTGCCAATGCATTAGCAGTATATGCAGGACTCGCTCCGGCAAGCCGTTATGCAGGTATTGAGAAATTACTGGAAACCCAGATGGAATCCAGCCCATACATGGAAAAGTATGTATTAGAAGCTTTATACATGATGGGATATGATGACGAAGCTATGGTGAGAACAAAAACCCGCTAT
This sequence comes from Clostridiales bacterium, assembly GCA_018365455.1. Taxonomy (GTDB): domain Bacteria; phylum Bacillota; class Clostridia; order Lachnospirales; family Lachnospiraceae; genus Robinsoniella. Next base: position 2,668 of record JAGZJZ010000067.1, read on the forward strand.
AAAGAGATGATCGAAGATGAATTTCCTACCTTATGGGAGTTCTGGAATAAAAACGCAGGTACCAGAAATCATGCATGGTCCGGCGGTCCTCTTACCATGATGTATATGTTTAACGCAGGTATTACACCTTTATCGCCAGCATATGAGAGTTTCCAGGTAAGACCTCAGACAGCAGGATTAAAGGATATCAGTGCAGAGATACCTTCACCAAAAGGTAATATTGAGGTAACTGTAAAAGAAACAGACAGTGATATCACATTAGGTGTAACCGTACCGGCAGATTCGAAGAGTGCTGACATCTACGTTCCAAGAATTGATGGCAAACAGACCATGATTCAGTTAGGAGGTCAAACCATCTATGCAGACGGAGGGGAACTTGACTTACCGGATGGCGTTACATACAAGGACGAAGACAATGAATATGTAGCATTTACCGTAGAAAGCGGAACGTATTCATTTGTAAGCAGCGAATTTACAGGAGAAGAAAAAGAGCAGTACGACGTAAATGTAAAAGTAGTGGGACAGGGAACGATTCAGGTAAATAATGCTGAAGTTACAGTGCCATATCAAAGCCAGGTTAATAAAGGTGAAAAAGTTACCATCACTGCAACACCGGCAGAGGGCTGGGCAATCCAGAAGGTAACGGGTACTTATCCGGAAATCATTTCGGAAGAAAACAGCAGGGTTCCTTATACGAAGGAAATCACAGCAGACCGGAATGTAAACTTTACCGCTGTATTTACAGAGATTCCAAAGGAAAGACATGTTTTAAGCGTAAATGCAAAGGGATTGGAATATGCAGCAAATGTTAAAATTAATGGTGTAGAAAAGAGAATCCCATTTGCAGGAGCCTTTAAAGAAGGTCAGGAAGTGACCATTGAAGCAGAGGTACTGCTGCCATTGAACTATGAGTTTTCAGGATGGAGCACAGAAGCAGGTGCCACAGATGGAACCACAGCAACGGTGACAATCGGTAAGGAAGATGTTGATGTTTCCTTTGAACTGACAGAAAAAGTGGGAAAAATTACACCGGTAACTGTCACAGTAGCTGATAAGCCAGAGGGCGGCGGTTCCTGGGATAAGAGCAATTTAGTGGATGGACAGCGTATTTCGACAAATGATTCTAATGGATTTACTTCACAGACTTACAGTACAAAAGATATCAGTAAAAATCCGCATAATATTGTGTTAGATCTTGGAGACGTAAAATCTGTAAATCAGGTAGCTTTATTCCCAAGGACAAATGCAGCTGCAGGAGATAATTTAAGCTGTGCATTCCCGGAATCCTTTAAGATCTATGTAAGTACAGACAACAAAAACTGGCAGTTAGTGAGATCTGTAGCAGATCAGCCAAACCCCCGCTTTAAAGAGCAGGTTTACAGCTTTGCATCCCATGAAGCCAGATATATTAAAATAACTACAACCAGGCTTGGCGCTGTGGCAACCGATGAAGGCAGCCCCAATAATTTCCGGGTACAGCTTGCAGAAATTGAAGTGTACAGCAATCCGGAAGTAACACTTCCTTCCAAAGATGCATTAGTGAACGTGTTAAAAGAAGCGGACGATGTAAGAAAGACAGAAAAGTATCTGGAAGCAACCATTGCAACACAGCAGGTATTCGATGAAGCATACAATACAGCTCAGTTGGTACTGGAAGAAGAAGATGCAGATGCAGACAAGGTAACTGGAGCTGAACAGGGGATGAGATCTGCAATTGACGGTTTGATTCCTGCACCGAAGCCAATTACCCTTGTGGATGAAGTAAACGGCATTTCTATCTATGCTGAAGCAGGCGTACTGCCGGATCATGTGGAATTAAGAACAGCCCTGATTGAAGCAGGACATGAAAAAAATGAAACAGTAACAGAGGCAATGAAGGATGTTACCGACAAATTTACTGCATTTGATATAACCCTTTGGGCTGAAGATGTGGAATTGTCCCTGGGTGAAAATCATGTCACCGCAACTATGAAGGTGCCGGCAGGATATGACACTGAGAAACTGGCATTAATCTACGTATCCGGTGAAGGAGAGAAGACAGAACTTTCATTTACCTATACAGACAGCAGTAAAACAGACATCCGGTTCCAGGCAGATCTTCTTGGAAGCTATGTGTTAGCTGACGGAGCAGGTGAAGGCGGCGAATTAGCAACACTGAGCACCATAAAAGCTACTGCATTGAAGCCGTCCATGCTTTGGGATGAAACAACAAGAATTAACCAGATTATGGCATATGATACCAGGGGACAGATTGTAGATTTAACAAATGCTGTCATTACATACGACACCAGTAATGGTAATACAGCCGTTGTAGATGAAACTGGTTTGATTACTGCTAAAAATACAGGAACAGCAAAAATCTTAGTAAACGTTACTTTAGATGAAATGCAGGCATCCGGTTACGTTCGTGTAACGACAGCAGAACCTCAGATTGTAAATCCGGTTAAGTCAGAAGCATCAAAAGACAGTATAACATTACAGACAACAGATGGATATGAATATGCAGTATGGACAGGCAGTACAGGATTAGTATTTACAGAGAACCCAGTATTTACAGGATTAAATCCGGCAACGGAATATGTATTCTACCAGAGAATCGCTGCAAATGAAAACCATATTGCAGGAAACTTAAGTGAACCGTTAAGCGTCACCACGGACAAAGAAATAATGACAGGCCAGATCAGCCTCACTGGTACCGCTAAAGAAGGAGAAACACTTACTGTAAATACATCAGGTATCCAGAATCCTAAGAACCTGGTATATGTATGGAAACGCGGAGACCAGGGAATCCCAGGTGCAAACGGAACCTCCTATAAGCTTACAAAATACGATGTGGGACAAAAGATTTCTGTAGTGGTAACATCTGATATTATGGCAGGTATTTTTACGGCGACCACAACGGAAGTTGTAAAACCGGCAGAAGTTATCGTAACCGGAGTTACTTTGAATAAAACAAGCATGACGCTGGAAAAAGGAAAGAGTACAACATTAAAAGCAGCAGTTGTACCATCCAATGCCTCCAATCAGGCAGTGTCCTTAAAGAGCAGCAGTACATCGGTTGCTACAGTATCCCAGAGCGGTAAAGTCTTGGCGAAAAAAGCAGGAACCGCGGTTATTACCGCAGTAAGTGCCAATGGAAAGACAGCAGTTTGTAAAATAACCGTTACCCAGAATCCGGACGGAGTAAAATTAAACAGAACAAGTAAAACTCTGGGAGTAAAGGAAACTTATACCTTAAAACCAACGTTAAAACCTTCCTATGCAGCCAATAAAAAGTACACATGGACATCCAGCAATAAAAAGGTTGTAAAAGTAAACTCCAAAGGAAAATTAACAGCAATCAAAGAAGGAACTGCTGTTATTACGGTTAAGACAAGTAATGGTAAAAAGAATACCTGTAAGGTAACGGTAAAAAAAGCACCTGTTAAGCTTACTTTAAATGAAAAGAGAAAGACATTAAAGCCAGGTAAGACATTTGCTTTGAAGGCAAAACGCTCCAGCAAGAGTGCAGGCAGGATTACTTATACAAGCAAAAATCCTAAAATTGCAACCGTTAATTCAAAAGGCGTAATTAAAGCATTAAAAAAAGGCAGGACAATAGTAACAGCAAAATTGTACAACGGAAAATCAGCAGAAATAAAGATTACAGTTGAATAACAATTTGATTTTTTTACAATCGCGGAAGCAGCCAATCGGACACCACAGGGTGTCCGCCTGGCTCGCAAAGCTGTACTCGCTGACCGCGATATTAAAGAAGGGGAAAGGTTGACAGAAAATTATGAAAAAGAATAAATGGATATCACTTATTTTAGCCATCGCAATGGTGATAACGTCCTTAATGCCAACGACAGCAATGACTGCAATGGCTGCAGAGGGCAATACCGCTATCAGAGAATTGATGGTAGACAATGTAGTTAATCCGGTTGGAATTGACAATACGGCTCCGAGATTTTCCTGGAAAATGGACTCGGCAGTACAGGGGCAGATTCAGACCGCTTACCAGATTGAAGTATCTGAGCTGGGCGGCAATGAGGTATGGAATACCGGTAAAGTGGAAAGTGATAAAGCAGTTGATATCATTTATGAAGGAAGTGCACTGACATCCTCCACAACTTACCAGTGGCATGTTACCGCATGGGATAAAGATGACAATGCAATTGTATCCGATCATGCAACCTTTGAGATGGGTCTGTTAGAAGAAGATGCATTCAGTGATGTAAACTGGATTCGTATGCCCAAAAAAGGCGATCCTGATCCGGATGCCCAGGAACCGGAAATTGATAAGAGTGTCTATACCATCGAAGCAAACTTACATTTTAAGGATGCGGTAGGGCTTGTATTTGCGGCAAAGGACAATTCCCATTTCTATATGTGGCAGTTAAACAATAATATGGAACAGGGAGTAAAGGGAAGCTGGCTTCGCCCTCATGTATGGAACGGCAACGGCGGTACATTTAATCCTGAGAATATTAGTAATTACAATGGATACCAGCTGGAGGATGAACTGTTAGACAATACAGACTATAATCTGAGACTGGTAGTTAATACAACCACCCATATAGTTGAAACTTATATTAACAATGATTTGGTAAATTCATTAGATTGTAAAGATGCAGATTTATCTTATGGTAAAATCGGATTTCGTCAGGCAACCAATCCAGTAGGCGGATTCAGGGAGCAGGTATGGCTGGATGATATGAAGGTAACTGCTAATGATGGAACTGTTTTATTCTATCAGGATTTCTCTCTGGATAATGACACACAGTTTGATGGCGGCGTAGTAGAAAACGGGAAACTTTATTTAGCTTATGGTGAGAACCAGGGTGATAAAGTATTTCTGAGTAAGGACAGCTCCATGTATTACCGTTTTGATACAGACTTTACGATCAAATCCGGTAAAGCAGGAATTATCTACGGCTCAAATGCAGAAGGTACCCAATTCTATTATTCACAGATCAATCCAAATTACAGTTCAGGACCTGCAGTTGTACAGCACATAAGAGAACTGGACGGAAGAAAATATGAGTTTGATCGCGGTTCTATCAGTAATATTACAAAAGAAGATCTGGTTAATAAAAAACACCACTTTACCCTTACCTGTTCAAATAAACAGGAAGTACGCATCTACATCGATGGCGTAGAAGCAAAATACCATGACAAGTTAGATAAATTCCAGTTTGATGGAAAATTTGGTTTTAACAGCGATGGCGGGGATGATGTGGTATATGATAATATCGTTGTAAAAGTAGCAGGTATGCCTAAAGTATTCACAGATGGTAATACAGTAGAAAACATTTTTGACAACGGAACGGTAGAGAATGGCGGATTGCGCATAGCCGGTGAAAGTACAGCATTATTAAAGAATGCACTTAGCGGCAAACCTGATCCGGAACCGGAACCGGATGCACCCGTACACTATATCGTAGAATCTGATATCACCGTAACCAGTGATTCAGCGGGTATTGTATTCTCTGCATCAGACAGCAGCAACATGTTCATGTGGCAGATTAACGGTGCAGACCATAAAGGAAAATTATATTTAAGACCTCATATCTGGGATAACGGAAAACCGCACTATGACAAATATGAAAAAGATATCAGCAGTTTCTTTGATTATAATACAGAGATTTTGAACAAAGAAGTTCATGTAAAAATTGAAGTGACAAATCAGGAAATTAAAACATCTATTAATGATAAGCTGGTTGATACTTTCCAGGTAACTTCTGAGACACCAGGTAAAATTATGGATGGAAGAGTGGGATTCCGCTCAGGAACAGCAACAGAAAACTTTATGGTTGATAATCTGAAAGTGACTACTTTTGAAGAAGGCGGACCGGCAGAAGGAACCATAAAACTTTCTTATGATTTTGATGACGGTATAAATCCATTTGGAGGAAGTGCAGGACAGGCAAGTTCAGGTTCCTTCAAGGACGGTAAATTTGTAGTAAAAGGCAATGCAGGTGTACTTTTGACTAAAGATTATTCCAATCTGGGAATGCCCATGTTCAGAAAAACATTTGAAACAGAAGATAAAGAAATTGTAAGTGCAAAAGTATACGCATCCTCACTGGGTGTATATGATCTGTATGTAAACGGAACCAGAGTGGGACGACCGGATGAAAATGGCGAAACCATCTATGATGAAATGAAACCGGGCTGGACCGATTACAATGAAAGAGTCTTATATTATTCTCATGACATTACAGACTTAATGAAAAAAGGCGGAGACAACGTAATTCTGGCACAGGTAGGAACCGGATGGTGGACAGGAAGAATTTCCTATAATACCTATGGTACCAAAGATATGGCATTTTTAGCTAAGACAATCATTACTTACAGCGATGGAACACAGAAAGTTTTAAATACAGACAGTTCCTGGAAGACAAGTAAAGAAGGCGTTATCCGTGAAGCCGATATCTGGGATGGAGAAACTTATGATGCAAATTACCCAAGCGCATCCGTAATGTCTACTTCAGAATATACAGAAGACGAGAGCTGGAGCAAAGTAAGCTATGACACGAACTTTAATGGAGTAATTTCTGCACAGGTAGGACAGACAATTCAGGTTCGCAAAGAACTGGAGCGTACTCCGGTTACTACAAGTGTATACCAGGGTAGTAAGGATAACGGATCTGATTACGGTACGGTAAATGTAGTCAAAGATGATTACAAGGCAAATGATGTAATTGAATTAAAAAAAGGCCAGACGGTTGTCTATGATTTGGGACAAAATATGGTAGGATGGCCGAACATTACAGTAAAAGCACCAAAAGACGCACAGATCAGCATGCATTTTGCAGAAATGTTAAATGACAGCGGAAAGAAATCCAGAGGAAATGATGGTCCGGAAGGAAGCCTTTATATGGCTAACTACAGATCAGCCGCTTCCACATCCATTTATATTGCAAAGGGTGACGAAGTAGAAAGCTACCGCCCCACATTTAGTTTTTATGGGTTCCGGTATGTATCCATTTCCGCCGATACCGATATCACAATTGACAGCTTCAAGGCAGAAGTACTGGGTTCCGCTATCCCGGAGACAGGCAGCCTGGAGACCAGTAATGCATCGGTAAATCAGTTAATCAGCAATACCCTCTGGGGACAGAGAAGCAACTATTTAAGTGTACCGACAGACTGCCCGCAGAGAGATGAGCGTCTTGGATGGTCCGGCGATACACAGGTATTTATCGGCGCAGCATCTTACAATGCCAATGTGGCAGGTTTCTTCAATAAATGGGGACAGGATGCAAGAGACAGCCAGACAAGTGCAGGACAGTATACCGATACAATTCCAAGATCTGCTGCAGTAGGTGCAGGTAATGCAGCCTGGGGAGATGCCGGAGTTATTGTTCCGTATACCATGTACAAAATGTATGGAGATACACAGATCATCTCTCAGATGTATGAATCGATGGAAAAATACATGAACTGGCTGAACAGCAGAGGTTTTGAGGGTGCAGGCCTTGCTTACTGCGACTGGCTGGCACCAAATGAACAGGACAACCAGGGACTTATCCGGAATCTGATTGCATGTGCTTACTACGCATATGATACTCAGTTAATGGCTGAAATGTCAGATGCCATTGGAGAAACAGAAAAAGCAGATGCATACAGAGCCAGATTTGATGAAATTAAAAATCATTTCCAGGAGAAATACATTAATAATGACGGTACTTTAGCAGCCGGGGCAGATACACAGACAGGATACTTAATTACTTTAAAAGTAGACTTGTTTAAAGATGAAGAGCAGAAGCAGGCAGCAACGGAGATTCTCGTTAATAAGATCAAAGCAAATGGAAACAAACTTGGTACCGGCTTTGTAGGTACTGCTATGCTGAATCAGACACTTACAGAAGCAGGTGCAGTTGATATGGCTTACACCCTGTTACTGCAGAGAGACAATCCATCCTGGATGTACAGTATTGACCAGGGAGCAACCACAATCTGGGAGCGTTGGAATTCATATACAAAAGAAAACGGATTCGGACCGGTTGATATGAACTCCTTCAATCACTATTCCTATGGTGCAATTGTAGAGTGGATGTACAGCGATATGCTGGGAATCAAAGCAGATGAAGACCAGCCTGGATTCAAGCACATTGTATTAAAACCACAGCCGGACAGAAGAGCTGACGAGGATATCCCTGCAAACCAGGAACGGATTACCTGGGTAAAAGGTTCTTACGATTCTGCATACGGAATGATAGATGCAGAATGGGATTGGTCAGAAGACGGATTCAACTATACGGCAACGATACCTGCAAATACTACAGCAACCACATATATTCCGGTCGAAAAAGACATGGAAGTTACGGTAAACGGTGTACTGGCAGATGAATTTAAGAAAGAAAAAGATGGCATTCAGTATGTGGATACGGTAGATGGAAATGCAGTATTTGAAATTACGGCAGGAACATATGTATTTAAAACCGCATATAAAGAATCAGCAGACAAGACAGAATTAAAGAAAGCAATTCAGGATGCAAAAGATGTAAAAGAAACAGATACTTACAAAAATGCAACGATAAATTCACAGTCAGCATTTGACTCCGCTTTGACAGCAGCAGAAAAAGTATTAAAGAATGGTAAAGCAACTGCAGATGAAATTACCAAAGCAATTGCAGATCTGTCTAAAGCAACAGAAGGCCTGACCGCAGAGGAAAAGCCGGCAGACAAAACTGAACTTGAGAAAGCAATCAAAGAAGCCAACGATATGATGGGAACAGATAAGTATCAGACAGCTTCAAAAGAAACAAAAGAAGCTTTTGACAATGCTTTAAAGGCAGCACAGGATATCTTTATGAAAGAAGGTGCAACCGAAGAAGAAATTGCAGATGCCATTGACGTTTTACTTGGAGCAATGGAAAGCCTGCAGCCGGAAGAACCTCCTGTTGTACTTCCTCAGGTACTTACGGATGAAGCAAACGGCGTGACATTAACAGCCGAGACCGAGACATGGCCAAGAGACACACAGCTTCTGGTAGATAGAGTGGAAAGCGGCAGCAGACATGACCTGGCAGCAGAAGCATTAAAAGATGTTACCAGAGAATTTACGGCACTGGATATTGCCTTAACTTCCCCACAGGGAGAGGTATCTCTGGATGGAAAAGAAGTACAGGCAGCAATGAGAATACCGGAATACTATGATGCAGATCAACTTGCACTGTATAAGGTATCGGATGATGGTGTAAAAACAGAGCAGGCATTTACGTTTACGGATGAGAGCAAGACAGAGGTTACCTTTAAAACAAGTACATTAGGATTACTTGTATGGGCTGACTTACGACTTGTACCAGATGAAAACGGACTTCAGGTAGTATTTGAAAAAACCAATATGCTTTGGGATGAAACAACCAGAATCCTTGAGATTTCAATGAAAGATGAAGATGGAGAAACCATTGATTTGTCCAATGAAACATTTTTTGTGGAATCTGACGATGAAAATGTTGCATATGTGGATAAAGATGGTATAATTAATGCAAGGAATGCAGGAAAGGCAAATATAACCGTTAAATTGACATATAATGAGGTAGAATATACCAGAGTTACTCCAGTTACGGTCAGTGAAATTTACCCATTAAAACCTGCAGCAGCTAAAATTACAGCAGACAGCATTACATTAAAGGAAATCTCCGGTTATGAATATGCAATAAAGACAGGGGATCAGGAATTAGTATTTGGTAATTCACCTGTATTTACAGGATTAAAACCAAATACGGACTATAGTTTCTATCAGAGAATTGCAGCTACAGATACACATGAAGCAGGAAGACTGAGTAAAGTACTCGAGGCTGCTACAGAGAAAGACACATTAAAAGGTTCTGTTGTTATTAAGGGAACCGTAAAAGAAGGTCAAACCCTTACATTAGATACAACAGGTATCCAGAATGCAGACAAACTGGTTGTGAAGTGGATGCGCGGGAATCAGGTGATTGACGGAGCTTCCGGTACAAGTTACAAGCTTACCAAATTAGATGTGGGTTATCAGATTACAGCAGTTGTATCAGCAGAAAACTTAAACGGAACATTATCTGCAGCAACCCAGGAAAAAGTAGCACCACAGGAAATATTTGCGGAGAAAGTTTCACTGAATAAGTCCGAACTTTCCATCAAAAAAGGTAAAAAGTATACTTTAAAAACCAGTGTTGCACCAGCTAATACCACTAATAAAAAACTCACCTGGAAGAGCAGCAACACATCTGTTCTGAAAGTAGACCAGAATGGACAGATAACTGCCAGAAAATCAGGAAGAGCTACCGTAACCGTTACAACCGTAAATGGCAGAAAAGCATCCTGCAGAGTAACTGTTACACAGGCAGTAGATAAAATTAAGCTGAATAGAAAATCAAAGACTTTAGGTGTGCAGGAAACATATACCTTAAAGAGTACGCTTGTTCCAAAATATGCAAAAACAAGTAAGATTACATGGACAAGCAGCGATAAGAAAGTTGCATCGGTTAATTCCAAAGGTAAGATAACAGCTAAGAAAACAGGTACGGCTACAATTACAGTACGGACCGGAAATGGCAAAACCGCTGAATGCAGGATTACGGTAAAAAATAAACCAAAATCCGTTAAACTTAGAGCATCTGTTAAAAATCTGAAACCTGGAAAGACCTTACAGTTAAAAGTAACACGTTCCAGCGGCAGCGCAGGAAAGGTAACATTTACATCTACAAATGAAAAAGTGGCAACGGTTAGTTCTTCCGGAAAAGTAAAAGCTTTGAAAAAAGGAAAAACAACCATTAAAGCAAAGACCTATAACGGTAAATCAGATACGTTGGTTATCCATGTAAAGTAAGTATGTGACACTCATAGGGGAGGCTTTTACAGCTCCCCATACAGTAAAATCTGGCAAAGGATAGACTCTGGTTCATTTTTCAATGAGGCTCAAGGGGGAAAGCAGGATCATATATGAAATGGAAATTAATACATAAAGCAGCGGCGTTAGCCCTGGCATTTTCTTTAGTTATTCCGTCCACAGCAATGGCAGCACCTCAGACGGAGAAAAATACGGAACGGACAACTGAGGTAAAACCCCAGACAGAGCCTGTTACGGAACCTGTAACAGGGCATCCCGTGGAAACTGAATATATTACAGAGCCAGATTCGGCTGTATTGACAGAAATACCTGTGGAAACAGACTCAGAAGAGCCTGCAGAGACAGACACAGAGACCGAGGAAGAGACAGAATCGGAGACACAAAAGAAGGAAGAAGAGAGCACGGAACCCCAGATGGAACCGGCGACGGAGATGACACAAGAAGAAATAGAAGGAAATCTTGCGCTGATTGAACAGCAGCACCTTGAAGAACCAAAAGAGATTGAAAAGCCTTTTGGGATTACGACCGTAGATAAGGTATATGCGCTGTCCAGGCGGAAGAATCTGGAGATCTATGAAGAAAAAAGTGTCAAATCAAGACCGGTGGGAGAGCTGGAGAGAAACGGGTTGTGCTTTATCTTAGAGGAAGATAAAAAAGGCTGGGTTTATATAGAGTCAGGAGAAGTAAGAGGTTTTGTAAAAAGCAAGAGTCTTCTTACCGGGAAAAAAGCGAAAAGTTATGTAAAAAGGAAAAAGGAAAAAAATCTTTCTACTGCAGACTGTCTCATAAGCCCCATGAAAAACAAAGCATGGACTTATACAAAGACAACTGCGCAGAAGACCGTAGTGAAAAAGGTATATGCAATTTCCAAGATGGATGGGGTATGTATCCAGGAACGGAAAAAAGAAAATTCAAATGTCATCGGTGTATTGCCGGAAGGCGGACTTTGTTACGTACTGGCGGATCAGGATGAAAAATGGATTTATGTAGAATCCGGTTATGTGCGTGGATTTGTTCAGCGTAAGAATCTCATAAAAGGAAAAAAAGCAGTAGAACTTGTTAAGATGAACAAGGAAGAAAATTATGAGTTTGCCAGAGAACTGATTCCCATGGATGAAAATAGTTCCTTATATTATACACTTACCACGGTAAGGGAAATTACCGCTTCCAGTGCACTCCGCAATTCTATGGTGGATTTTGCAAAGCAGTTCTTAGGCAATTCCTACGTTTGGGGCGGCACGAGCCTTACAAACGGGGCGGATTGCTCTGGCTTTGTGCAGAGTATTTACAGCGAGTTCGGATATTCCATACCTCGTGTAGCAGAGGACCAGGCGAGATTTGGCATGCAGATTCCGGTAGACGAGGCAGCACCTGGGGACTTGATCTTTTATGCCAGGAATGGATATGTTTATCATGTAGTCATGTATATTGGTGACGGGCAGGATATTGAAGCACACAGCAGTGCAAGAGGAATTATTACCAACAGCGTCAGTTACGACAGCGCCGTATGGGCAGTCCGTATTATTGAAGACGATGTGATCATAGATGACGGGTCAGAAAATGAAAACGGCGGCCAGGGCGATACCCAGCTTGCACGGGAGCAGGATTATGGGCAGCATCTGGGGAACTTTACTTTAACTGCTTATTGCAGCTGCCCGGTCTGCTGCGGTGTCTGGTCGGGAGGGCCGACAGCCAGCGGAGCCATGCCTGTACAGGGCAGAACTGTTGCCATGGGAGGAATTCCGTTTGGAACCAGATTGATTATTAATGGGGAAGTCTATACCGTAGAAGACAGGGGAACCCCTTACGGACACGTGGATATCTATATGAATAACCATGAGGAAGCCCGTGTATTCGGACGACAGCAGGCAGATGTATATTTAGCAAATTAAAAAGTACCAGAGCTGATCAGGGAGGGATTTGCTCTGGTGCTTTTTTGAAAGTAGTCTAAAATTACCATACAGCAGTGCTCAATAATTGAGTATTGCTGTATTTTTTGTCAGTTAAAAGGAAAATGATCTGATAACAGACACCATTTAAAATGAGTGAACGAATACCAGACCATCATATCCCCGCAACTATATGATAACATTTTTCAGCGATTAGTCAATGTTGTATTCTAAAGTTTTGGTAGAAAATGTTAAAATAAAATAGGTTTCATAATAACTTTCAGTATTTACCCGGGTATATTTTGAGTAGATAATTTCTTTGCCGGAATTCTGATTTCTACTTCTGTCCCATCGCCTTCGTTGCTGCTGTAAGCCAGGCCAAAATCTGTGTTGTTATAAAAAAGCTGCAAGCGTTCATGAGTGTTATAGATTCCGATATTGCTACCGGAAATACTTTCACCTGCACCTGTGAGAATAATTTTTAGTTTATCTTCTGAAATCCCCACACCGTCATCCGATACAATCAATACTAATACTTCATCTTCCAGCCATCCTGTAATCAGAATAGTACCCATTTTTTCTTCTTTCTCAAAAATACCGTGCATAATGGCATTTTCCACCAGAGGCTGAAGAACCAGCTTGGGAATTTCGTAATCCATCATCTCATCGGGGACATCAATAATAAATTCAATCTTATCCTGATAACGCATGTTCTGCAGTTTAACATAAAGAGATACCTGTGTAATTTCTTCTTTCAGGGATATTGCGATATTTCCTTTATTCAGTGTCAGTTTGTAGAATTTTGACAATGCCTGTACGGCTTCTGTCACCTTTTCTTCCTGGTGGCTCAGGGATAGCCAGTTGATCATATCCAGGGTGTTGTACAGAAAATGCGGGTTAATCTGGGACTGAAGAGCTTTAAACTCTGCAATTCTTAGTTCTTCTGCTGATTTCGCCTGATTGTCCATCAGTGTATTCATCTCGGTACTCATATAATTATAGGTATCTATTAAATCTCCTACTTCATCATGTATCTGCGCTGTCTCCATAGAGACGGGACGTCCTGTCCTTACCGTCTTCATCTGGTTAATTACCGCACCCAGACGCTTTGTAATGGAACGGGAGAGGGTGGTTGCCATAATGAACGCCACCATGAGGAAGAACAGATAAAACATAACAAATTGTATAATTAATAATTGTCCCTTATTTTGCAGGGACTGCGCCGGTAAAATAGAAACCATATACCAGGATGTGTGGGCTACGTTGTAAAATCCTGCATATACCTCTTTTCCAAGGACAGTTTTTGTAATGTAGTTATTGGACTGCATAAAGGAATCTTTAATGGTATCGTAATTCATCAGGTAAGTGCCTGCCAGGGCAATATTTGATGAGGATACCAGGGCATTTCTTTCATTTACAATATAAGAAACCGTATTGTTTTCGGATATTCCCTGCATCAGCAGCTGATCCATATTATCCTGGGAGTAATAAACCACCACGTAGATGGAAGGATCCTCCGGTGCGGAAGTCTGTGATTTTACCTTGCGCACATAGGACATAGAACCATAGTTTTCTACCTCTTTTGGGGAAAGGTAGAACTTGGGACAGAACAGAGAAGGAATGGGGGTACTGTTAAAGATACCGTTCCAATAGGAACCCCGAACTTCACTGGAATGCAGAAATATGGATTTTTGCCCGTTATAATCCTCATAAAAATCTTCTGTGGGAAGGTCCATATATATTTTAATATCCGTAATCAGATTTCCATCAATCATAGAATTTGTAAAGGTATAGAAATCCTCTGTTTTTGGTGAGCGGAGCAGCTGTAACAGGCGAAAGGAGTTTTTCTCATTCAGTAAATCATCGAGATATGCATTGTCTAAAATGGAGTCACTGACTGCATTAATCTGATCCATGGCTGCATTTATCGTGGACGAAGAGTGTTTGGAAAAGTTTTGCTCCTGTCGAATCGTCTCAGATACAATGGTATCGTACATCTGTCCATAAAAAAAGTATGCAATTACAATCGTAGGAATGATGATCAGCACCAGATGTGTGATCATAAATTTGGACTGAAGCCTCATATTAGAATATAAATCTTTCAGAGGTTTTAGAGGTCTTATCATTTCAGCACCTTCTCCCGATACTCAGAAGGCGAGAGACCAACGATTTTTTTAAAACTCTTGCTAAAATAATTTCCATCCGAATAGCCGACTTTAGAAGAGATATCAGTTATCTTGTATCTGGGGTCGGACAGCAGCTGTTTTGCCTTTTCCATGCGGTATTCCGTAATATACTGGTTCAGAGTCTGATGGGTTTCTGTTTTAAACAGGGTACAGACATAAGAAGTAGAAAGATAGACATGTTCACTAATATCTTTCACGGATAAGGTATCATTCATATAATTCTTCTGTATAAAATCTTTTATCATAAAGATTGTTGAATTTTCCTGTACCTGGGTATCTAGAGCTTCAAAATAATAATCTATTTTATTGAGAAGTGATTTGTGAAGCTCTGCCAGTGTCTGAAACTTCTCAATATATTCCAATATACTCTCCATCTGTGATTCCATCCCTGCATTTACCTGTTGTGACTTGCTGCTGTTCTGTACGATCATGAACAGCTTATAGTAGATGTCCCGAACCTGGTTTGGCAGATAAGAACGGTTGTTTTTAAAATATTCAAAGATACGATTTAAAATATTTTCCGCCGCCTGCTTGTCTTTGGACGACAGAGCTTCTGTGAAAGCGGAAGAGGGATCGGTAAATACAGAAGAGGATAGAGCAGTTGCGTTCATATCGGTCAAAATACTGTTGTATTCATAAAAGAAGCTGCTTTGCAGCAAAATAACAGCCTGGCTGTAGGAGTGATAAACCTTGTGAATATCATTTACCGTACTGCCGACCACGATAAAAAAAGTGCCTATTTCGCTATATAGAGTTTTCAAATGCTCAGAGAACTTCAGAACAGTTTCCGGGGAAGGCTTTAACGTACCAAAGATATGGTATACAATATGCTGTTCATGCTTACTTACGTGTATACTCTGTAAATGGTATTTCATTAAAAAGGAATCCAGCTGTTTATGAATTGTATTAATAGAATTTCCTTTGTTCTCACTGAAATTATTTGTTAACTTTACAATAATTGTGGTGAAGTAAAGAATCGTACTGGGAGGATACTGAAAATCACGGAGTAAATCGTCTATGCCTTCTACATCCTGAGAGGGATAGGTTAAAAGCAATGCCAGTCTGGAGGAACGCTCCAGTGAAAGTAATGTCTCCGATTGTTTGGTACGGTTTAATTGTTTGTTCTCTTCAATTGCTTCCAATACCGCTTCTTCAATTTCCAGAGGGTCCAGAGGCTTTTCAACATAATTAATCGCCTTTAATTTAATTGCTGCTTTCAAATACTCTTTATCGGAATATCCGCTCATGAAAATAATACATACATCCGGCAGAATCACTTTGATTTTCTCTGCCATTGCAATACCATCCATTCTGGGCATTCTTACATCACTTAATATAATTTCCGGTTTTTCTTTTTTAGCAGTCTCAAGACCATTGATCCCATCATCAGCTAAAAAAATGTCAAATATACCCAGTGATTTCCAGTTTACGGAAGACATTAATCCCTCTCTTGTTAATTGTTCGTCATCTACTATTAGTAATTTCATCTATTGTAATCTCCCTGATGTGATAGTTACAGTTACATTTTAACAAAATAAAAAAAGATTACAATAGAAATTACCATTTCTTCATAAATTCTCGTTATTTATGTATCTTTGGTATTCAGAAGGAGACATATTTGTGCATTTTGTAAATATCCTGGAAAGCTGCTGGCTGCTTGAAAATCCCGTCAGAGAAGCAATTTCCTTAGTAGAAAGCTGAGGTTGTTCTTTTATTTTTCTTTTGGCATTACAAATTCGTATATCTTCCAAATAATCAGTGAAACGGGTTCCGGTCTTCTCACGGAATAGTAAAAACAGGTAATCGGGAGTATGCCCGAACATCTCCGCAAGATTCTGTACTTCAATTTCATGTGTATAGTTTTCCCGGATATACTGTTTTATATCTTCCGTCAAACCTGGTTCATCCCCGTCAGATACAGCGTTTTTTATTTCCGCTGCCTTTTCCTGAATGGATCTTAAAAAGGCAGGAAATGATTCCGTCTGCAGGGTAACGTCTGTAATGGATTTCAGATACAGGGATACATTATATTTTTCACATGCAGCAAATGCTCGTTCTAATAAGGGGGCAGAATAAGCTTGGTTGATCGCCTCCAGGAGAAGTTCTTCTTCTTTTTCCATCAACCCCAGGATAATCATATTCAGCAAATGGTTTAATTTTTGAAGGGTATCTTCAGAGGCTGTCTGTTCCAAATCATGATAAGGAATTAGGTTGCCATACTGGCAAAGGCTCCGGAAGGAAGCCAGGTCAGTAATTTTACCTGCAGTTTTAAAGCATTCCCGCAAAGTTTCACAGCAAAAGCAGATTACACTCAGAGGGGAGCGGCTCTCTCTTGCCAGCTTCTGAAGAAAGGTCAGAGTCTCCCGGCGCATGGGGTCTTCCTTCAATAAGACAAGAAGCGCCCCGTCATCCAGATACAAAAATCCGTTGCATACAGGTGTGGATGCATTGTCTGCAAAGTAATCCTGTATCCGGGTCTGAAGCTGCTGGTACATGGAATACTGGTCATGAAAGTCGTCGTAATCCGCATACAGCACATATCCATGGTATTCGGAAGTATAGTCTTCCGGTATTTCCCCATAGGACTGGAAACAGTTATAATCCTGAATCAGCTGGTGGGGAAAATTGTTGTAACGGACCCATTTTAACTTATCCAGTTTTTTATCCGCCTGAACCAGGCTCCGTTCAATATCTTCTAAAGTAATCGGTTTTACAAGATAGTCTTTTGCTCCCAGCTGAATTGCTTTCTGGGCATAATGAAAGTCGGAATATCCGCTTAATATGACAATGTTCGCATCCGGACAGTATCGCTTTGTTTCTTCAAATCCTTCAATTCTGTCCATTAAAGGCATTTTTATATCCAGAAAGATAAGGTCAGGGTGTGCGTCTCTTGAAACCGTTACCAGTTCTTTTATATTTTTAGCTTCCACTATTTTATGAAGCCCGGGATATTCTGTCTGGATGATGCGGGTAATTTCCTGGCGTGACTTTTGATCGTCATCCGCAATTAATATTTTCATGTATTAGAAACCTCCTTGATAAGATTTTTAGGCAATGGTATTTTCTGTGACCATTATAGCAGATAAATGTGGGCTTGTATCCTTCATATCATAGATTTTCTGTTAACAAATTGAAAACCCCAGGATACTGGTAAAATAAACCTTTTATCATAAACTAGAACTAAGTTGTTCACAATTTATTCAAAATTCAAAAATATTTTACCCTGAATCAAATTATTTTCCTGTATAAAATAAATTTACCAGATGATAGGATATTAATAGATCAAAGATAAATGAAAAAACATAAGGGAGGAGAATATAAGGTGTCTGAGTATGTTCTTGAATTAAAAGGTATTACAAAGATATTTCCAGGTGTAAAGGCTCTTGACAAGGTACACTTTCAATTGAAAAAGGGTGAGATACATGCACTGATGGGTGAAAACGGCGCCGGAAAATCCACGTTTATAAAAGTAATTACAGGTGTACATAAAGCAGAAGAGGGTGAAATGTTCCTGGATGGCAAGCCTGTAAATTTTAAAGGTCCAAAGGATGCACAGAAGGTAGGAATCGCAGCAATCTACCA
The DNA here is from genome assembly GCA_018365455.1 of Clostridiales bacterium. Lineage (GTDB taxonomy): Bacteria > Bacillota > Clostridia > Lachnospirales > Lachnospiraceae > Robinsoniella. Next base: position 21,147 of record JAGZJZ010000067.1, read on the forward strand.
GCATGTTACTTCTTATCCGCATCTGACGGTTACCGAAAATATTTTTATGGGTCATGAGGATGTAAAACACGGAATGATTCAATGGAAGAAAATGAATGATGAGGCGAATAAGCTTCTGAAAGAATTAAATGCAGATTTTGATGCAACTGCTGAAATGGGATCTTTAAGTGTTGCACAGCAGCAGATGGTAGAGATTGCCAAAGCATTGTCAATGAAGGCGAGAATCATTATTATGGATGAGCCTACCGCAGCGCTTACAAAAAGAGAATCTGAAGAACTATACAAGATAGCAGAAAAGCTCAGAGACGAGGGAGCGTCCATCATTTTCATCTCCCACAGATTTGAAGATATGTACCGTCTGGCATCAAAGGTTACGGTATTCCGTGATTCCCAGTATATCGGGACATATGATGTAGATGGAATTACCAATGCGGATCTGATCAAAGCCATGGTTGGACGTGAGATCAATGACCTGTTCCCGAAGCCGGAGGTGAAGCTTGGGCAGGAAGTCCTGCGGGTAGAAAAATTAAGCCGTCAGGGATACTTCAAAAATGTATCTTTCAGTGTCAGAAAAGGGGAAATCCTTGGACTTACCGGACTGGTAGGTGCTGGACGTACTGAGGTGGTACAGACTATTTTCGGAGTTGAAAAGTTTGATTCCGGTAAGGTCTATCTGGAAGGAAAAGAAGTACATATCAAACAACCATCCGATGCCATGCAGTTAGGTATTGGGCTGCTTCCGGAAGACAGACAGCACCAGGGATTGATTTTAGACTGGGGTATTGGAAGAAACATCACACTTGCGGAACTAAGTAAGTATTCAAAAAATGGAATTACCAATGATAAGGTAGAAAGAGAAGCAGCGAAAAAGCTGGCGGAAGAAGTGGATACAAAAGCAGTTACTGTTTTTGACAAAGCAAGTTCACTGTCAGGAGGAAACCAGCAGAAAGTTGTTGTGGCAAAGCTGTTATCCTCAGATCTTAAGGTAATCATCCTGGATGAGCCGACAAAAGGTGTAGACGTTGGTGCGAAAGCTGCAATTTATGAGATCATGGGTGATCTGGCGAAAAAAGGTTATGCAATTATCATGATTTCTTCAGAAATGCCGGAAATCCTGGGTATGAGCGATAGAATCGTAGTTATGTGTCAGGGTAAAGTAACCGGTGAATTAAATCGTGAGGAAGCAACCCAGGAGGGCATCTTAAAATATGCGATGGCAAAATCTTCCTCGGATGCAAACTAGAAAGGAGAGACAAATAGCAAAATGGAAAAGAAATTCAGTCTGAAAAAATTAACCAGCTCTCGTGAAATGAGTTTGCTCCTGGTAGTTATTGTACTTTGTATTTTTATACAATTTCGAAACAGCTCTTTCCTGACGGGTACGGTTATTGTAGAAATGTTAAAGAATTATTCCGTAACAATGATCCTTGCACTGGGGATGATGTGCGTGCTGCTGATCGGAGGAATTGATATCTCCATCGGGTCAACCATAGCACTATCCGGTATGGGAAGCGCTCTTATGATGAGAGACGGAGTATTTTCAAATACTTTACTGGGATTTGTAATGTCAGTCCTCATCGGACTGGTATGCGGACTTGTAATCGGCCTGGTAATCTCAAAAGGAAAAGTGTTACCGATTATTGCAACACTTGGTTTTATGAATATTTACAGAGGTTTAACATATCTCATTGCCAACAGCCAATGGGTAGCTGCTTACCAGGTACCGGAAAAATTCAAAGCATTTGCACAGAGCAGTTATCTCACATTTGGATTAGTGAATAATCTGGTTACCATTATGATTATCTGTTATGTGATCTTTTTCATCATTATGAAATGGACCAGAACAGGAAGAAAAATTTATGCAATCGGAAGTAATCCGGAAGCAGCAGAGATCTCCGGTATCAAAATTGACAACATTAAGTTATTAGTGTATTCCCTGATGGGAGGTATTTGTGGTCTTGCAGGTGCAATGTGGGTATCAGTATATGCATCAGCTCAGGGTGATATGGCTACCGGTATAGAAATGGATGTTATCGCAGCCTGTGTAATTGGAGGTGTAAGTTTAACCGGAGGCCGTGGAAGCGTGGTCGGAGTATTCTTAGGTTCACTTACCATCGCAATCATCGGAAAAGCACTTCCATTAATTGGAGTGTCCCAATTCTGGCAGAGTGCAATAAAAGGTGTTATTATATTAGTTGCGGTTATCCTGAATGTTATGGCTCAAAGAGTTATGGATAAGAATAATCTGAAAGGAAGGGAGATGTAATCATGGCAACAAAATCTGGAAGAACAATATCAGCAGAAAAGAAATCATCATGGAAACAGACCCTTCTGAAATGGGAATCATTTTTAATCATTTTGTTTATTGCCGTTAATGTTATGAACTCCTTCATTTCACCCAACTATTTAAGCGTATCAGGATTATTTACAGCTACCTCATCTTTCCTGGAAAAAGCATTTATCGCTTTACCTATGGCTTATATCCTGGTACTGGGTGAAATCGACATCTCGGTTGGTTCCATCGTAGCATTATCAGCGGTTTTAATGTCACTGGCATATAACGCAGGAGTTCCGATGGGCCTTGCAATCATTATCTGTCTCTTAGTCGGAACAGCATGCGGGTTCTTAAATGGATTAATCCTTACTAAGTTTACCGAACTGGCACCTATGATCGTAACTTTAGGCACACAGATTTTATTCAGAGGTATTGCTGAAATTCTCCTGGGCGATCAGGCAGCAGGCGGACTTACAAGCGTAGAATGGTTCAGTAATCTATACTGGGGATCCATAGGTCCCGTACCATATATGTTTATCGTATTTGTAATCTGTGCAGTTGTATTTGGACTGGTATTACATAAAACCACTTTCGGAAGAAGAATTTACGCAATCGGAAGTAACCGTCTGGCAGCTGAATATGCAGGTATCCATGTACAGAAGCTTCGTTTAGTCGTTTATACCATCGCAGGTACATTTTCAGCAGTTACTGCAGTGTTCCTGGCAGCCCGTATGGGAAGTACACGATCTAATATTGCAGCAGGATATGAACTGGAAGCAATCTCCATGGTAGTATTAGGAGGTATCTCTACCGCAGGCGGTAAGGGTAATTTCCCGGGAACAGTTATTGCGATCTTTATCATTGGTTTCTTAAGATATGGATTGGGACTGATCAACGTACCGTCACAGGTTATGTTAGTAATTATCGGTGCATTACTGGTAATAGCCGTAATGATACCAAACGTTAATATCGGAAAATTTTTAAAGAAAAAAGAAGCAGCAAACTAAAAAATGATAAATCAGAGTCATTAAAAAATTACTAATCAGGTACTTACACTAAGGTGTTATGTATAAAACTATTTATTCCAAGGGAGGAAACAATCAATGAAGAAAAAAGTAATTAGTGCATTATTATGTATGTCCATGGTTGCTACAATGATGGCAGGCTGCGGAAGCAGCGAAACAAAGACAACAGAAGCAGCGAAAACAGAGGCAGCAAAAACAGAAGCTGCAACAGAAGCAGGCGGCGACACTACAGAAGCAAAATCGGAAGCAGCTACTACAGAAGCTGCAGGTGACGAAACAGAAGCAGCAAAAGCAGACGGCGGTGCTGATGTAAGTGGAAATACTTATGCAATCGTTACAAAAGCAGCAGGAAATCCTTATAATGAAAAAGAAGCTACCGGATTCCAGGAAGTAATTGATGCAGCTGGCGGAAAATGCGTAGTTAAACATCCGGAAAGCGCTACAGCAGAAGCTCAGATCACAATGATCAACGAATTAGTTGCTCAGGGTGTACAGTCTATCTCAATTGCAGGTAATGACTTTGACGCTCTTCAGCCGGCATTAAAAGCAGCTATGGATAAAGGCATCCAGGTATCTTCCTTAGATGCAAACGTAAATCCTGACAGCCGTAAAACATTTGTTAACCAGGCTGGTGTAGACCAGATCGGACAGACATTAATGGATGCTGTACTTGATATCTCCGGTGGAGAAGGACAGTGGGCTATCCTTTCCGCAACAAGCCAGGCTACCAACCAGAACTCCTGGATTGAGTCTATGAAGAAAGTTATGGAAGATGAAAAATATTCCAAACTGGAATTAGTAGAAGTTGCTTACGGTGATGACGAATACCAGAAATCAGTTGACCAGACACAGGCGTTATTACAGAATTACCCAGACCTGAAAGTTATCTGTGCTCCTACTACCGTAGGTATCATGGCAGCAGCTAAAGTTATCCAGGATCAGGGCGTTGCAGACAAAGTTAAATTAACAGGACTTGGACTTCCATCTGAAATGGCTGATTATATCGGTGATGATGATACACATTCCTGTCCTTACATGTACTTATGGAATCCAATTGATGTAGGACGTCTGTCTGCTTATACATCAATGGCATTAGTATCCGGTGAAATCACAGGCGCAGCTGGTGAGAAATTTACAGCTGGCGACATGGGCGAATACGAAATCACAGCAGCTGCTGACGGCGGAACAGAAATCATCGTTGGACCTCCTTTCAAATTTGATCCATCCAACATCAATGATTGGAAATCCGTATACTAAAATTACGCAATAACTGCTAATAACAAACTTTTTCATATCATATTTTCCTTATAAAAAAGTCTTCTGCCTGTACCCCATACAGGCGGGGGACTTTTAAATCTTATAGTTTCAATCTTATATTTCTATGATACAATAAGTAAAAGACTTGGCGGAAGCGGCCAAATTTACAAGCATTCATGCATGTATGGTTTGCAGTCTGCAAATTAAAAAACTAGGAGGTAATACATTATGGTAAAAGGATTTAAAATGAAGTTGTATGAAGGAAAGGAAGAAGAGTACGAGATTCGCCACAATCAGCTTTGGCCGGAAATGAAGGATATGATCCACCAGTACGGCGGCAAGAATTATACCATTTTCCTTGACAAAGAGACCCTGACTTTATTTGGTTATATTGAAATTGAGGATGAAGAATTGTGGGCAAAAGGAGCAGATACGGCAATTAACCGCAAATGGTGGGACTTCATGGCGGATATTATGGAGACAAACCCGGATAACAGCCCGGTAGCTATTGATTTGCAGACGGTGTTTCATTTAGATTAAATAATAAGTTGTGTTGAGTAAAGACCCTTTGCGGATGTAGACCGTGCAGGTTAAGTGAAGGAGGCGGATTATGACAGGTGTTAAGACTTTCTAACGCCTGTTATAATCTGCCTCCTTCTATTTCCATAATAACATTTGCTGATATTTTTTAAATTATAATTTAGAAATCCATTCAGACATATTTCCTTTGTAGAAAATGTAAGGCTGCCCTGCTAGCACCGCTGTTCCGTCACCGCTCTGGTATGCTTCGTACTTTTCTTCCGGATAATCACGGAATGCTTTCATAGTGAAGGAAGAGCCCACTTTTCCATCAAAGGATTTGTCCAGGGTAGCTAAAGTAGAAGCTGCAGCTACAGCGCCCAGATGAATAACATCCCAGAGCATCATGTAGGGGCAAACGTATGCAAAGGCATCTTCGTCTGCTTTTGTTGGCATAAAGGACTGCATCTCGGATGGAAGACCAAGACCGGTTAACTTGATTTCACTGTTGGCTGATTTTAATGATTGCCCTGCTGCTGCGATACCTACGGTTGTCGGGGAAATAATGCAGTCTACTTTATTTTCTGCAATAAATGCCTGTGCCTGTGTTGTGGATTCGGTCAGGTCATCATTTCCGTATTTCTTGTCTAAGTCCGGGCTTACTTTACCGCCATATACAGGATCTGCCAATTCTGTTTCCATAGCTGCGATCCAGCTGTTCTGTACCGGGGTGTCAATCGATGCGGAGAGAACGCCAAGTTTAATTTCGTCTCCGGAGTAGTCACCAAGCGCTTTTGTTACCGCAGCTTTCATATCACCGTCTTCCGGGTAATCCACGCCAAGTGTAATTAATACGCCTGCCTGAACCAGGTTAGAACCGATATCCTGGACTTCAGCCTGGTTAATATGTGTTACCCGGTATTCCGGATTTGCTTCAGAATCAATTGATGTGATGGGAATTCCGGCTTCTTTTGCCTTTTTAAATACTTCATCGTAACCGGTATCACCATTTGTCGAGATAGTAATAGAAGCAACTTTTTGCGTAATCAGTTCATCCAGCAGTTGAACCTGAGCGGCTACCGTTGTTTCAGCCGGACTCTTATAAACGGCCTTCTGTCCCGCACCTTTCATGTATTCGTCAAAACCTTTAAACATCAGATCACCAAAAGAGTTACCGGTGCTTTTGAACATAAATACGTGAGAGCCTTCCAGAGAATCTGAGGAGCCGCCGGAAGTATTTCCGTCTGCTTTGACAGCCTGTGTCTCGGCTGTGCCGCCCCCTTCCGAACCGGTAGTTGTTGGTTTTGTGGAACTGCATCCTGCCAATGAACCAAATACCATTGATACGCAAAGTCCAAGTGCTAAAAATCTTCTTACCTTTTTCATGTTGTTATCCTCCAATTTTTTTTATTTCCGCGAGCAACGAGCCATACGAACACGCTGGCGCGTCCATTTGGCGACTGCCGCGAGGGTCAAATGCCCTATTTATATAAGCAATACCAGGACAGACTGTCTCGTTATTGTTTATAACACACTAATATCCTTAAATGTTAAAACGCTGTTTTGCTTTTTTGGAATCTTCTTTTAGTTCTGATCTAAGGGATGCCGATGTTTCTTTGCACTTTGCCTGAACTGCCCCGATTTTTTCTTCATACTTATTTATTTTTGCTGCCCTTTCTGTTTCACTGAGCTTTTCGTCTTTTTTTATCTGGGCAATCAAGATTTTCATGGTCTTTACTTCTTCCTGTGCTTTTAAGTTTACCGCTTCAATATTTTTATTATTGGAATAGAGTACCATCAGTTTCACATTTTCAATCAGCTGTTTGTTTACATTAGGTATGAGAACGGCGATGATCAGGATAAAACCGGTCAATATTTTACGGGAGTTGGCATCCACACCCATTAAGCCCAGGGTATAAATGAGAAAAGCCATGATCAGGGTACCGATTACAGGTCCGTATACTTTACCTTTCCCGCCGTTTGTGGAGACACCGCCAAGCACACAGATCGCAATGGCATCCAGTTCATATCCGGTTCCCATAGTGGAACTTACACCGCCGCCCATGCGGCCTACAAAGAAGATGGAGGCAATGCCAGCCATCATCCCCATTAATACAAAAACCACCATTTTGGTATGTTCCACACTGATGCCGGAATAGGTGGCTACCGTGGCATTATTTCCGATAATATATAACTTCCGCCCAAAGGACGAGCGGTGGAGAACCAGGATAAACAGGAAAGCCATCAGTAAAAACAATAAGAGTGCAACTGGAATTCCTGCAATATTCAGCCAGGCAATGTCCGTATAAAATTTGGGGAAATGCTTTAGAACATTTACATCCAGTATAATTTTTACAATTCCCCGAAACAGCATGGAAGTGGATATGGTTACAATTACTGCAGGCATTTTTATGTAAGCGATGAGAAATCCGTTAAATGCACCGCAAGCGCCTCCGGCTGCAATTCCAAACAATACACATAAAATCATGGGGATACCGGCATCCATGCTCAGTCCGGTAACCATAGAGGCAACAATCATAGTTGCTGCAACCGATACATCGATATCACCGAGCATAAGCACAAAGATCATGCCCAATACAAGGGGAGACAGATCCATACCGGATTGTATAATAGACTGAATGGTGCCGGCGGAAAAGTAGAGTCCCGGTCTGGTTGCCATAAGTACCAGGTTGATTGCAAGTAAGATATAGACCAGTATCATTTCCCATTTAACTAAAAACCTGGTTAGTTTAAATTTTTCCTTTACTGCCAGATCCCTGGCAGGTGTCTTCATTTCTCCGTTCATTAGATTAAAGCACCCCTTTCCTTTAAGATTCGTTTTTCAGAGGAGCGCAGTGTAAATAAATTAATTGCTACCGCAATAATTATAATTGCACCCTGGATGGCATCTTGCCACACACTGAGTCCTGGGAGTAAACTGATAAAATAAGTAATGACGCTCATCATTAAAAAGCCTATTATTACGCCATCTATCTTACCCCGTCCACCGGTAATGCTGACTCCCCCAAGGATACAGATAGCGATTGCCTGCATTTCATAACCTTCGCCCATACCATAATAACAAATGGAATAATTTGCGGTATAAAGCATCCCGGAAAGTCCTGCAAGTGCGCCGCAGATTGTAAATGCCATAAAGGTAACACGTGCTTCCTTAATACCGGCTACTTTGGCGGATTCCCGGTTTGTTCCAATGGCATAAATGCGTCTGCCGTAAGAAGAATAGCCAAGAAAAATACCGGCAAGTACAAAGATCACAAGTACAAACCATAAAATATTGTAAATGCCCAGAAACTGCCCGGATGCAAATGTCACATAATTTTCTGTGAATTGGTGAGGGAACCACCAGTTTCCTCCGCTGCATAAAAATGCCAGACCCCGGAAAATATACATTGTTCCAAGAGTTGCGATCATAGGAACCATTTTCAGGTAACCTACAATAAAACCATTAAAAGCGCCGCACAGTACACCCACTGCAATACCCAGTATCACCCATACGAAACCCGGTATATTCTGGTGGCTGTTCATTAGAGAGGAACAGATTACCCCTGCCAGGCTCAAGGTAGATGCCACAGATAAATCGATACCTCCTGTGATAATGACCATCATCATGCCTACTGCAAGCAGCGCATATACGGCATTGTTGCGAAGCATATTCATAATTGAAGTTAAGGAGTACATGGAAGGCGTGATAAATGCAGCTACGATCAAAAGAACTGCAAAGCCAACTAAAAGCCCAAAGTTCCGGTTGCCTGTAATTTTTTCTGAAAATCTATTTCTATCCGACTTCATTTCTTACTCCCCCTTTTCGTCTTTGTGTTTTAAAGAAGCTTCTAAAATCATTTCCTGAGTGGTTTTGCCGGACTCAAATTGCCCGGTGACACGTCCCGATTTCATGACAACGATTCGGTCAGCCATGCCCAGTACTTCCGGCATTTCTGAGGAAACCATAATGATGGCGTACCCATTTGATGCCAGCTCGTTCATAATTTCATAAATAGAATACTTGGCGCCAACATCAATTCCTTTCGTAGGCTCATCCAGGATTAAAACCTTTAGATCACAGCTCAGTAACTTAGCAAAAACTACTTTTTGCTGGTTTCCGCCGGATAGAGATGAGGGAGGTGCACTGATATCTTTTGCTTTCAGCTGTATTTTTTGGCAAAGAGCAATTGCATTTTTCATTTCTTCATCTTCCTGAAGGAAAAGTCCCTTTGTAAATCTGCTTATGACGGCAGAGGATACATTTTGGTAAATGGGAAGTTCGTTGACCAGCCCCTGTATCTGCCGGTCTTCCGGAAGAAGTCCGATCCCATACTGCAAAGCATCAATGGGAGTTTTGATTTTAACCTCTTTTCCCTCCAGTTTTATGGTACCGGAGTCCGGTTTCATAATTCCGAAAATGTTCTGGCAGACTTCGGTGCGTCCTGCACCAACAAGACCCGTCAGTGCCAGTATCTCTCCTTTTTTCACCTGAAAAGATACATTTTTGAAGTAACCCTCTTTTGAGATATCTTCTACTTCCAGAACTACGTCTCCAATTTTTGAAGTTTTTGTAGGATACATCTGGCTTAATTCCCGCCCCACCATTTCAGCAATCAGTTTCTGATTGGAGATCTTGTCCACATCCCAGCTGCCTATGTACCTGGAGTCCCGGAAGACCGTAACCCTGCTTGCCAGCCGGTACATATCTTCAAACTTATGTGTAATAAAGATAATTGAGACACCTTCATCTCTCAGGCGTTCTGCAATCTGGTACAATTGTTCACACTCTGTTCTGGTTAACGATGCAGTGGGTTCATCCATAATCAGTATGCGTGCATCTCTGGACAGTGCTTTTGCTATTTCTACCAGCTGCTGTCTGGCTACACTGAGAGCGCCCATGGGTTTACTTACATCAATTTCATTGCTGAGGGGCTGTATCAGTTCTTTTGCCCGCTGGGTCATCAGCTTCCAGTTATACAGACCAACTTTATTTTTAATCTCCTGCCCCATAAAAATATTTTCTGTAACGGATAAATCAGGAAATGCAGTGACATGCTGGTAAATAGCAGCAATCCCAAGTTTGGCTGAATCTGCTGTGGATCTTAAGGTGATTTTTTCACCCTCCAGTAACATAATGCCGCTGTCCGGTTGATGTACGCCTGTTATAACTTTAATAAATGTAGATTTGCCGGCGCCATTCTCGCCCATAAGAGCATGTATCTCACCTCTCTTAAGTTGAAAGTGAACACCATTTAATGCTGTTACTCCGCCGAAGGTTTTTACAACGTCTTTCAACTCTAAGATAAAATCATTCATCATTATTCCCCTTTCCCTTATTAAATTTTTGTGGTACTGTGTGTTGTGATAAGCATATACTACCCCGTTTTTTCTCTTTTTCAATATCAAAAATTGTTTTTCTGATATCAAAAATTGCTATTTTGGGCTATCTTACTATTATTTTAGAAAAATGGGTGGATTTATTATATAGTTTTTAAATGAATATTAAGACATGACAAAAAAAGTTAACAATACAGTTTTTATATGGAGGGACTTCATTGTGATATTACCTAAAAGAAATTTACCGGAACAATACTCAAAAAGAACAAATCAAATTTCCCACCAGACGGAAAGCCTCCCATTCTATATAAAAGAATGTGGTTTCTGCAATGAAAAAAAGTTTGTTCTTGGAAATGCAAATAACTATTATGATTATATTTTACTATACTCCGTTTCCGGAGTTGTCCGATTTACCAAAAACCAAAGTACCCAGTACATTTACCAGGATAATGTAGTAATCTCTTCCTGCAATACGCCGCTGACATTCACCCGTGCAAGTAACAATTGGGAATATTTCTATATGATAATCCGGGGTACACATGCAAAATTATATTACAATCTGGTAAGAAATAAGTCCAGTATTATTCCCACCGACAGACTGAGCAGTATCCTGGATCTGTTTTTAGAAATGCATCAGATAACCTTTAAAAAAGAAGTTTTAGACGATATGCAGGCAAGCTTAATTATACATAATATTTTTTTTGAACTATATAAGATATCCAACAGCATTTTAGAAACTAAAAAAATAACTCCGGTGCAGGAGACCGTAGTCAACCTCTCACTGAAGTACATAGCAAATAACTATAAAAATGATCTGGATGTAGATACGATCTGTAACGAGGTAAGCTTTTCAAAATATTACTTTTGCAAGCTGTTTAAAGATCATATGGGAATGACCATACATCAGTACGTAAACGAGTACCGCGTGAATAAATCAAAAGAACTGCTGACCTATTCGAAACTCTCCATAAATGCAATCGCAAAGTCTGTGGGATTTAAAAGTACGCTGACATACAGCAGATGTTTTGAGCGGTTCACGCATATGACGCCAAGTGAGTATCGGAAAAATTTTTGATGGTAGAATAATGAGGAATGATGTTGGTGTTTTTTTGTGTTACATACAAAATGATACATATATTTTAAACTGTAAAATTAATAAAAAATAGTTTATCTGGATATTGTCAATATGTGGTCAGTGTGATATACTTTTTTTATAAGAGCAATCGTGTTACGGGGTGATGTTGACCTTCATTTTACATAGAATGGAGGTGATGTCTATGAAACATTTCGATTTTAAGGATTTGATGTCTTTTGGAATGTTTTTAATAGGATTACTGACGTTCATTTATTTGATCTGTCACTAATGGGCATAGAAAAACCACCCTGAAACTTTTGACCAAGATGATGGGTGGTTTTTCTATCCAATTCAATAAGGTCAACCCACCTTGTGGGCGGTTGCTCTTTATATTTTTAATATATCATATAATGATTGGTATTACAAT
>JAGZJZ010000130.1 GCA_018365455.1 Clostridiales bacterium
GGTGCCGCCTTGCATTTCAGGATACAGTGGATCATATACTGGCAAACAAGATCAGTAGAGCCGCAGTCGTTGTGCATGGCGGTACCATTATGAGTATCATGGAAGCCTTTGCTGTACCGAAAAAAGCATTTTATGACTGGCAGGTGAAAAATGCACGGGGTTTCCTGGTAACGGTCAATGAGGCGGACTGGAGACAGCGTCAGGAGATCCGGGTTATGGAGAGCATTTGACCTTTTTCGAACATATGGTTGAATTTCTGAAAAATATGTGCTATCATGTACAGGATATTTAGAAACACACAGAGCATATTCATACATAGGCTTTGATACATGGCGGTGAAATGCAAACGAAATTTTTACTGCTGATTTGGGAATAGCGCAGGCAGGATATGCACTGTTCAGGAGCATAATAATGAAAAAAAATGACTGGATACTGGCAGGTGCTGTAATAGCGGTTGCTCTCATTGCATTTGCTGGATATATGATCTTTCAAAAAGACGGAAATATGGTTCAGATCATGGTAGACGGAAAGGAATTTGGTGTCTATTCACTTGCAAAGGATCAGGTGATTGAGATCAATGGCACCAATACCCTTGAGATTAAGGACGGAAAAGCAGAAATGATTTCGGCAGAATGTCCGGACAAGCTTTGTGTCCACCAAAAGGCCATCAGTAAATCTGGGGAATCTATTATCTGCCTTCCCTATAAAATAGTAGTTCGGGTGGAAGGTGCTGAGGAAACATCTGACTATGATGCGGTAGCCGGTTAGGTGCCGTCCTTTCTATTGGAGCAATACCGCAGACTTATCTACGGTATGCAGGGGTATAAAAATGGTAACTAGAAGAAAAGCAGCATATTTTGGAGTGTTTACAGCTCTGGCATTAATTGTCACTTATGTAGAGACCCTGATTCCATTTTATTTCGGTGTTCCGGGAGTAAAACTGGGGCTTACGAATATTGTCATCCTGTGCGTTTTATATTTTATGGGAGCCAAAGATGCATTTTTGCTGTCTGTATTGCGAATTGTACTGGGCGGATTTTTGTTTGGCAGTATGTACAGTATTATTTACAGCCTTGCAGGAGGACTTTTGAGTCTTGCAGTGATGTATCTGCTGAAAAAAAGCAAAGGGTTTTCCATTGCAGGCGTCAGCATGTGCGGAGGAATTGCACATAATATAGGACAGCTGCTGGTAGCCATGGCAGTCGTTGATAATTTTAACCTGTTTTATTACCTTCCGGTATTGCTGATTTCCGGGCTGGTTACCGGGCTGTTGATTGGAATATTAGGAAATGAACTGCAGAGAAGACTGCCAAAGGAGATGTTTAAATGATAGCATATTTACGTGGGGATGTAGCTGCCCGCAATGAGAACAGTGTAGTACTGGAAGTGAATAATATCGGTTATCTGGTATATGTTTCGGGAAGAGATGCTGACCGACTTGCCGGTGCCAGAAAAGAAGTCTGTGTACATACCTATATGCATGTAAAAGAAGATGCATTGCAGCTGTACGGTTTTTGTTCCCAGGATGATCTTGAGATATTCAAACTGCTGCTTGGAGTAAACGGCATTGGTCCAAAGGCCGCACTTGGGGTTCTGACGGCACTGTCTGCCGATGATCTGCGGTTTGCTATTTTATCGGAAGATGCCAAAGCGATTGCCAAAGCTCCGGGTGTGGGCAATAAAACCGCCCAGAAGGTAATCCTGGAATTAAAGGATAAACTGAGTCTGGAAGACGCATTTGAAAAACGCCTGACAAACCAGAATGATCTGACAGTATCTGCCGGCATGACGGATAGCAAAGGAGAAGCCGTTCAGGCGCTGGCAGCTCTTGGATATTCCAATACGGATGCGTTAAAAGCCGTTAATAAAGCAGAGCTAACGGATGATATGGATACAGAAGCCATTTTAAAAGCGGCGCTGAAGCAAATGGCATTTTTATAAATCCCTGCATTTATTGTTGGGCAGCATGTATAGCTGAACAGTTTAAAAACAGGTCTTTGGAGGCGGAACATGGGAAAACGTATTATTACAACAGATACTTTGGAAGAAGATATAAAAATAGAACCGGCTCTGCGCCCGCAGACTTTAGATGATTACATTGGACAGGAAAAGGCAAAGATTAACCTTAAGGTCTATATTGAGGCAGCAAAGCAGAGAGGGGACGCTTTAGACCACGTCCTTTTTTACGGACCTCCCGGACTTGGAAAAACCACCCTGGCAGGTATTATTGCAAATGAAATGGGGGTAAATATGAAGATTACCTCCGGACCTGCAATTGAAAAGCCGGGAGAGATGGCGGCAATTCTCAATAATCTCCAGGAGGGAGATGTGCTTTTTGTAGACGAGATACACCGGTTAAACAGACAGGTGGAAGAAGTACTCTATCCGGCAATGGAAGATTATTCCATTGATATTATGATTGGAAAAGGTGCGGCTGCGCGCTCTATTCGACTGGATCTTCCCAAATTCACCCTGGTGGGTGCAACTACCCGTGCAGGACTTTTGACAGCGCCTCTTCGGGACCGTTTCGGAGTGATCCACCACTTAGAATTTTATACGGAATCAGAGCTCCAGACAATTATCGTTCGGTCCGCAGGCGTTCTGGGGGTAGAGATTGATACAAACGGAGCAAAGGAACTGGCAAAGCGTTCCAGAGGTACACCAAGGCTTGCAAACCGGCTGCTGAAGCGGGTCAGGGACTTTGCACAGGTGAAATATAATGGGCATATAACGGAAGATGTGGCGGCATTTGCCCTGGATTTGCTGGAAGTGGACAAATACGGACTGGATATGATGGACCGCAGCATACTGACTGTTATGATTGAAAAATTCAAAGGAGGTCCGGTTGGCCTGGATACCCTGGCGGCAGCTATAGGGGAAGATGCCGGAACCATTGAAGATGTGTATGAGCCTTACCTGATTAAGAATGGATTTATTATGCGGACGCCCAGAGGAAGAGTTGTTTCCGAGTTGGCATATCATCATCTTGGCATCATGCTATAAATTATCGTATCTGTTCTTAATCATAAACACACGCCGCAAGCCCATAAAAATTGGCTTTGGTCATGAGGGTTACCGATGCATGTTCCATGTTTTCACACCGATTGTGCAGCAGATGTACAGTCTTGTACGAAATAGTTATAAATTGTCTTATAAATCGACCTTGATTTTTCTTTCACTTCTCTGTATAATGAATAACAGTAAACTCCAATATTTTGTAGAATTATATAGAATGTTGTGATAATAGAGAAAAAAGTGGAGGAAGTCATATGTCAGCCAAGAACAAAGCAGAAGTCTTGATTGCAGGGAAAATATATACTTTGAGTGGATATGAGAGTGAAGAATATCTGCAAAAAGTAGCTACATACATTAATAATAAACTGGCAGAGTTTAAAAAACTGGAAGGTTATAATCATTTGTCAAAAGAGACAAAAGGAATTCTTTTGGATCTGAATATTGCAGATGATTATTTTAAAGCGAAAAAGC
>JAGZJZ010000019.1 GCA_018365455.1 Clostridiales bacterium
GTATTCAGCAATTCCGTTTCCTGAATTTCCTTTGGATCCAGATTCAAAAATGCAGCAATTAATCCCTTTCTTACTTTCTCACTGCACATCAGCTCCTTGAAACAAAAATCTACTGTAGGCAGCATGATAAATGGTTCTGTTTTCTCTTTTTCGTTCGGTATAGCATTTGTTTTGGGCGAATTATTCATTGTTTGTCAGTCCTCCTCTTACTTTAAGGCAATTTTCTTTGCAGCGCAAGAGGGGGTAAATATATTTTAAAAAATATATGATAATGTCTTACGGCAAGTATAACAATGCCTTATTTAATTAATTGTCAGTTGGAAATGATCTGGCTGAACAGCCAGTATTAGAATGTTTTGATACAAATATCATATCACAATAATATACTGAGCGCAACATATTTTTTTATTAGGTTACTAATTAATTTATAGTCAATTTATATCGCACATTTTTTATGCTACAAATAAGAGCAGTATTTTTATATATGATACCAAATAATGCCAGTAGACATCTTACATTTAAAAGTTTTTGAAAGTTCCATTTATTGCATCTGATATGATAGTATGATAAACTTATTACAATTTAATGGAAAACGCGATAAAATAATATGATATATTTCTGTAATCATAAAATTATGAAAGGAGTTCATATCTATGAGAAAACCAAGTGAATATGCATCCTGTCAGACTCAAAATGCCTGGGTGGATTTTTCCAAAAGGCTGGAAGCAGTATCCCGCGGCAGCTATTGCGGTGATATCAATGAATATATGGATTTTTGCAGAAAAGATCTTTTGGAGACTACAAGGGCAGATGCTGACCGATATTATGAGAATCTGCTGTCTAAAGTGAGAAATGCAAAAATGAAAGCGACGACAATGGGGAAAAAAATCCGGGAGATTCATAAATTCTCGGAGTATATTACCCATGAAAAGACTAAATATCAGGCGCCTGGTGCTTTTGATGATTTTTTTTATGAATATTTAATCAGGCTGGTTTCTGCAGATCAGCTGGTCAGCCCTGTTCCAGTGGAACATTTGGATGCACTTTTAAAAGCAGCAGAGTGCAATACTATGTACTATACCATGTTGGTTTTATTCGGCCGCATGGGCCTTTCTTCTACGGAGGTCTGCGCTTTAAAACCCAATGATCTTGTGGCTGACCCCAATGGTGTATTTATGATATTAAGGGAAAGTGATGAAATGCGATTTGTGCCGGAAGATGTAGCTGCCGTTCTGGAACATTATTTAAGTGTTCGAAAGGACTGTGAATATCTTTTTTATAACCGTTCACAGAATAAATTAAATGTACAGTACTGCCATTTAATGATGAAAAAGCTCACGGAGGAAGCGGGGGTACCGGGATACAGTGCCAGGGATCTTAGAAATACCTGCGGCAGTATTATGTTTGCATATGGTGCCAAGCCGGAGCAGGTTGCAAACCAGCTTGGCATCACCCAGATGCATATAAAGCGCTATGACAATGTGGTATATTCTGACAATCTCAGTAAGGCGGCAAACGATCTTGTAAAAATCAAGATTGAACCGCCCAAAACTTGAAACAGCAGATATCAATTTTCAAACAGACTAAAGTGTAACATCCTTTGTATAGTCAATCTCATTAAACCGAAATCCGAACATATGATAAAAATCGTTCCAGTAACCGGTCATGTCCGCAAATTGGTTTATATTATCAGAATTAACCTGTTCCCAATATTCCATTACCTGGGATTGAACATCTTCCTTCATTTCATAATCATCCAGACGAATGCGGCCTTCATTGTCAACGATGGGGCAGCCTTGATTCAATTTTTCACGGAACAGCCGGTTGATTTGTTCAATGCATCCTTCATGCAGGTTCTTGTCCTTCATTACTTTGTAAAGTATTGCCATGTACAGCGGCACAATAGGGATGGCAGAACTTGCCTGGGTGACAAGGGCTTTGTTGACGGATATACAGGCATGTATTCCTTTGTCCGCGAATTGCTTGTTAATCTGAAGTGAAGTGTCATAGAGGTGTTTCTTTGCGATGCCGATGGTTCCATTGTAGTATACGGGATAAGTTAGCTTCGGACCTATGTAAGAATATGCAATTGTCCGTGCATTTTGTTCCAGAACATCAGCATCAGAAAGTGCTTTTATCCAGTCCATCCAGTCTTCGCCGCCCATAACTTTAACGGTTGCCGTAACTTCTTCTTCCGATGCAGGATGAATTGTGGCTTCAGATATAGTATTATCTTTCAGATTCAAAGATTTATTTGTAAAATCCTGTTCCACGGTTTTCAGGGTGGAAGAGTAAACAGTACCGTCAGGTGTGGTTCTTCGCGGAGCTGCTAGACTGTAAACAACCATATCAATTTTACCCAGATCCTTTTTAATCATATCAATGGTTTCCAGCTTAATTTTTTCGGAAAATGCATCCCCATTAATAGTTTTCGCATAATATCCATCAGCCTGTGCGATTTCTTCAAAAGCTTTTGTATTATACCAGCCAGGTGTAGCGGTTCTGCGGGGCGGAGTGGCAGGCTTTTCAAACATAATGCCAAGGGTCGAAGCATTGCTTCCATAAGCAGCGGTGATCCGGGATGCCAGACCATAACCTGTGGAAGATCCAATGATCAGGACTTTTTTTGGCCCAGTCGTACTTCCAAGTTTTTTCGTATATTCTATTTGTTTCATTACATTTTCACGGCAGCCGTCCGGATGAGCGGTAGTGCAGATAAATTCTCTAACTTTAGGTTCAATTACCAATTCAGTTCCCTCCTTAATATATAGATACTTTGAATATCAAAACAAATTCTATCATATTCTAAGGGAAAAGCCAATACATATTTGCATATGGAATCCCAAGGAATATAAATGATAGAAGTTAAATACTCTTAAATATGATAGTATGAAATTACAAATCATATTTAAAGAGTCCGCTCCGCGGAAATTATCAGGGGATGAGAAGCCGGTAACCCCCACTGCATTTCCTGTTGACAAATCCCCCTCACCGACCTACTATATTTTTATCATTCCTGCCATAATTGACTGCATGTTGGTATCCCATATTTGCACGTTAGTACCAACACTATTGCCAAAGGCTAAAAATACCTTATACTGGAGGAAATAATGAAAATAAAATTAGAAGAGGATTTGTCCCGGGAAGATATAGAGGTTCTCGTAAAATATGCCAGATGGAATCCCACGGTAAGGCGGATTGCCGCCTTTATGGAGTCAGTTGATAAAACAGTAAAATGTAATTCTGATGCAAGTGAATTGTGGGTGAATGCAGGTGAAATCTATTACATAGAAAGTGTGGATAAAAAAACATTTGTATATTGCCGGGATTCTGTGTACCGTTCTGAACTGCGCTTGTATCAGTTGATGGAAGAGCTGGGAAATGCAGGATTTGTCCAGGTAAGCAAAGCCTGCATTATTAATCTGCAGGTGCTGACCGGAATTCGACCGCTGCTGAACAGCAGAATGGAGGCTACTTTAACCAATGGTGAAAAGATTAATATTACCCGTAAATATGTGGCATCCATAAGGGAAAAATTACAGGAGAGGTGACAGCAAATGAAAAGTATAATGAAAAATTGTCTTGCAACTACGGGACTTTCACTGGTACTGCTGGCATTTGTTGCAACACTCTACCATGCACGTTTTTTATTTATTGTAAGTGTATACCAGACATTGCTTGCGAATATGATCATTCATCTGGGTCTTGTCTTATTACAGCGATTTGAAAGCCGGTATTTTATGGTAGAAATCGCAGTGGAAATCGGTTATGTGCTGGTTGTTTTGATTTTATCGGGGTATTTTTTTGGCTGGTACAGCAGTACACCCCTTTGGGTATTGATATTTTTGGGAATTGCAGTATATGCGATCGGATGCTTTATCGGTATGTTCCGAATGCGTACAGATGTGGATTATATTAATCATCAATTAGATCTCCGAAAGAACAGAATAAATGATAAATAAATTATAGAAGCTTTTAAATAGAAATATATGAAATATAGTAATCTTAATTTTAAATATAGAAAGAGGCAGGGTATGTCATTCATATTAAAGGCAGACAGTATTACGAAAACATTTGCTAAGGAAAAGGTGATAAATGGAATTACACTGGAGATAGAAGAGAACACCTTCAGCGTTTTGCTTGGACCCAGCGGATCCGGAAAATCTACCCTGCTGAATATACTTTCCGGGCTTCTGACACCTTCTTCTGGAACAGTAAGCCACAGAGGGAAAGATATCACGGCACTGTCGGAAGAAAAGCTTGCGGAATGGAAGCGGTCATTTACAGGAAATATTTTTCAAAATTATCTTCTGCTTAACAACCTGAATGTTCGGGAAAATATCGAGATAGGGATCAATAAGGGGAGGGATGCATTGGATTTTCGCCAATTGACTGAGATTTTGGAAATAGATCATCTACTGGATAAGTTTCCTGCCCACTTATCCGGAGGACAGCAGCAGCGTGTTGCCATCGCCAGGGCAGTGATTAAGAAACCTGATATACTTTTTTGCGATGAAGCAACCGGATCTCTGGATGAAGCCAATAGCAAAAAGGTAGTATCTCTTCTGCGAAGTCTGCAGAGAGCATTTGGAATAACGGTGTTATTTGTAACCCATAATATGCAGATTGCAGAAACTGCAGACCGCATCATAACGATCAAAGATGGGCGGATATATAAGGACCGGCATCCGAAAGATCCGATTCAACCGGAAGAAATGGTGTGGGGAAGCATATGAGATTATTATATAAACAGTTTTTCCGGGAATTAATGAAAAATAAAATATATACTGGGCTATTGCTTTTGCTCACATCTGGCACGTCATTTATGTACTTTTTTGTCCATTTTTCCATAGATGGAAACCGTAAGATACTTCATGCACTTAATTCCCTGAATGAAGATCAGTTATTATATCTCAATGGTCTTAATTCTAACACGATTCTTGCAGCAAATGTATTATTGGCATTTACCTGTATGACAGGCTTCGTATTCAGCATGTTTTACTACCGCTTTTTTAAAATGGAAAAAAGACAGATTGGATGTGCGAAAGCCCTGGGGTTTAAAGACCGCCAAATTCGAAGTATTTTTCTGGTTTATACAGCGGGGATTACAGCCGCAGGCGGTTTCATTGGAATCGGTGCAGGATATTTTGCATCTGATATACTGATCAATGCCGGCGAACTGACTTATATGCAAACGGGTTTAGTTAAGGCACTGGATATAAAGAGTATATTAGTGGGCTTATTGTTTCCTTTAGCGGTATTTGTTTTCCTTACCTTTTGTAACTATTTCTATATAAAAAGGAAGGAAAGCGGCCTGCTTCTGGCAGGTGTGGTTCAGGAATCCAAATATACCATGGGATTGCGTTTAGCCAATAAGATTACAGCATTCTTTCCCAAGGGAAACAGAAGCGCTCTTAGACTGGCACTTCGTAAACCGGTAGCTTTAATATTAATCATTATTTCTGTTATGAGCTTTTCGGTAATGCTTATTCTGGGATTTGCCTTGAATTTGAGCAGCCAGAAGATATTTGACTCCCAGATGAAGGGACACCATTATCTGTATGATACCCATTTTCGTGAGCCTGTCCCCTTCCCAGGCATAGAGGGGGAAGAAGAGCCAGAAAGCCTGCCCTATCTGACTGCCGACGGTGTGATAGAGAAAGATGGGGAAAAGGTAAGTCAGACCGTAGTTGGCATAGAAGTTGGGAAAGCTTTGTTTGAATTAGTTGATTTGGAGGAAAAACCGCTGACCATTCCCGGGGAAAATGAAGTCGTGATTGGTACAGCCTTAAATGAGCTGTATGGGTTACAGGCAGGGGACAGGATTGTTCTGTCCCTGGGTAATGAGGACTATGATGCAGTTATATCGGGCATAGCTTATAATGCGGCATTAAATTCGGTCTATATTTCTAAGCAGGAGCTGGCACAGCGGCTGGCGCTTCCTTCGGATTACTGCAGCGGCATATGGAGCATGAAGGATCTGCATCTGGGAGGTGAAGTAACCACAAAAGAGCAGAGAATAGATAAACTGGAACGGGACGCTGTTTCCAATAAGAGCAGTGCGGTAATCAATGAGGTGCTGGGCTGTGTAGTTGGATGCATCCTTTTGTTTCTCGCGCTTTATATGAATTTTCAAGACAGCATCCGGGATATCCTGATTCTTCATCTGTTGGGTTATAAGGTAAAAGAGATTCGGAAAATGCTGATCAATATCTACGGTCCCATGATGCGGCTTTTCTTTTTTCTGACCCTGATTCCGGCAATTGAGTTAGTTCGTTCTATCCTTCGTACTCTCTCTCTACAGATCGGGGATTACATTCCTTTTCAGACCAATGGATTCATTCTGGCGGGAATATTTGTGCTTCTGAATTTAGTCTATATGCTGGTACAGGTCAGTTTCCATGGGGGAGTCAAAAGGATTATAAGAAATGAAGATGTGGCTTCTTATACCGATTCCTAATAATCTTCCAGCAGAAAATGCGGTGTATCAAGGGTCGGTAAGAAGTGTATCAGCACCTCCTTACAATCTGCCGCGTTGCCGTCAAACAGTATAGATAAGATTCATAACAAAATGCTGCCCCGCCGGTTTTTAATCGACAGAGCAGCATTCTTATGTGAAATGATATTGCATATCCTCCCAGCATGGGTCCCAATTAACTGCAGTTGTGTATTGAAATTCTTTTACGGGGTAGATCCTTTGGCAGTGGGCGTTCAGTTGGCGGGGAAGGATTCACAAGCGTTATGGGATTTTTACTCTTTGCTCTTTTCTAACCCTTGGTTTTGCAGATGATAATTATATTTTTCCATAGATTTTCCGTCTAATATCTCTGCAATCAAATCCTCTCGGCTTTCAAATTGATTTAGCCATGGCAGGGCTGCATTTTGAAAATAGGATCGAATTTCATGAGCGAACTGCTCAAGGCTGCGATCATCATTTACAGGCCACCATCTTTCTTCTCCATAGTATTCATGAGATGGCCGCATTTTGATTTGACAGTCGGATTCATAAAAATTTCTATTCTGGATTATCATATCTTTTTCAAAATACAACCCTATATTTACGGTCAAACTACAATTTTTATTATGGTTGTATCTGTATTTCTGAAAATTCACAATTTTGCACAAGCCATTTTCCTGATATAGCCTGAAGTTTTGTCCATTTTGTCTGAATCCCAGCGGTTTGAAATATTCCTCGAAGATATTTCTGATTAATACTTTTATTTTTTGATTTAAATCATGATAGGCGATCGGATCATCTTTGCTGTCCATAAAGCCGGCAGATTTTGAAATATGAATGTGAC
This sequence comes from Clostridiales bacterium, assembly GCA_018365455.1. GTDB lineage: Bacteria > Bacillota > Clostridia > Lachnospirales > Lachnospiraceae > Robinsoniella. The sequence continues at coordinate 7,302 of JAGZJZ010000019.1, forward strand.
TCCCTCCCTTTCTAATGATGATTTCACTTTCATCTGGCTGTGAAGAACTCAGAACATAAAAAAATGCTCTGCGGTATGTAGAAAAAAGGTTCTAAAACAGCGCATATTTTGTATTATACAATAGAATTTTAGATTTTTGTTGAAAATTGTATTAAATAGTAGATTTTTTGACATGATCAATTTGTTCCTTCTTTGGGGGTAGAAGCATATTTTAAAAAAGGAGGAAATGCAGATGGTCACAATAAGTATATGTATGATTGTTAAAAATGAGGAATCTGTTCTGGAAAGGTGCTTATCTACAGTAAGAGGAATTGCGGATGAACTTATCATCGTAGATACTGGTTCAACGGATGGAACAAAAGAGATTGCAAGGAAATTTACGGAGCAGGTGTATGATTTTGTATGGTGCGATGATTTTTCAAAAGCCAGAAATTATTCTTTTTCAAAAGCTTCATGCGATTATTGTATGTGGCTGGATGCAGATGATGTACTGTTACCGGAGGATCAGCAAAACCTCCTGGAGTTGAAGAAAAACCTGAATCCAAGTGTTTCTGTTGTGATGATGAAATATAATACTGCTTTTGATGAGGATGGCAATCCCATCTTCACCTATTACAGAGAAAGGCTGCTGCGCCGTTGCGATTCCTTTCAATGGAAGGGAGCTATTCATGAGGCTATATCTCCATCAGGATTGATTGAATATAGTGACATCGCAGTTTCACACAGAAAGCTAAAAGTAGCAGACCCTATGAGAAATCTGAGGATTTTTCAAAATATGGTTAATAATGGCGTAGCTTTAGTACCTAGGGAACAATTTTACTATGCGAGAGAGCTCTACTACCATGGAAAATATGAAGAGTCTTATAGACAATTTAAGGATTTTTTAGATGGAAAGCAAGGGTGGATTGAAAATAATATTTCGGCTTGCCAGTTTATGGGATATTGTGACTATAGATTGGAACGACCGGAAGAAGCGTTGTCTTGTTATTTCAGAAGTTTTGAATATGATGAGCCAAGGGCGGAAGTGTGCTGCGATATTGGCAAACATTTTCTGGATTTGAAGCAATACCAGCTGGCGGTTTACTGGTATAAGCTGGCGCTGACTTGTAAGAGGGTTGATGATAAAGGAACATTTGTACAAACAGATTGTTATGATTTTATTCCGTTCATTCAGCTGTGTGTGTGCTTTTATGCACTTGGCGATTTTGAAAAGGCGGTGATGTATAATGAGTCTGCAGGAAAGGTGAGACCTAATCATCCCTCTTACTTAAGCAACAAGGAGTTTTTTGCAAAATAAAATTTGTATCAGAGTGGAGGAAGAACAAAATGTCGAATGATTATAGGTGCAATTATGGCTGCCACGATAATGATGGCAGCAATGAACAGCCTAACGAAATGGAGGCATGTGATACGATCAGGTTGACCTGTAAGCCTCACTGCTGCGGATCCAGCGGGATTACAGGACCGACAGGTCCTACAGGCCCAACGGGGGCAACCGGAGCTACGGGAGCCACAGGTGCGACAGGAGCACCAGGAGTTGCAGGCCCAACGGGAGCCACGGGAGCAACCGGAAATACCGGAGCTAATGGAGCAACAGGCCCAACCGGAGTGACGGGTCCAACGGGAGCAAATGGAGCCACCGGTCCGACGGGTGCTATGGGAGCCACGGGAGCAGCTGGGGCAGCAGGTCCAACGGGAGCCACGGGAGCAACCGGAAATACCGGAGCAAATGGAGTGACAGGTCCAACGGGAGCCACGGGAGCAGCGGGAGCAAATGGAGCCACCGGTCCTACAGGAGCGACAGGAGCCACAGGAGCAGCAGGCGTAGCCGGCCCCACGGGAGCCACGGGAGCAACCGGAGTAACGGGAACAGCTGGTGCAACAGGCCCAACCGGAGCAGCGGGTGCAGCGGGTGCAACAGGTCCAACCGGAGCCACGGGAGCAGCAGGAGCGGCTGGTGCAACAGGCCCCACAGGAGCCACAGGAGCAGCAGGAGCGGCTGGTGCAACAGGCCCCACGGGAGCCACGGGAGCGGCTGGTGCAACAGGTCCAACGGGAGCAGCGGGAGCGGCTGGTGCAACAGGCCCAACCGGAGCGGCAGGAGCAGCAGGAGCCACCGGTCCTACGGGAGCTACCGGTGCAACCGGAGTGACGGGAGCAGCAGGAGTTGCAGGTCCGACTGGAGCGACAGGAGCCACAGGAGCCACAGGAACAGCTGGGACAACAGGTCCTACAGGTCCGACGGGAGCGGCAGGAGCAGCAGGAGCAACCGGCCCCACGGGAGCTACGGGAAATACGGGAGTGGATGGAGAAGCAGGACCTACGGGAGCTACGGGAGCTACGGGGAATACCGGAGCGGATGGAGCAACCGGCCCCACGGGAGCCACGGGTAACACCGGAGCTGACGGACCAGCAGGTCCAACAGGAGCCACGGGTAACACCGGAGCTAACGGAGTTGCAGGACCTACGGGAGCAACCGGAGCCACGGGAAATACGGGAGCAGATGGAGCAACCGGTCCCACGGGAGCCACGGGAAATACGGGAGCAGATGGACCTGCAGGTCCAACAGGAGCCACGGGAAATACCGGAGCTAACGGAGCAGCAGGCCCCACGGGAGCAACCGGAGCTACGGGAAATACGGGAGCGGATGGAGCAACCGGCCCCACAGGTCCTACTGGAGCTACGGGAGCAACAGGTCCAACAGGAGCAACCGGCCCCACGGGAGCAGCTGGGGCAGTTGGAGCAACCGGAGCCACAGGAGCAACAGGAGCGACAGGAGCCACAGGTGCAGCCGGTTTAAATGGAAATGGTGCTATCATACCATTTTCATCAGGTATACCGATTACGATGACTACTATTGCAGGCGGACTGGTAGGTATTCCAAGTCTGATCGGATTTGGATCGTCTGCACCATCTGTAGGAGTATTAGGAGCAACGATTGATTTAACAAATGCAGCAGGCACATTGACCAATTTTGCATTTTCTGTTCCCAGAGCTGGAACAATCACTGCATTAAGTGCATTTTTCAGTACCACACTGGCACTTACTCTGGTTGGTACCACAGTTACCATCCAGGCACAGATGTACCAGTCAACTACACCGAATAATATCTTTTCTCCAATACCGGGAGCAATCGTGACTCTGGCACCGGCGTTAACCGGACTTGTAGCGATTGGTAATATCAGCAATGGTATTACAACCGGACTGAATATAGCGGTGACTGCCCAGACGCGTTTACTGCTTGTATTTTCCGCTTCAGCTTCCGGAGTAACGTTAGTGAATTCAGTGGTGGGTTATGCGAGTGCAGGTTTGTCAATTGTATAAATATAAGATTGAAATACGGATAGATTTATGGTTAAAGAAAAAATAAGAACTTTAGATTACCACTAAATACCAGGATTAGATAGACCTTGTTATGAGGAGAAATCAGGGGGAACACACGAAAAATGTGTACCCCCTGATTTTATATATAAGGGAACCCATCTTAAAATTCAATGACGTTACAATTAAAATGCGACTATTTTTGAAAAAAATCTTTTGACTCCGTTCTAATGCCACATTCAGCGCCGCCAATGCACCGCCGCTTGTACCAATTAAGTTTACTCTGCCGTAATGATTGTGTGTGATCAGCTCTATCACCTGCATAGCCTGGTCATACCAGAAGTCGCAGGGAAACTGCGCTAACCGGTCTGAATTCCCATGTCCCAGAAAATCAATCAGAATCACTTTAAAATTTTTATTGTACAGATCTGTGATTCCGGTAAACATTTTGGAAGATACGCTGTTGCCATGCAGCAAAATCAATGGAAAACCAGAGCCTGTTTCTTCATAGTAAATATTTTTATCTCCATATCTAAAATATGCCATTGTTGTACCCCCTTTTCTATTGTTATTTAATTTTATCAATTTAATGAAAATATTAAAACCTCATGTTCTTTCTTAAAACAAAAATGTGCCGCAATAGAATCACGGCACATTCCCATTTAATGATTAACTTAAATATCCACCTGTTTGAGTATTCTCTGAATGCTTTTCACGGTTAAAAAATATTTCCCGGATAACGACGGAACATCGATCCCGTTTTTGTAATCCTGGCAGATTTGGGTGTTCCTGGCAGCCAGAATTTGTCTGGTATCCGTATTTTCACCCCACTGCTTTTTATTGGACTGTTTTTTCGGTATATAAATCACTTTTCCATCTAAATATTTCTGTATTTCTTCGATTAGCTCTTTTGGTAGTATATCAATACAATTTTGATAGCTCATTTTGCACCTCCTAAATTAGAATTCGTTAGGATTAGAGCGTATTTGAAAAAAGATTCCCCTCTACTGGCAGAAAGCTATTTCAAACAGACTCTGCAAAGGCTATAATTACTCACGTATATGTGATAAATACTGTCTGCTACGTGCAATAGCCTTTGCTATGCACACATTCTCATTCCCATAAACGGCTCCTTTCTTCCTTACCCTTTTGATTTATTAAAAACTCCGTGGGTGCATAAAATGTATAGCGTTTAAAGACGGTAGCAAAATAACTGCTGGTGTTAAACCCAAGCCCCATGGCCGTTTCTGTGATTGATTTCCCTTCCAGCAGCATGGACTTGGCAAGTTCAATTTTCTGTTGGTTAATAAAGTTTCTGGGAGATATGCCCACCTGTTTTTTGAATTTTTGTTTGTATTGTGAGGTGGAGAGCAGACATTGTGCTGCAAGCTCATCCAGAGAAAGCTCCCATGTCAGGTGATCCATAATATAGTTTAAAGACTTTCCGATATCCGGAGTCAGCTGAAATTTTGTTTTCTTTGAGGCAAGTATAAGAATATGCAAAAACAGGTTGATAAAACTTGCCACCACATAGGGATTAGATTCGCTTCTTGCAAAATGAAAAGCTTGAATCAGGTACTCAGACTCCCTGGCACTTATTTTGACAACATGGGCGGCAATTCCCTTAAGGCCGGCAATCAGCATTTCGGCTGCTGCGGTCTCCAAAAATAAAAATCGTGACGGATCATTTGTTACCAACTGAAACCAGTATACTTCCCCCAGAGACAGAGGAACTTCGTCCGTGCTGTGAATCTCATTGGGGGTGGTTATAAATACATCGCCCCCGGAAATTTTGTAGTTGGAGGCGGTGCTGGAAAAGGAAAGAGCGCCTTTTGTGCACATGGTTATCTCAAATGCGTTTTCATGGTAATGCCAGTTAAGCGGAGGGATGGCATTTCTTAAAGTGTGTTTGGCTAGAATCCGAAGCCCGGGTACCTGAAGCTGTTCCTCTGCCAAAACAGTGCGTACATCGGACTTGAAATATCCGTCTATCCAGTTCGTAGGTTCCCCCATGAATCTTCTCCTTTACCATCTTTAATTTTGTACAGTGTATGTAACTGATTGCATTATTTTTTTAATAATCATATAATGAATATTGTAAAAAGTCAATAATGGAATCAGAAAATAGAATGATAAATTATGCATGTTGTATATATTATAATAATATGCAAAATAGTATGAATTGAAAGATACGAGAAAACCTGTACCGGAAAGGATATGGGTCCGATTCAAAAACAGAGAGGAGAAGCACATGAAATTTCAACCAAATTATCAATATGTTGTTCAGGCTGCCAGGAATCAGGAGGCGGCAAGGCTGCCCTTATATGAACACAATGTTTCCTATAAAAAAATAGGGGAAATCATGGGAAAAGACATGGAAAGCCTTTATAACGGGGATGACAGGGAATTAGAAGAATTTTTCACCACATACTGCGGATTTTTTAAAGACCATGGGTATGATGTAGTTACGTTTGAAGAGTGTATTGGCAGAGTGATGCCCGGAAGCGGTGCCCTTGGAGACAGCCGGGTAGATCCGGTTATAAAAGACAGGGACGATTTTGACCACTATCCCTGGGATGAGATACCGGAATATTACTTTGAGAAAAACAGCAGGTATTTTCAGGCATTGAGAAAATGTATGCCGGATGGAATGAAGGCTATTGGAGGCGTGGGTAACGGGATCTTTGAATGTGTCCAGGAAGTGACCGGCTTTCAGGAGCTGTGCTATATAGCGGCTGATGATGAAGAACTGTATCAGGATCTGTTCCGTAAAGTAGGAGAGACCAATTATAAGATCTGGAAGCGCTTTATGAAAGAATTTGGGGATATATATTGTGTGCTGCGATTTGGAGATGATCTGGGGTATAAGAGCAATACCTTATTATCCGCAGAGGATATTAAAACTTTAATTCTGCCCCGCTATAAGTCCATTGTGGATCTGGTGCATGCATACGATAAGCCATTTTTATTACACTCCTGCGGAAGCATTTTTTCAGTTATGGAAGATTTAATTGATAAAATCGGAATCGATGCAAAGCATTCAAACGAAGACCAGATTGCCCTGTTCCCGGAATGGGTGAAGCGTTACGGAAGCAGAATAGGGAATTTCGGAGGATTTGATGTGGATATGATCTGTCATGCTTCCAGGGAAGAGATGAGAGAATATATCACCGATATTTTAAAGCAGTGTCAAGGGCATGGAGGAATCGCCGCAGGAACAGGAAATTCTATTCCGGATTACGTACCCACAGAGGGTTATCTGAATATGATTGAAATAGTCCGCACGTTCCGGGGCGAATAAATTTCCGTAACTTTCTGTATTTTTGGAAATAAGTCATTTTAATTACATACAATGTTATAAATCACTTTTTCGGGCGGAAGTATGGAATTTAAAGAAAGCCAGACCTATAAAAATCTACAGGCTGCTTATGAAGAAAAATTACAGAACAGTACGAAATACAGAATCTACAGTGATATTGCAAAATCAGACGGAAACCGGCAGACCAGTGATGCCTTCAAAGAGACATCGGAGGATGAGCTGAGATTTGCCAGACTCTGGCTGGAACAACTGCATATGGGAGCTGTTCCGGGTACTTATGAAAATGTAACGGATGCTTACCAAACAGAGTACTTTGACTGGGCACAGCGGTATACTGAGTATGCGGATACCGCCAGAAAGGAAGGATTTTATGATATGGCACGCCTGTTCCGCCAAGTTGCGGAAGCAGACCGGCATCATGATTTCCGGTTTGAACAGATCGCCCAGTATCTCCGGGTAGGCGGTACTTTTTAAAAAAGAAAATCAAAATAGCTGTAAAATGACTTGCCATTTTACCATAGAGCGTAATACACTTTATGGGAGACCGGCAAGTTTTTTGCGGTCTGGATGTCTGCAGGCTCCAGGCTTTCGTACGCCGGCGCAGTAAATGCGCAGACCTGTCTGAAATGTTATCTTTTCTTTTCCTTTTTGATATAGTATAATGAGTAAATAAAATACCCCGCTGCAAGGAACGGGGTATTTGGTCTATGCTCGCGGGAATAAATGTGAACTTTAACCTGCGCAAGCCAGCTTGCGCTATTCAGGGGGACAATTATGAAAAAGCAAATATATGCAGCCGTTATGGGCATCTTCCTGCTGGGAGCATTGACGGCAGGAGGCTGGCTATACTATAACCGCATGATCCGGCAAAGTGATCTGGATACGGCAGCGGAATATAAGAAATATGATAAGCACTATGTACTGATTACGGAAGACATAAATTCCTCTTTCTGGCAGTCAGTTTATCACAGTGCCAGAGAAGAGGCGGCAGAAAATGGAATCTATCTGGAACTGGCAGGTGCCAATCTGTCGGTGGACTATGGAATAGAAGACCTGATGGAGGTGGGCATCGCTGCTAAGGCGGATGGAATCATTGTCCATCCCGACGGAAGCCGGAAGATAGAGACATTGATCGATAAAGCTGCATCGGAAGCGATACCCGTTGTAACAGTACTGGATGATGCACCCCAGACAAAGCGAAGGAGCTTTATTGGGATAAACAGCATTCAGATGGGGGAAGAGTACGGGAAAGAGATTATAAGGAATATTGGCGAAGATACCAGAAAGGTGCTGGTTTTACTAAAAGGAGAATCGGAAAACGGAAACGAAAATCTTGTATTTGCCCAAATGAAATCAACAGTAAAGGACGCATTGGGGAAGGATTCCAAAATAGAAATAGATTCTTACCAGGTAAAAAGCCAGACAGCCTTTGACTCGGAAGAAACCATCCGCAGTATTTTCCGGGATCAGAAATTGCTGCCGGATATCCTGGTCTGCCTGGATGAAGTGGATACGGAATGCGCCTATCAGGCTGTAATTGATTATAACAAGGTTGGAGAAGTGGCAATTATAGGCTATTATCCATCAAAATCAATTCTGAATGCCATCAAAAGAGATGTGGTCCCGGCTACTTTTGAAATTGATACAAAACAAATGGGAATAAAGTGCATTGATGCGTTGCTGGAGTATGATAAAATGGGTTATGTCAGTGAATTTAACAGTGTCGACCTGCATCTAATTAACCAAAATAATGTACAGGAGTATTTGGAAAGTGAAGAAGATCAGACAAATCATTAAAAATTTATCCATCCGTACAAAGCTTTTGCTAAGTTTTGCATTTACTTCTGTCATACTTCTGACCAGCAACCTGCTGTTATACGGGGAAGTCAACCAGACCATACAGAAAATTGACGGCATCTATGCCAGCAATGTAAGTCTCAATGATCTGTCGGAAGCATTAGGGAATATGCAGGACGATATTTTTGAGTATCTGAAAACACGAAGCTCCGATGCGCTGGAAGATTATTATCGGAACAACCAGGACTATCAGGGACTGATCGGAGGACTGAATGCAGATACCACCGATAATGAAATGAAGCTTCTGGAAAAAAATATCAGAAATATGTCCGACACTTATCTCAAAGTGGTCGATGCCGCCGTTCAGGCAAAACGAGCCAGCAATACACAAAAGTACAAGGATTCCTACCAGGAAACACAAAAGTTATACCAATATATCAATGATTATATCTACAGTTTGAATAATATGCAGTTTAAGGCTAATTCCAACAGCTATCAGGTGTTGCTGGGATCTTTGAATTTTATGGAGGTGGTGAGTACTGTCATCCTGGTTTTAGTCTGTATATTCAACACCTTTTTATTGTTTTTGATTACGCGAAGTATCATCCGCCCCTTGTCCAGCCTGTCGAAGACGGCTAATGAAGTTGCGGCAGGTAATCTGGATGCACCACTGCTGGAAGTGTCCGGAGATGATGAGGTGGGGATTGTTACGAAAGCATTTAATCTGATGGTATTCAGCATCAAAGAGTACATAGAGAAAATCACCCTGAGCATGGAGAAGGAACAGAAGATGATGGAACGGGAGCTGCTTATGGAGACTCATTTAAAGGATGCACAGCTTAAATACCTCCAGGCACAGATCAATCCCCATTTTCTGTTTAACTCCCTCAATGCAGGGGCACAGCTGGCGATGATGGAAGATGCAGAGAAAACCTGCCTGTTTATTGAGCGCATGGCTGATTTTTTCCGGTATAACGTCAGGAAAATGACGGAAGATGCTACCCTGGAAGAAGAAATCGAAACAGTGGACAACTATATCTATATCCTGAATGTGCGGTTTGCAGGGGATATCCATTTTACAAAAGAAGTAGATACCTCTTTTCACAATGTAAAGATACCCAGCATGATCCTTCAGCCCATTGTGGAAAATGCGGTGAATTACGGAATCCGGAATATTGAATGGGAAGGTATGATCCGCATGATTGTAGAACGTGCAGATGGCGGTATAAATATCCGCATTACGGATAATGGAAGGGGAATGGAGCCGGAACGCATCCGGGAAGTCATGGAGAAAAAAGCGGCAGGAACCAGCATGCAGACGGATTCCACGGGCATTGGTCTGGATAATGTAATCAACCGTCTGGAGCTGTATTACAATACGAAAGGCATACTGTCCATACATAGTGAAGGAATCGATCAGGGAACGGAAGTGATGCTGAAAATTCCGCTGAAGCAGTGCAGGGGCAGGGAGGAAGAGGAGGAACAGGATGTATAGAATACTATTGGCTGATGATGAGGGGATCATGCTGGAGTCTCTTAAAACTACAATCGAATCCAACTTTAAGGGACAAGTAGAAATCGCCTGTGCCAAAACCGGCAGGGCTGTGATCGAACTGGCGGAAACCTTCCGGCCGGATATTGCATTTATGGATATCCAGATGCCCGGAATTAATGGGATTCAGGCGATGAAAGAAATACAAAAGTTCAACAACAGTACCATATTTATCGTAATAACTGCGTATGATAAGTTCGGCTATGCCCAGGAATCTATTAATCTGGGCGTATTGGAATATCTCACGAAGCCGGTAAACCGGAAAGTAATTATAGATGTGCTGGTACGGGCAATGGGGATGGTAGAGGATGAACGGAAAAAGCGCAGTGAGAATCTGAAGATACAGGAGAAGCTGGAGACAGTGATTCCTATTATAGAGAGCGGATTTATTTACAACCTCCTGCTGCAGGATGGATTTTCCACGGATACGGGAAATTATAAAGAACTCCTTGATATTGAAGAAGATTATGGATTTATGATGGTAATCCAGTTCGGGGAATCTATTGAAAACGGGATGCTGACAAATGCAGTGGGCATGAGTGTAAAAGCACAGGGATTTTACGGGGATTTCCGGGAAGTTGTAAAAGGGTATTTTCAGTGCTGCATCGGACCCATCATGTCTAATAAAATAGCACTGTTTGTACCCTGGGGCCAGCATGTACTGGAGTATGAAGACCGGATACAGGTCATTGAGAAAATGAGAAATCTCATCCGTCGATTGGAAAAGAGCATCGACGCCAGATTCAGAGCCGGAATCGGCAGGGTAAAATCCCTGGATGAACTGCAGGATTCCTACAAAGAGGCGATAAAAGCCCTCCAGGAGGGGAAAGGCCGGGTGGCACACATGGAGGATCTTCCAATTGGCTGCGGTTACGATGGAGATTATCCGGCAGATACGGAAAAGAAGCTGTTTCAGATGATTGCCAAGGCAGATCTTGGGGGAGCCAGAACCCAGGCAAATGTTTTCTTTGACTGGATGGTACAGAACTACGAAGCATGCAGGGAAGATATTCAGATCAAGGTGCTGGAATTTGTCATGGTTGCAGAAAAAGAAGCGTTTTTACATGGCGGAATGACGTATGGGTTCCGCTACCGCCGGGACTATCTCTCCCAGGTAACGGGATTTGAAGATTACCAGGATCTGCGCAGATGGTTTCTGGATAAAATCACAGAGGTTTGCCACAACATTGTGAAAAAGCAGGAAGAGCAGACCGAGAGTATGGTGTGGAAGGCAAAACAGTATATTAAGGAGAATTATGCCAGAGATATTTCCCTGGATGATGTCTCCAAAGCGGTAAATATCAGCCCGTATTATTTCAGCAAAGTATTTAAAGAAGAAGCCGGAGAGAATTTTATTGAATACCTTACGAGAACCAGAATGGGAAATGCAAAAGAGTTTTTAAAGAGATCTGATTTGAGCATTAAGGAAATCTGTTTGATGTCTGGATATGGAGATCCGAATTACTTCAGCCGCATTTTCAAAAAACAGGAAGGGGTAACGCCCAGTGAATATAGGGAGAGGTTAGGTGGATGAGAAAAAATGAAGTGAAACTACTGGCATTTTGTTTATGCATCTGTATATTGCTTGGAGGGTGCGCGGATAAAAATCCAAAAGAGTTACAGCAGGAGGATTCAGGAAGCAGCAAGATCCAGATTGGATTTTGTTTTGATTCCTTTGTAATCGAAAGGTGGCTCAGGGACCGGGATGTATTCGAACGATTTGCCAGAATGAAGGGGGCAGAGGTAAATGTCCAAAATGCAAATGGAGACGTGGAACAGCAGATCGCCCAGATTGAATACTGCATTAAGAAAAAAGTAGATGTTCTGGTGATCATTGCCGTAGATGGAAAAGCCATTTCTGAAGCCACGCAAAATGCAAAAGATGCGGGAATTAAGATCATCGCCTATGACCGGTTAATTGAAAATGCAGATGTGGATCTTTACTTATCCTTTGATAATGAGGAGGTGGGCAGGCTGATGGGAGAGGCTATGACAGAAAATCTGCCGGATGGCGGCAATATCTTTATGATACAGGGACCGGAGACAGACCATAACGTCTCTATGGTGGCCAAAGGATTTCTGGAAGCAATCGAAGGGTCCGGGCTGAATATTGTCTACAGCGCCAATTGCGAAGGATGGCTTTCCGAGATCGCATACGATGAGGTGAATAAGGGGCTTGAGAAAAACAGAGATATCGCCGGGGTCATGTGTGGCAATGATGACCTGGCAAATCAGGCGTTTCGCGCATTGGCGGAAAACCGGATGGCAGGGAAAGTGGTTCTTGTGGGGCAGGACGGGGATTTAAGCGCCTGTCAGCGGATTGTGGAAGGAACCCAGGCAGCAACCGTATATAAATATGTAGATATATTGGCGAAGACTGCTTCGGAATATGCTGTTAAAATGGGAAAAGGGGAAGAAATTGAGACAGATGAGACGATTTATGACGGGTCCTATAATGTACCTTATAAAAAGCTCATGCCGGTAGCTGTGAATAAAGATAACATGAAGCAGGAAATCATTGACCGGGATTTTCATACGGCGGAAGATGTATATCTGAATGTGAAGGAGCCAAACACGAGTGAATAGCATATAGTATTTTTTTGCAGCAAAAATGTCCTGTATTTTCAGGGCATTTTTTTTCATCATAAAAATCTGCAGAATGTCGCAAACAAGTCCTGTCTCTCAGGTGGTATATTATGGGTGTAAAGAAAAACAAGCAGATAACCAGGGAGGTATTAGAATGAAAAGAAAAGTTGTGAGTATTTTAACAGCAGGTGTAGTAGCAGTGAGTATGCTGGCAGGATGTGGCTCGGCAAATAATACAGCAGCAACGTCAAAGGACACGGCAGCAGCTACAAGTGAAGCGGCGGAAGCGGCAGACACAAAGGCGGCGGAAAGCAAGGACAGCACTCAGGCAGATGCAGATACGCAGGCGGAAGAATCCGGGAATGCCGGAGGCGGTAAGCTTGTAGGGGTGGCAATGCCCACGAAGGATCTCCAGAGATGGAATCAGGATGGTTCTAATATGGAGGCTCAGCTGAAAAAAGCAGGCTATGAGGTTGATATCCAATATGCCAACAACGATGTGGCAACACAGGTTTCCCAGGTGGAGAATATGATTTCCAACGGATGTGAAGTCCTGGTAATTGCTTCGATTGACGGGGAATCCCTTGGAACACCTTTGAGTCAGGCAAAGGAAGCAGGCATTCCGGTTATCTCTTATGATCGTCTTTTGATGAATTCTGACGCAGTCAGCTATTATGCTACCTTTGATAATTATAAAGTAGGAACCAAGCAGGGTGAATACATAGAGGAAAAACTGGATCTGAAAAATGCAGACGGTCCGTTTAACCTGGAAATATTCACAGGCGACCCTGGTGATAACAACGCAAACTTCTTCTATAATGGAGCTATGGATGTCTTAAAGCCTTATATCGATTCCGGTAAGCTGGTAGTACCGTCCGGTCAGATTGACTTTGCAACTGTAGCAACGGCTAACTGGTCTACAGAGACAGCCCAGAACAGAATGGATACCATTATTTCCGGAAATTATGCAGACGGATCGAGTAAACTGGATGCGGTACTCTGTTCCAATGACTCCACAGCCCTTGGTGTTGAAAATGCACTGGAAGCAGCAGGTGTGGCAGAATGGCCAATCATAACCGGCCAGGACTGTGATATCGCCAATGTGAAGAATTTAATCGCAGGCAAACAATCCATGTCCGTATTCAAGGACACCAGAGAATTAGCAAACCAGACCGTTAAGATGGTAGATGCTATTATGCAGGGGAAAGAAGCAGAAGTTAATGATACCAAGTCCTATGATAACGGAACCGGAATCATTCCTACCTTCCTCTGTGATCCAATTGTTACCACTACGGATAACTATAAAGAATTATTAATAGATTCCGGATACTATTCCGAAGATGACCTGAAATAAATGCCATATAAGGGCGTTGCAGAAGGCGTATCACGCTCTGGAAGCAATGCCCTTTCTAAAAGAACAGGAGGGATTCAATTGGCAGGTATATTATTGGAAATGAAAAATATTACCAAGACCTTCCCCGGGGTCAAGGCCCTTGACCATGTTAATCTCAAGGTTGAAGAAGGTGAAATACATGCCCTGGTGGGTGAAAATGGGGCAGGAAAATCAACTTTGATGAATGTACTCAGCGGCATCTACTCCCATGGTACTTATGAGGGAGATATCATTTACCGCGGGGAGGTCTGTAACTTTTCCGGTATAAAAGACAGTGAAGGAAAAGGAATTGTAATCATACATCAGGAACTGGCACTGATTCCCTACATGACCATTGGGGAAAATATGTATCTGGGAAACGAAAAAGGAAATAGTTTCTCAATTGACTGGAATGAAACATACGGAGAATCCGATAAATATTTAAGAACGGTAGGATTGCAGGAGTCTTCCCGTACCCTGATCAAAGACATCGGAGTGGGAAAACAGCAGCTGGTGGAAATTGCGAAAGCCCTGGCGAAGAATGCAAAACTGCTGATTCTGGATGAGCCGACAGCATCGCTAAATGAAGCGGATTCCAAAGCCCTGCTGGATCTCCTTTTGAAATTTAAAAGCCAGGGTATGACATCGATTATTATTTCTCATAAATTAAATGAGATTGCCTATGTGGCGGATAAAATTACCGTAATCCGGGATGGATCGACGATAGAGACACTGGATAAAAAAACAGATGATATTTCGGAAGACCGTATCATCAAAGGAATGGTTGGCAGAGACCTGACCGATCGTTTTCCAAAACGGGCGCAGTTTGTGAAGAAGGAAGTGCTTCTGGAGGTAAAAGACTGGACGGTTCACCATCCTTTGTATACCGAGCGCAAGGTCTGCGACAAAGTATCAATTAAGGTCCACAAAGGTGAAGTAGTAGGCATTTCCGGTCTTATGGGTGCAGGGAGAACAGAACTTGCCATGAGCATTTTCGGCAAAAGTTATGGTACGAATATTTCCGGTAAACTGTTCCTGAATGGGGAAGAGGTACATCTGCGCAGTGTAAGGGATGCCATCCAGAAAAAGCTGGCATATGTAACGGAGGACAGGAAAGGAAACGGCCTGATTTTATCTAATCCCATCAAAATAAATACCACCCTTGCCAATCTGTCAGCGATCAGCAAACGAACCGTGATTGACCAGGATAAGGAATATCAGGTTGCCGTGGAATATAAGGAACGTCTGAAGACAAAATGCCCTTCCGTAGAACAAAATGTGGGGAATTTAAGCGGAGGGAACCAGCAGAAGGTCCTGCTGGCAAAATGGATGTTTGCAGAACCGGATATTTTGATTCTGGATGAGCCTACCAGAGGAATAGACGTAGGAGCAAAATATGAAATCTACTGCATTATCAATGATCTGGTAGCGGAAGGAAAATCCGTGATCATGATTTCATCGGAACTGCCGGAAGTGCTTGGAATGTCCGATCGTATCTATGTTATGAACGAAGGGAAAATTGCAGGCGAATTAACCAGGCAAGAGGCAACCCAGGAGCGTATTATGGCATGTATTTTAAAATCAAGTAAAGGAGAGTAGAAATGGATAAAGCAAAAGTCTCAGGAATTATAAAAAAATATACCATGGTAATCGTACTGGTTCTGGTAACCTTATTCTTTACCTGGCAGACCGGAGGGAAAATGCTTCTTCCCCAGAATGTGACCAACCTGATTGCCCAGAATGCATATGTGTTCATACTGGCAACCGGAATGCTGCTCTGTATCCTCACGGGAGGAAATATCGATCTGTCCGTAGGTTCGGTGGTGTGCTTTGTGGGTGCCATTGGCGGAACCTTAATGGTCAATAAAAATATGAATATGGCACTGGTCATTCTGATTATGATTCTGGTAGGTATGTTAATCGGAGCATGGCAGGGCTTCTGGATTGCTTTTGTCCGTATCCCTCCGTTTATTGTAACCCTCGCCGGGATGCTGGTATTTCGCGGGCTGTCCAATGTTATCTTAAGTGGGCGTACCGTAGCGCCAATGCCGGAACATTACCTTGCGCTGTTCAATAACTACATACCGGATCCGTTTGGCGGAAGTATCAATATTATTTGTATTTTGGCAGGTGTTCTGGCTTCACTGATCTATATCATCGTGGTATTGAAAGGACGTGCCAGCAGGATTAAAAAGGGATATGAGACGGAAAAATTAGCAGGTGTCATAGTGAAAACGGCGATTATCTGCATTGTTATCCTGGCTTTCATGTTCCGCCTTGCTCAGTATAAAGGGATTCCAAATGTTTTAATCTGGGTACTGGTAGTCATACTTATTTATTCCTATATCACCTCCAAGACAACAATCGGGCGTTATTTCTATGCCGTGGGTGGGAATGAAAAAGCAACCCAGTTATCTGGAATCAACACAAATAAAGTGTATTTTATAGCCTATCTGAACATGGGCTTGCTGGCGGCAGTTGCGGCAATGGTTACCATCGCAAGATTAAATTCAGCAAATCCTACAGCCGGAAATAACTATGAAATGGATGCCATCGGTTCCTGTTTTATCGGCGGGGCTTCCGCTTACGGCGGAACCGGTACGGTTCCTGGTGTAATTATAGGTGCTACGCTGATGGGTGTTATCAACCTGGGTATGAATATCATGGGCGTGGATGCCAACTATCAGAAAGTGGTAAAAGGTTTGGTGCTGCTGGCAGCGGTTATCTTTGACGTCGTTAGTAAGAACCGGTCTAAATAATAAATGAGGAACAGGCAGAATAGGAATGCAATCCCAGAAAAATGAAGTGTTTCTCAGAAAAGTAGGCATCTTTTAAAAAGTGAACTGCCCCTGCTAAGTTAGATTCCAGTGCTAACTTGGCAGGGGCAGTTTTATAATGCTTATATTTTATGGATATATGCTCACAGGAAATGTCTTCTAAAGCTTCGTAATTTAATATTGTATAAAATTCCCCGTCCTTTTTCAGGCAGCCATCCTGAATCAATTCATTTAAGATACGAAACATATGCCGGTCACTCATTCCGGTAAGCCCAGGGAGCAGTTTATAGTTAAATGAAAAATGACCGTCCTTTTCAATGGATAGAATAAAAGATGCAATCCTGCTTTTTGGGGAATAGTATTGGTTAATAGATGCATTGTTGTTGGTTATATAGAGTGCTTCTGCCATGTTGTAGCTGATATTTCCCAGAAAAACAGCATCTTCTTTTAAAAGGCTGCGGAACTGCTGGTAAGGAAGGTAAAAAGCATAGGAAAGCTTTGTGGACTGAATGGTGGTTGTGGCTGGAGAGTTCAGCATAAATTCAATTTCACCTACGATACGGGGCTGGTTGAGCAGGCGGAAGACAGCATCCTTGCCATTTTCAAGAGAATAATATACTTTCCACTCACCAGTGATGAAAACAAATAGGCCATTTAGTAAATCCCCCTGATGGTACACATATTCTTTTTCCTGAAAAACGGCTAACTTCATATGCTCTCTGAGATTGGAGTGAAACATCCTGTGAATCTGGTATTTTTCCATATACCTGTTTTTTTGTTTTTCATCTTCGATAAATTTCAAAAATAATCCTCCTGTTAGTGACAACTGTCAGTGAAATAAAATCATAAAAATATTATATTACAAATATGCACAATTTAAAAGTGCTGAATAACAAAGAATATGCAGAATTCACCAGAGAGCATTTAGCTCCAAGATGGATGAAAGGAGAAGAAAAGATGAAGATGATTTTAGATTTGGATACGGGGATTGATGATGGAATGGCTTTGGCTTATGTTCTGGGAAGTGAGGACATTGATTTGCTGGGTGTTGTGGGAACCTATGGGAATGTGTATACGGAAAATGGTGTGCAAAATGTATTGAATATTCTGGAAATGTGCCAGGCGCGGGCCATCCCGGTCTATGAAGGTGAAAAACATGCAATTCAAAAATCCGGTTTTTTACGGCTGGAAGTGAGTGCAAGAATTCACGGAGACAATGGGGTAGGCCAGGTCTCAATGAAAAAGGCACAGCGCAGGAAAGAAGATCAGTCAGGTGTAGACTTTTTAATATCTTCGGTAAAGAAATATAAAAAAGATCTTGTAATCGTCGCAACGGGACCGATGACAAATCTGGCATCAGCCCTTATAAAGGCTCCGGAAATAGCAGAAATCATGGGACCGGTGGTAATCATGGGAGGTGCACTGACCATACCAGGGAATGTCACCCCTTATGCAGAAGCCAATATTTCACAGGATCCCTTTGCAGCAAAGTATTTATTCGAAAGCGGCGTAGATGTGACGATGGTGGGGCTGGATGTGACACAGCGTTCGGTTCTTACAAAAGAATCTACCAGCAGTTGGAGAGAAACAGGCAGCACTGCAGGCAGGGTATTTGCAGACATGGTGGATTATTATATCGGAGAACATGATGCTTGTATCGGGGGGTGTTTTCTCCATGATCCTTCTGCCGTGGCTGCTGCAAAGAATCCCCAGTGGTTTCAGATGCTTCCTATGCATATGACGGTTGTGACCGAAGATGAGGCAGCGGGAAGAACGATTGGAAGCCAGGAAAAACTGAGAGATGGAAACCCTAATGTTAAAGTCTGTATCGGGGTAAATGATAAAGCCCTGAAAAAAGATTTGAATGAGAACCTGCAGAACTTATTTATCCGCTGCGGCAAAAGCAGGGAGGACAAAAATGGATGTTCAGAATGAAAAAAACATTCGAAAACTATTGCCATGCCTGTTGATCCTATTCGTGCTAACAAATTTGATGGTTCAGGCATTCGTAACAGTGTCACCGGTATTAGCAGAGGAATTTCACGTCTCAGCCAGTAAAGTGAGTATGATTGTGACACTCAGCACGGTAGCCCTTGGCGTCTGCAGCGTAGTCTATGGGACGCTTTCCGATTACATTCCGGTGAAGAAACTGCTGCTTTTGGGCACTGCCGTATTTGTGTCTGGATCTGCATTTGGACTGTTGTTCCAGAATTATTTTTATATGGTAGTGGCAGCAAGGGTTCTGCAGACCGTAGGCCAGGCGGCAATCAGTTCTCTTTATCTGGTGATCACCTCACGGTATACGAAAGGGAAAGAAAAGCTGAAGTACTTTGCCTGGTTCACAGCCTGTTTCCAGATCGCCCAGGCGTGCGGTGCACTGGCGGGAGGTGTATTTGCCACCTATGTCGATTGGAAAGCGCTGTTTGTCATTTCCCTGGCGGCAGCTGTCTTTATACCGGTTATATGGAAGTATGCTCCGGTAGAAAATGAAGGAAAGTTAAAGCATGTGGATGTGCCGGGCATTGGACTGTTCAGCATCTGTATTGTAGTGATTATGTTGATGCTGAGTGATTTCAAGCCTGTTTATGCAGTGATTGAAATACTGATGTTGGCTGTATTTTGCGTTTACATCAGCAAGAGAGAAGATGCATTTGTCACACCGGCATTTTTTCGGAAAAATAAAAAATACACAAAGACCGTCATATTGGTATTTGCCCTTTATCTGTCACAATTTGTGTTTGCTTTTATTTGTACGTTTGTTGTAAATACCCTGTATCCCAGGTCTCTGGACCTGGTTTCCTACATTTTGCTGCCGGGATACATTGCAGCAGCAGTTGTGGGCATGAATGGCGATAAGATTACGGCTCGCCTGGGCAGATATCAGACAATCAGCCTTGGGGCGTTCCTTATTTTCCTGGGCCTCTTGAGTGGGGCATTGTTCATGAATAAAGGCAAAATAATGCTTAGTATGGCGGGGGTTTTATTTTTTGCAGGGTACAATACGATTTATTCCCCCATGCTGGATACTGTAACCGGCGCACTGCCTCCCGCTGAAGTTGGCAGAGGCATCGGCATCAATGATCTGACGATCAATATCAGTTCCTCCATAGGCGTTGCAATATGCAGCCGTTTTATGATCGTGGATTATTTACAGCAGCATGGAATTGCCCCGGTGTCAGAAAACGTTTATATATACAGTAACATTTTAATGATTTTGTCCCTGGCAGCTATGATCAGTTTGATTAACTTCCGTAAATCAATGAAGGTATTTTATAAATAATTATCCGAAAAGACCTAACTTTTTTGTTATTGTATTATACCGGTATACAAGGTATGATGAAAGAAAAACGTAATAACAAGCAGGAGGAAAGATTATGGACTACTCTAATTTTAAATGGAACATGGATACAGAAAGTACGTCAGATGAAAACGGAATACATATTTACGCACAGGAAAAGACAAATTACTTTGTAAACCCTATCGATGGCAGTGTTGAGACATATGCCCCATTTTTCTATCAGGAAGTGGAAGGAGATTTTGTACTGCGCTCAAAAGTGAGCCATGATTTTACCGATGTTTACGATGCATGCATTTTGATGGCATTTGAGAATGAGCATTTATGGGCAAAAGCATGTTTTGAGTATACGGACATCGGCACCCATTCTGTAGTAACGGTTATGACGAATCAGACGTCTGATGATGCAAATGGTGTCAATATAGAAGGAAACCAGGTATGGCTTCAGCTGGCAAGAAAAGACAATGTCTTCGCAGTACACTATTCATTGGATGGAGAGAACTATAAGATGGCTAGAATTTGTTCTCTCCCTATGCAGAAAAAGATTCATGGTGGGCAAAGGGGGCGTGCGTCATTTTGAGGATGTTGTCCTGGAACAGCGCACGCTGTGTGATATACGTGGGGGTAAATAAAATATATCTTTATAAAACCCTCATTAACATTTCTCCCGTATAACTTTCCTTACACCTGCAGACATCCTCCGGCGTTCCCTGGCAGACCACATATCCGCCATTGGTACCGCCTTCCGGTCCCAGGTCGATAATCCAGTCTGCATTTTTGATTACCTGCAGGTTATGTTCGATTAGAATAACGGTATTTTTGTTCTGCACGATTTTATCCAGGATGATGAGCAAATTCTGAATATCGCTGAAATGAAGTCCGGTTGTGGGTTCATCCAGCAGGTAAAGCGCTCTGTTGGAAGGGCTGACGGAGAGTTCGGTGGCAAGTTTAATCCGCTGGGCTTCTCCGCCGGATAAAGTCTGTGAACTCTGGCCTAATTGCAAATATCCCAGTCCGATTTCATTCAGAGTCTGCAGGATCAAGGAAAGTTTTCGATGATCGTAGAAGAACAGGAAAGCTTCATCAATGCTCATATCCATTACTTCTGCTATATTTTTACCATTATAAGAGACAGCCAGAGTCTCATCATGAAATTTTCTGCCTTTACACATGGGGCATTCAACGGCAGCGGAGGGCATAAACTGTGTGTCCAGGGACTGGTATCCATAACCATGGCAGACCGGACACTGCCCGTCTTTACTGTTAAAGCTGAAGTGGCTCTGTTTAAAATGCTTTTCTCTGGCTGCATCTGTCTGGGCAAATAAAATGCGAATTTCATCCATGATACCCGTGTATGTGGCAGGTGTGGAACGGCTGGAACGTCCAATGGGTTTTTGTGTGATATGAATAATTTTGTCAAAATGACCGGCACCAGTTACAGAGGCATAAGCGCTGTGAGTTATATTTTTTCCATCCGGATAGTTCTGGATACCCGGAAGAATACCCTGCGCCACTAAGGTGCTTTTACCGGATCCGCTGACTCCTGTAATGCAGATAATAGCATGTACCGGAAATGAAATACTGATATTCTTCAGGTTATTCCCGTTCACTCCTTCCAGACAGACCCATTTATCTTTTTCTAGAGCAGGAGTTCTTCCCGGTATGCTTACCAGTTTTTTACCGGAGAGGTAAGCGCCTGTTTCCGACACCTTATTTTGCATCAGCTCTTTTGGAGTGCCCTGCGCAGTGATATATCCACCGGCTTCCCCCGCTGAAGGACCGATATCAATAATTTTATCGGCTGCAAGCATCACCTGTATGCCATGTTCCACTATGATGACTGTGTTTCCCAGATCCCTCAGTTTCTTTATGAGAGTTAAAAGCTTATGGGTATCTTTGGGATGCAGTCCTGTTGTGGGTTCGTCTAAGATATACAGTATATTGGATATTCCGCTGCTCAGCTGTGTGACCAGCAGCAGCCGCTGCAGTTCTCCGCCGGATAAGGTTGGCGCTGGGCGGTCTAAGGTTAAATAGGAGAGTCCCGCGCTGATATAATCAGATAACCGTTTGTACATTGTTTTTAGAATTGGAAATGCTAAATTCATTTTTAAAGGTTCCAGCCTGTCTGGTAATTCCGTAATCCAGTTTCTCAGTTCTTCCAGAGACATTTGAACCACATCCGGAAACCGGGTATCTGCAATGGTAACCATCCGGCTTTCTGCAAAAAGTCTTTCTCCATTACAGGAATCACAGGTTTTAGCTGTCATATAGGTTTCTTCGATTTGTTTTGCCGTATCCTGAGAGCTGGATTGAAGCAGCCGGTGAATGATATGGTATGCACCTTCTACCTTGCGTGTAATCGTTCCGTTTCTTCCATTCCGGTTTTCATAGGTGAAAGAGACCTCTTTTTCCCCTGCGCCAAACAATGCTTTTTCTCTAAATGCCTCAGGAAGGTCTTTCCAGGGGAGTTCCAGATCTATATGCTCATCCATAGCAAGTGCAAGCACTTCTCCCTTCATCCAGTTGGCATTGGGAGATTTCATGAATTTGCGCAGATTGCCCCAAAATGGAGAAGCACCATCTAATAAGGATAATTCAGGATTGGTAATGATCTTATGGACATCTGGCTCCATGGTTCGTCCAAGACCTTTGCATACGGGACACATGCTTTCGGGGTTATTGAAACTGAAGCTGGCAGGGGTTAATTCAAAGAGAACATGGTCGCAGTGATAGCACATTTGTGTGGTCTGAAAGTGCAGCTCATCGGGTGGATTGCCGGGATAAGCAAGCGTCACCGTGATAGCCCCGCTGCCTGTTTTCAATGCTTTTTCAACAGAAGATTTTAACCGGCTGTAATATGAATCGGTACTGTTCATATCTTCTGAGTCCAATTCAGGTACGATGAATGTATCAAATGCAGAATCAGAATGAATCGGACGTATTTCCTGAACAGTTCCGGGGGTACAGTTTTGCAGAAGGCGGATTATTTCAAAGGCGGTAAGGGGTTCAATGGCTTGTCCGCATTCCGGACAGTGCCGGACACCGATATTAGCAAATAAAGACCGAAGAAAATCATACATATCGCTCATGGTGCCAACCGTGGATCTGGGATTTCTGTTTATATTCCGCTGTGATATGGCGATGGCAGGCGGAAGGCCGGTAATCTGGTCAAATTTAGGCTTATCCATCAGCTTAAATGAAGCGCGTTCAGAAAGGGACATGCTTTCAAAGAAGCGCTGCTGGCTTTCTGCAAATATGGTATCAAAAGCAAGACTTGATTTTCCGCTTCCGCTCACTCCGGTCATGACGGTAATTTTTCCATAGGGGATGGTTACATCAATATTTTTTAGATTATTTTGTCTTGCCCCTTTTATGACAATTCCATCGGCATGTGTTTCCCTATTCTCATCGTCGGAAGTGAGGAAAATATCAGCAGGATCAGGAGCTGTTTCTGTATTTTGATTATCCTTGTATTTTTTCAGGATTTCAACGGAGGATGCCCCGATATGCACATTTCCGGTCTTTTCAAAGCCTCTGTCATCCAGCCACTTCGGCCAATGGGCTAACCAGTCTGGCAGACGGCAGTCCTCCACCCGGTCTGCCTCTGGATGATACAGGCTAAAACCCAAAAAAGGAGTTTTGTCAAAGCAATCCAGTTGTGATACTTTAATCCTGCCATGTGCTTCCTCGATGGATAAGATGCGGGCGGTAGTTAAGGCGATGGGATTGGGACGAACCGGAGAGCGGGATGCGAATACGCCGGTTCTGGGTGCATTTTCATAAGGCGGCTGGCAGTCCAGAGCTCTGCGGTAAACCGGTTTGTCAAATTTGTCAAACCACCAGCAGATTTTTATATGGGAATACCCCTCTAAGAGAGCGGCGTAGTCATGAAAATGTTCTTGTATTTCCAGAAAGTATTCGCCCTTTTCCTTATGGATGGTACCAAGCGGCAGAAAACCATTGTATGCCAAAATACCTGGGGATTCCGGTTTACCCGGAGAATGTGGTGTAAAACAATCTTTGACACAATCTTCGTTTGGGAAGTAAGCCTTGATATCATATAGCTCCAGAACTTCCTCCTCGATGTGAGAACCATCAATGGTAAGGATGCCGGTTTTTTCATCTGCTTCATAAATCTTCACTGCTTTCTGTGAGAGGCAGGAAGGGATCACATTTGCTGGAGTATGAAGCGGTTTGTAGATGATAATGATGTGGCTGAATTGGGAAATTAATTGCAGACCCTTGCGATATTCGCTTTTCAGGGCAAGCCGTTGTTTCCCGTTTTCTTTATAAAGAGTTCCGATAGGGGTGATGAGGTATTTTGTGTTATTTTTAGTCATTTTTCTCCTCCGGTTTCATTTGGATTCACGCAAAATATGACGCACAGTGGTCAGAAAGCAAGTTTCAGACTCTCTGGGTCTCTGGTGGAATGCTTCTACCTTATACCCTCACATCATGTGAGAGTCAAGCGTAAGCTTTTCACCGCTATTTATTGCCGTAAATAAGCCCGGTTTCGGATTGCAGCCATGATAAAAAGAGCTGCAATAAACAATGACAGTATCAGCACGGACTGGGTTCCCTGTAACCATGACTGCCCCTGTACCATGCCATTTACAGTGTGGATAAACCAGCGGATCGGGCTGATTACACTGATTTTCTGCAGCATGGGCGGCATTTTTTCCAAAGCAATAAATGTTCCTCCCAGGAGGGATAAGAAGATTGCAAAACAGGCGGCAAACAGATTTACCTGCATTTCCTGACGAAATTAAAATGCCATGCAAATTCCAAAGGCTGAAACTTTTGTAAAAGGACTTTAGATGGATAGTTACTGCATATAGTTTACGTAACATAATTATGTAAACTATATGCAGTACTATGATTTATAAAAATAATATTATCTATTTTTAAATTAATAGCGTTTAGTGATTGGTTATATAGCAAGCCTTTTAATTTATGAGTTTATTATATCAAGATAGAAGGGAGTTACAAAAGAATATGTGAATAACCTGGTATATTTATAGAATTTGATTAATAGGTATTTATGAGAGTTTATTACCAGGAAACTATGAAAAGAGGGGGGCCATATGTGCACAGCTATGACACTGCAAACTACGGAAGGTGAAACTTTTTTTGGCAGAACAATGGATTTTTCTTTTCCATTAGATCCGGAGCTTTATATTGTGCCCCGAAATTATGTATGGAGCAACAACAAAAGATCAGCTAAAATATTTAATCAATATAGTTTTATGGGAATCGGACAGGATATCTCTGGTTTGATTTTTGTAGACGGGGTAAATGAGATGGGATTTGCCGCGGCTGTACTATATTTTCCGGGATATGCCTATTATGAAACAGTTGATTATCCCAATACGAACAAAATTTCCATTGCAGCCATCGAATTGGTGAATTTTTTGTTAGGTATGTGTGCGAATGTTTCGCAGGCAAAATCGCTGATGAAAAGGATTACAATCATTGGAGTGGAAGATTCCTTAACGAATTCTATAGCACCGCTTCACTGGATGGTTACAGACAAAAGTGGAAAATCCATGGTAATTGAAAGTACGAAGAGCGGACTTCATCTATATGATAATCCAATCGGCGTACTTTCCAATAGTCCCGATTTTAATTGGCACATGACCAATCTTCGCAATTTCATGAATCTATCCCCAAACCAATCAGAAAATGAAAAGTGGGGGGATGTAGAATTATCGCCATTCGGGCAGGGTAGTGGCACGATTGGTTTACCTGGAGATTACTCGCCGCCATCCAGATTTGTCAGGACATCCTTTCAAAAAAGCCATGTGCCAACTCCATCCAGCAGGAGAGAAGCAGTCATCACCGCTTTTCATATATTGGAAGGTGTCTCGATACCAAAAGGAATTGTCACTACACATCGGGGAACCGATGATTTTACACAATATACAGCATTTATGAATGTCAATACCGGCGAATATTTTTACAAAACCTATTACAATTGTCAAATTATGAGGGCAGAGATGCACAGTGATGAGATTAGTGGTAAGGAACCGGTGTCCCTGGGGAAATTAATGCCTGCCGGTACATGTAACTGAGATTCTTAACAGATGTTTTCGTATCATGTAGGAGAGGTGTTTTTGAGATATAAATATTTTTCTTGGATATTGAGAATAAAACCAGCACTTAGTTTACATAATATAATTATGTAAACTAAGTGCTGGTTTTTATAAATATTCCCCCGTATTGACATTCATATTTGGTGTTTTGGAAATACAGGCTCGCTAAATGTAAAATAATAGGATAATGAGATGCTGAAATGCTTTAAGTCGGTACGCAGGCATTTGCTCCGAAATCCAAATCCATTAGGATTTCACACCTCATGATCCGGCATTGTCTGCTTAATATCTGATGGGAGCCAATCGAATTCTATCTGCCAAAAACATTCGAGGAAGCTACGTAAAATATTATGAAGTATTATGAAGTGTAAAATATTATAAAGGTTAATTTAACTTAGTTATATGAAAAATATAAATTGAGTTTATATAAATATTGGAAGAGTGATTTACAGGATATAAAAAACGATTCGTTTATAAATTAAGCATCTGATATCATAAATTTATGATTGGCATGAATTGAATTTGCTTATGAAAGAGATCGAAAATTATGTAAGCAGCTAAGATAGTCTTGCCCGCCAGTTACGCGGACAAATACTAATTTTTCCGCTTAACTAGAGCGTAAATACAATAAATGTATAGGTATTTACACATATACAATATGCAAATACTGAAATTTTTACTTTCATGCTAAAACAGCTAACTTAAAAAAATACAACATTCCTATTCTGAAAGCTGTTCAATTAATTGCTCAGAAAATGCCGCTTCGAAAGCGGTTGAAATAATCAGCCATGGTTTCCGGTGTTTCTACGGTTCCGTGCAAAAGCCATTCACACAGAATCTGGCGAAATCCGCCGCATACATAGAGATGACAGTAATATTCAAATCGTGTTTCCTCAATATCCTCACAGGGGAAAAAATTACTTGCCAACGGCGTGATTTTATCGAATGCCTTTTCAAAATAATCAAATAAATTCTTTTTATTTAAAAAGATCAGCATTTTCGCATATGGTTTCCAAAACCGGAATACAATTAAGGCATATTCATAATAGCTGCAGACCTGTTTTTTCTCAAGTTCACCGATAAATTTTTTGCAGATATCCTGTAAATAGCACTCAATAATTTCATCCTTTCCTGTAAAATTCCTATAAAAAGTTTTACGAACCAACTGAGCACGTTCAGCAATATCTGTTACGGTAATCTCTTCGTATGACTTTTCTTTCAATAATTGCATGAAAGAATTAGTAATCATTTGACGTGATCGAATAGAGATCGGGTTATTACTTTTCTCCATTTTATACCTTGTTACATTGCAGTTCAATCTGCAAGCCTTTCTGTCTTTTCTTTTGTTTTCCTAATCCAATACTTTTTCTATAAATCAGATGATATGGACTTGAGAATACAATGACACAAACCATAGATCATTGTGTAACCTGGGGCAAAACTATTGACACAAATGTGTAATTTGATTATACTCGACTTCAACAAATGACACAAGTGTTACATTTGAATAGTGACAGAAATTGGAGGATAATTTATGACCACAATTTATTATTTTACAGGTACCGGGAACAGCCAGATGATTGCAGAAGAACTGGCTGCTTTACTTCCGGATTGTAAAACTGAAAAAATAACCCCGGAACTGGCAAAAGGAACTTCGGTGAGCGGATGCGCAGGTGTTGTATTTCCCGTATATTTTCTGGGTTTGCCCCACATTGTACGTGAATTTCTGACAAATGCAAAAATGCAAAAAGGAACCTATTGCTTTGCAGTGGCAAATATGGGAAACATGACTGGAAATGCCCTTCCCTTCATCCGAAAGATATTAAAAACAAAGGGAGTCTGTCTTCAGGCGGAATACGCAATTAAAATGCCGGAGAATTATACACCGATGTTTAAACCAGAGACAAATGCAGAACAAAAAAAGCTCTTCCATGCAGCAAGGCAAAAAATCAAAGTAATCGCTGACGATGTACGAAACCGGCGAAAATTAAAACCGAAATTTTATCACCCGCTGTTCAATGTTTACCACAATTTTATGCATAGAGATATTGCGAAAATGGACAAAAACTTTACCGTCCAATCCACGTGTAACGGATGTGGAAAATGTAAGAAAATCTGTCCGGTATCCAATGTTTCAATAGAAAACGGGATACCGGAATGGCATCACAACTGTGAATATTGTTTTGCCTGCCTGCATTATTGTCCGCAAAAAGCCATCAATTGCGGCAAAAATACAATTAATAGAGAACGCTATCAAAATCCATATATCAAGCGCTGATCAGAGTCACATTTAGCCGCATACGGTTATGGTGTAATCCGCCTCAAAAGTTTCGCCTGCATCTAACTTTTGAATTCCGGACTTATCCTGGATATTTCCTTTAAATCCTGCATCATCTGTCCGGCCATACCATGGCTCCAGGCATACAAAGGGGGCACCTGGTTTTGTCCAGATTCCCACATAGGGGAATCCCTCACAATTGATTTCTATATAAGGGGTTTTATCCGGTAATGCAAGTCCTACTTTTTGCAGCTGTGCATGTTCAAAAATCCATACACCGTCCTTAAACAGATCATTTTTCAGCGGGCAGAATCCATCCTTTGCGGTAAAGATTTCCGGTTTTTCTGTGAGCGCCAGACCATTTTCGTTAATGCGCAGGCATGTGTAATTCTCTTTATCGGAATACAAATTCAAATAATAATCCTCCTGCGTCTCTCCCGCTTTAACCGGTGCAAGAAAAGCCGGGTGGGCTCCGATTCCAAAATACATGGCTTCTGCTTGCTCATTTACTACCTTCCAGCAGATTTTGATTTCATTTCCTGATAAAATATGTGTAATATAAAGGGAAAACTTAAATGGGTACTTATTAAAGCTGTCATCTGTCCAGGTTAGTTTATGGCAAATGAGGTTGGGCTGGTGCTCTTCTACTGTAAATACGCTGTCTCTGGCAAATCCATGTTGTCCCATCCGATAGCTTTTATTATGATATTGATACTGTTCATCCTGAAGTGCACCTACAAAGGGAAAGAGTACTGGTGCGTGTCGGTTCCAATAAGCGGGATCTGCATTCCATAAGGCCTCTCTGCCGGCGTTCTTATCATATACCCGTGCAAACTCAGCACCAAAATCATTTACTTCTATTCGTAACGCTTCATTTTCTAAAACTCTGGTTTCACTCATAACCTGTCTCCTTTTCATAATGAAAGTTTATGTACCGTGTAAATTACACTATTAGCTAAAGCACATTATTATTATTATTTTACTACAACCCGGCCGGATTTTCTATTCATTTTAACGGCTTCTTCCATAATATAGAAAAAATGGTTACATTCAGACCGTGCCATACACAGGGCCGCACGGTATCGGAGCCAATAAAAAGGCAGCATTCGGGCATCGGCCCCTCGCCAAAGGCGACTTTAAATGGGCAGGTGCTGTTACTGTGAGCATCCGAAGGGTGTCTACAGTAACAAAAAATGCAAAATAACGGGCACAAAATCCGGAAACAGTTTTTGTGAGACAGTCATTTTGCATTTATCATTTGTTTTAGTTAGAGTCTGTATTTAAACAAGTTCTTTTTAAAGAATTTCCACATCAATTAATTTATGATTTATGACATCTATCAGTCCTTTATCAGTAAGCCCCAATTCCGGTACGGTGGGCAGAGAGATGAAGCTTAATGACATAAAGGGAGCAGACATATTACATCCCAGGTTCTTAGCTGCATCATTCATAACATCCAGTTCTTCCATTATTTCATCGGCATTTTTTTCGCTCATCAATCCGCCAATTGGCAGACACATCTGGTGGGTTACTGTCCCATTGCATGCAACGGTAAGTCCACCGTTCATCTCAGCTACTCCGTTTACTGCTGCTGCCATATCTCTATCATTGGTACCAACTACAACGATATTGTGGTGGTCGTGTGACATGGAATATGCCAGAGCGCCATTTTTCAGTTCAAATCCATGTACAAATCCCATGCCGATATCGCCTGATTTTCCATAACGCTCTACTACAGCCAGTTTTAAAATATCACGTTCTGTATCCGAAATAATTTCTCCTTCCCGGACTGGCAAAATGTCGATCAGTTCTTTATTGATTATCTGGCTGGGAATTAAATCAATCACACGAACATTTGCCTGAGTACCATTGGATTTTGCCTTAAAGGAAAAGGATTCTTCCGTAACCGGTTTTTTCAAAATCACGGTATTTTTAATCCACTCCGGATATTCGGTTACCTTGCATTCCTTTAGAAGCGCATTGTCTTCTGCAACTATTTTTCCTTCAAAAATGACAACTGAGGGTTTAATATTTGTAATATCACAGACAATTTGTATATCAGCAAGCCTTCCTGGCGTGATACTTCCTACTTCATCTTCCATTCGGAAATGTTTTGCTGCGTAAATAGTAGCCATTTTAATTGCTTCAACAGGGGGGATTCCCAGTGCTATTGCACGGTTGACATTATAATTAATATGTCCTTCCTGCTGGATCTCTCTGGCGTGTTTATCATCGGTGCAGAACATGAGGTTTTCCAGTGGAATTTGCTCCTTTACAGCACCTTTTATCAATTCCTCTACGTTTCGTTCACTGCTGCCTTCGCGGATCAGAACCTTCATGCCCACACGGAGTCTGGCAAGCATTTCTTCTGCGTTCACACATTCATGGTCATCGGAAATACCGGAACTGGCATATACATTGAGTTCCTGGCCTAATCTTCCGATTGCATGTCCATTCACAATTTTTCTCTGTGCAAGTGTGTCAGCAACTTTATGGATGTATTCTTCTTTGACAAATAAGATTTTGGATGGATCCAGTTCACCCAGACTGATACTCTCCTCCCATTCCATAATCTTCTTTACTTCTTTTTCACCAAGGATGGCGCCGGTTGTTTCTAAGCCCGGAGCGGTGGGAACTCTGGAAGATACTTCAATAAGCATGCGGTAAGGCAGGCGGTCCATAGACACTAACATCTCCCTTAAGCCCTCTTCCCCTGCTACATTGGCGATTTCCATAAGGTCTGCACATAAGGTGGTGGTACCCTGGGGAACGACCACCGAGGCCAATGCTTCCGGAGACAGCATGGTTGACTCAAAGTGCATATGAGTATCAATAAATCCCGGTATGGCATATTTGCCGCTGCAATCCAGACATTCTTTTGCTTCAAGACCGGCATTTGGTTCAATGGAAATGATCCGTTTATTTTTGATGTATATATCTGTCCGGTATATTTCGTTGGTATATACATTAACAAGACAGACATCTTTTAGTTTCAGATCACAGGGATATTTTCCAAGACCTGTTTCAATGGTATTTTTTATTTCTTCAAATGTACGCATAGCGTTCCTCCTGATTTATAAAATAATGTCCAGTACGAGATAAATAACGAACAGGACAGTCAGTACTTTTACGGTACCGGTCAATTCTTTAGACTTTCCGGCTGCGATTTTACCTACGGTGTAACCAATCATACCAAACAGAATACCATATGCGATATTATAGGAAAATGGCATAAATGCAACGGTTAAAAATACCGGAAGTGCGATGGATATATCCTTCAGATCAATACTGCGAAGGGGTTCTATCATAAAAATACCTACCATAACAAGGGCAGGTGCCGTCGCTATAGATGGAACCATTAAAAATACCGGAGAGAAAAACAGTGCCAGAAGAAACAGTACTCCTGTCACACAGGCAGTCATACCGGTACGTCCGCCTTCGGCAATACCTGTGGTACTTTCCGCACCGTAGATGGTAACGGTATTCGTACCAAGCAGCGCTCCGATAGCGGCGCCTCCGGCAGAGACGAATAATGCTTTTCCTGCACATGGAAGATTCCCGTCTTTGTCCAACAGCCCGGCTTTGGAGGCAACGCCTAACAATACTCCGATGCTGTCAAATAAATCTACAAACAGGAAGCTGATAATTGCAAATATAACACCTAAGACGATCACCGGTGCACCGGTAAACATTCCCTTTATGGATAACTGGCCTAACGTTGGTGCCAGTGCTTTAACCGGATTGTCAAATGCAACAAGTGTATCCGGAAGCTGTGTGTATGATGTTCCAGTGAGTGGATTGGTTATAAAAATGCCGATCACGGTGATTCCAAGGATTCCAATGAGTATGCCGCCTTTAACCTGTTTGATGACAAGAACCGCCATGACGAAAATTCCGGCTAAAGCAAGCAGTGCACCCGGATTGGATAAATCGCCTAATGTTAAAAGTGTATCTTTGGATGCGGTGATAATGCCTGCCTGATGCAGACCGGTAAATGCGATAAAAAAGCCTATACCGGCCCCCACGGATAATTTTATACATTCCGGCATGGCATCAACGATTTTTTGCTGCACCTTCAGGATGCTTAAAAGCATGAATGTAACACCTGATATAAAGACACAGGCAAGTGCATTTTGCCAGGTGAGACCCAGAGTATTTACAACGTAATAGGCAAAGTATGCGTTAAGACCCATTGCAGGTGCCAGTGCAAAGGGAAGATTTGCCCAGATTCCGATCCAGATACAGGCAATCGCTGAAGCCAAAGCAGTCGCCCAGAACACTGCTTTCGTGTCCATTCCGGCAGCAGACAGAATTGCCGGATTTACGGCTACTATGTACACACAAGTCAAAAAAGTTGTCAATCCTGCAACCATCTCGGTTCTGGCATTGGTACCCCGTTCCGATAAGTGAAAAATTTTCTCCAGCATAGGGATTTGTTTTTGTTTCCTCTCCATCATTTCTCTTTTCTCCTTAATTCATAATATGGGTAATATGGTATTACCTTTGCTTTTTCTATAAGAAAAGGCTATTCTAGAATAACCTTAATCTTTGTAAACATCTTTTACCCTAATCATATTAAAGCGTATGTAATCGGTGTTATAAAATTCTGTATCTAAAATAACCGGACGGTTATTCTGATCATAATTAATGCCATGAAAGCACAACACACTGCTGCACTCCATTTTTTCACTGCATCTGCTGTAATGTTTCATTTTTACCAAATCCATGGTTTCGATTTCAATCTTATCCCGCTTGATAATGCAACCTGCTTTATGTTTCAAGATATGAAAAATGGATAATTCGTTCAGTTCCTCTGATTCAGGATCCTGATTAAAATAATCGCAGGGAACTCTGTCAATACTGACAATTGCCGGATGTTGATCCGCAAAATAAAGTTTCTCCAGAAGATAATAAGGAGTTCCTACGGGTATTTCCAGTTTTCTGCTCACTTCTCCATCGCTGAACAGCTTTTCAAACCGCTGTATTTCAAATTTTGCTTCATAACCCGAATCCCGTATCAATTGGCGGAATTCCCCACCGGGCAATAAGCTGGTCTTAATTTGCAGAGCATCCGGATTAACGAATGTTCCTTTTCCGTGTATCCGCAGGATCAGTCCCTCTTTTTCCAGGTCATCCAGTGCCCGTCTGATCGTCACGCGGCTGACTGAAAAATTTTTCGCCATTTCATTCTCCGGCGGAAGCTTTGTTCCCAGTTTTGCGTCCATTCCACGGATGTATTTTATCAAATATGCCTTTACAGAATTGCTTAAATTAACCTTTTCCATTGGCAGTATTTCCATTTCACCCACATCCTTCCCATTAAAGGTATTACCTTATTACTTTTATCATATTTGACAGTAAACGTCAAGATATTTTCTAACCTGTCTCCATGAAAATAATAAGCTGGCTCTAAGTAAACACGAATCATGGCATTTTAGATGTTTCAATTCGTGTCATTCCATATATTGACATTTTTCGCGGTCTATATTAAACTGTGAGTATATTAACAACTGAGGTTAATATATTTGACTCATAGCCCGGATCCCACGTCTGGGCTATACCCGTATGAATAATAGGTATGATTAATATTCTTATTAATACAATACCTTCACAGGTCGTATACTTTGTAAGAGGATATCGTATGATTAATATGCGTATTAATACAGAACGGTTCACAAATTGAAATCTCAGGTTGTCTTTCTATAATTCTTTGTATATAATGATCTAAAAGTAAATCCAAACTCAAACCCACACAATAACAGGAGAAGACATCATGCGCTACTATTTTGCCCCGATGGAAGGCATAACCGGGTATATTTATCGGAATGCCCATCATACATTTTTCCCAGGTGTAGATAAATATTTTACGCCATTTCTAGTACCGAACCAGAAACGGCGTTTCTCATACCGGGAGATGCAGGACATCATGCCGGAACATAATAATCAGATTCGTCTGGTTCCTCAGATTTTGACAAATCAGGCAGATGCATTTATCTGGACGGCGCTGGAATTAAAACAATTGGGATATAATGAAGTAAATCTGAATCTTGGCTGCCCATCCGGTACGGTAGTATCCAAAAAGAAAGGATCCGGCTTTCTTGCCTTTCAGGATGAATTGGATCTGTTTCTGGATAAGGTATGCTCGGAACTGGATATGAAAATTTCGATTAAGACTAGAATCGGCAAAGACAGCCCGAAAGAATTTTCTGAACTTATTCAGATTTATAATAAATATCAATTGGAAGAACTGATTATTCACCCCAGAATCCAAAAAGATTATTACAAAAATTCGCCTGATCTAGAAGTATTTGGCACTGCTTTGGCATCATCCGTTAATCCCGTCTGCTATAATGGGGATCTGTTTACGGTTCATGACTATGAAAAATTTGTGGAACAATTTCCTGATATTCAAACAATTATGCTTGGCAGGGGGCTGTTGATGAATCCCGGTCTGTTACAAGGTATTGAAAATCACAAGCTGCTTAACAAAGACCATTTTCTGCAATTTCATAATACAATATATCAGGGCTATCAGGAGACTATTTCCGGCGGTAAAAATGTTCTATTTAAAATGAAAGAGCTTTGGTTTTATATGGGACGTATGTTTACGAATCCGGATAAATATCTTAAAAAAATAAATAAGGCAGAAAAACTCATTGATTATGAAATGGCTGTTTCAAATCTATTCCGGGAACAGGAAATCATGGATAATAACACTACGATTTCATTATAGTCTGTCTGAGATTGGCAACTGACAGGGGTCTATTGGAAAGTTATGCGGAAAAATATTTTGTTTAACCGCGTAACCTGGTATTTTTCACAGGTATGTGCTATAATCTTTGTACTATAGAATTAAAATAAAATTATTTTGGAGGGTACATGGCTAATCTTACATATAGAGATCAGGAAAAAATTATGAATACGGAGAAGCTGCGGGAAATGCTTCTGGAGCTGCCGCCCTATGTAAAGGATTTCTTTCGGGCGAAGGAGCCAACAACCAGTGATAAGACAAGAATTTCTTATGCATATGATTTACGTGTATTTTTTCGCTTCTTACAGTCTACCAATCCTGTTCTGGCGGAGAAAAATTTAAAAGACATCAAACTGGATGATCTCTCACTGCTTCAACCAGTGGATTTTGAAGAATATCAGGAATATCTCAAAGCGTATACCACCAGTGAAAGCGGCTCATACGAGACAAATTCCAGAACAGGGATATCAAGGAAGATGTCAAGCATCCGAAGCTTTTTTGAATATTTGTGCAAAAGGCAGCTGGTTCCTGCTAATCCTGCCCGCATGGTGGATATGCCGAAACTCAGCGATAAAGCGATTATCCAGCTGGATCCGGATGAGGTGGCTAATCTGCTGGATCATATAGAGAACTGCGGCAATGAATTATCCGGTGTCCAGCTTTACCATTATAATAAGCATAAATACCGCGATCTGGCAATCATTACGCTTCTTCTGGGAACCGGGATACGTGTGTCCGAATGCGTCGGGCTTAATATTTCCGATGTGGATTTTAAAAATAACGGAATCCGTATTATACGAAAAGGTGGAAATGAGATGGTTGTTTATTTTGGATCAGAAGTGGAAAATGGTCTGAAGGATTATCTGGAATTATCCAGGAATTCCATTACACCAATTGCGGGACACGAAGATGCATTGTTCCTTTCCAACCTTAGAAAACGAATTAGCGTAGATGCGGTGGAAAAATTAGTAAAGAAATACAGTTCTGCAGTAACGGTTAAAACAATTACACCTCATAAACTCCGTTCTACTTACGGTACGGCTCTATATCAGGAGACTGGGGATATTTATATTGTTGCTGATGTACTAGGGCATTCTGATGTAAATACAACTAAAAAACATTATGCGAAACTGAAGGATGAACGGCGACGGGCTGCTTCTAAAGCGGTGAAGCTGCGGGAAAGATAACAATCTATTATAAATAAGAAATTATGAAAGGCGGGTATCAGATGAAAGTTGACACATTATTATGATACTTTTGGATAAAAAGCGGATTGGCGCACAGGAGTTAGCAGATATGTTTGAAGTTTCATCCCGCACAATTTACCGTGATATAGACGCAATCAACATGGCGGGGATACCTGTTCGATCAACATCAGGAGTGGGCGGAGGTTTTGAAATCATGCAGAATTATAAAGTCGACAGCAAAGTTTTTTCTACTGCCGACCTTTCCGCTATTTTGATGGGGCTTTCCAATATGATACAGGGGAATGAACTGGTAAATGCCCTTGCGAAAGTCAAGAGTTTTATCCCCGCCGACAGAGCCAAAGACATTGAATTAAAAGCAAATCAAATAAGCATAGATTTAAGTCCGTGGATGATTAACAGGAACATACAGCCATATTTAGAAATTATCAAAACAGCTTTGCAGGAAAGCAAGCTGCTTTCGTTTGAATATGCAGACCGTTTCGGAAATAAAACTGTGCGAACAGCTGAGCCGTATCAGCTGATAAATGCGAGTGTTTAGAGCCGTTGCATATCCGTACAGAAATGAAGCGCAGACTACAGGATATAGCTGACTTATACAAAAACTAGTACTGCTCACACACCCATGTTTCATAAGCTTCCACACTGCTTT
The DNA here is from genome assembly GCA_018365455.1 of Clostridiales bacterium. GTDB lineage: Bacteria > Bacillota > Clostridia > Lachnospirales > Lachnospiraceae > Robinsoniella. The sequence continues at coordinate 44,299 of JAGZJZ010000019.1, forward strand.
TCAACCGCTTGAGCCCATCCGCAAGCAGTTCTCGTGGACAAGCCAGATTCATACGTATAAATCCATTCCCATTGCCGAATTCTTGACCGTCAGAAAGATACAGACCGCTGTGTCTGTATATAAAACTGCAGAGTTCTGATGAATTTCCAATCATGTTCCTGCAGTCTATCCAAAGCAGATAGGTAGCTTTTGCAGAAACTGCAGATACTCCGGATATTTCCTTATTGATATAGTCTTCCGCAAATTTTCTGTTTTCCCAGAGATACGTTTTTAAAGCATCCAGCCACTGTCCCCCATAGGTAAATGCCGCAACCGGGGCGATAGCTGCGAATACATTTGGTTCTGCAGCCTCATCGGTATTCAGTCCCCTGCTGACTTTATGGCGCAGGTTAATCTCCGGCACAATTACTGCAGCCGTCTGGATTCCAGCCAGATTAAATGCTTTTGTAGGGGATACACAGGTAATACTGTAGAGTCGGCAGTTGTCAGATACGGATGCAAAGGGGGTATATTCTCGTCCCGGTTCGGTAAGATCGCAGTGTATTTCATCTGAAATCACAAGTACATGGTATTTGCTGCATAAATCACCTATTTTTTTAAGTTCTTCGCTACTCCAGATTCGACCAACCGGATTGTGGGGATTGGATAGAATCAACAGGGTTGTCTCAGGGAGGGCAAGCTTCTCTTCTAAATCAGCAAAATCAATTTGATAATCCCTGCCATCGTAATGTAATCGGCTCTCAAGCACATTTCTCCCGTTGTTTACAATGGAATTAAAAAATATATGGTATACCGGGGTCATGACTGCTACATTCTCACCAACGGTGGTAACTTTTCGGACAATGCTGGAAATGGCGGGTACTACTCCGGTGCAGAAGATCATCCACTCTTTTTTGATTTCAAATTTATGGCGTTTTTTCCACCATGACTGATATGCCTGATACCAATCATCGGTTATAGTTGTATAGCCAAATACGCCCTGTTGGGCTCTGGCAATAATGCTTTGTATAACCTCGGGAGCTGTCTGAAAATCCATGTCAGCCACCCACATGGGCAGTTTATTTTCCGGTACATTCCACTTCAATGAACCGGTGTTTCTGCGATCTATTTTATTATTAAACGAATATTCCATTTTATTTTTCCTCCTAATCTTCTGTACGTTTGTTTAACACATAAAAATTTTTTGAACTAACATCACGGAACCAAATAAAATTAAGATGATGCCAAATGTCCGGTTCATGATCGGGAGCCAATTTTTTTTCGCTTTTTTCTTCAGCAGAACAACTGCACCGGAGAGCATTCCCCACCAGCAGTACGTCCCCCAAAATACGCCAGTAACTAGCCCCATTCCTTCGGCCAGCCTGCATTGCCCATGTATCCCAAGCAAGGAAAAGGCAAACAGAAAAGTAAGAATGGCTGCCGGATTCATGATACCCACTGCAAATGAGGAAACGAACATCCGGATGCCTCCGGGAGAGTCCGTGGTATTCTGCGTCCCACCATTTTTTGACAGCAGCATGCGGATACCCATTCCCAGTATCAGACAGCCGCCTGCCAGATTGATGATGCTTTGATACCGAAGTAAAAAGTCGGATATCAGGGTCAATCCAAATACACCGATACAGGCGTAAACACAGTCTGAAACAGAAGAACCAAGACCTGTTAACAATCCTGCTTTCATGCCATAAACTAAGGTTCTCTGTGCTGTCATTGCTCCAACTGCGCCAAAGGGCATACCAAAGAGGAGGCCAATAAGAATCCCCTTTATAATAAAACTGCTCATCTGTTCATCTCCTTTTTCGTCCTGTTTATTTATGGGATAAGCTGCTTTTATCTAACTCTCCGTTTATGGTATTGATCTGTATTTCTCCAGACAGGGATTCAATCCGGTCAGCACCCGACACTGCTTCTCCAAGTTCATACAATCCGCCTGCACCATCAAATGCTCCATAAAAGAGAACCACATCACCCCAAGGCGCATAGTATGCAAGTGTTCCGGAGGAGCCCTTGGCGAGGGGAGTATCATTCGTATTCAGTTCATTGGGGGGATAGAAGATTTTCTCATTGTGGCTGTAATCTTCTACCGGTATGGTAAGTGGCAGTTGTTCATAGAGTGCATTTGCTGCCGGACTGTCATTTAACCGAAAGACAATATGCTGACCGTCTTCTCCAGTTACCTGGATTCCTAATTCATGAACAAGGCTGTCCTTTGCTCCAGAAGAAGTTTTTTCTGTTCCCGAAGTCTCCGTTTCAGAAGAAGTTTTTTCTATCTGATCTAAAGTCCCGTTTTCCGGCTCCTGCTTGCTTTCCGGCTCCTGCCTGATTTCGCTGCCACATGCCAAAAGAGAGAGCAACAGGATTCCTACAATGAAAAGGTATACTATTTTTTTCATTATTCTCTACACCGCCATTTGATTTTCCATTTGGTCCATACGGCAGGTTATGACAGTTTTTTCCGGATTTACTTTATCTTTTTCAATAATCAGTTCTCCAATATAATCTGCACGGATGCTTCCTCCTGACGGATTCATTACACTGTCTATTTTCCCATCAATATCCACATCTACGGTAGAGTACTCAAAAGCCAGTGTGGTGTTTAACAGCCTGCAGTTTTTCATGACAAGATTTTCAATATAGCACAAGCCCTGTAAGCTTTCTATGGTACAGTTAATCAAGGTCAGATTTTTTGCATTCCATCCCAGATATTCTCCGGAGATAAAGGAATCATATACCGTCACATTTTCGGAGTTCCAGAAAGCATCTTTGGAGAGGAGTCTGGCGTGATGGATTTCCATATTTTTTACTCCGTCAAAGGAATAATTTCCGACCAGCTGAAAATCCTGAAGTTTCATATTCCGGCTATTCATCGCAAAGTAGTCTCCTTTGGCTGTAACCTGTTCCATAGTTACCCCATCACAATGCCATAAGGTCTCAGCAGCATTTGGAAAATCAACATTTTGTAGGTTTACGTTATGACAGCGGCGGAAATTTTTCGGAGCCTCAATAATTGCATTTTTTACCGTAATATTGTCTGAATACCATACTCCTGCACGGCCCATTTCAAACCATGTACAATCCTCGGCTAAAATATTCTTACTGTACCACAGCGGATATTTCCATTTAAACATGCTTCCATACAATTCTATATCCTGACTTTCCTTAAGCGGTGACTCTCCGTCTGTGAATATGGTGTCGTATATTTTTAAATTTTCGCCTTTGAAAAGCGGGCGTTCCCCGGTTAAATATTGCTGTCTGATTTCTTTCATTTTTCATTACTCCTTTATTATTGTTGTCTGTTAATACAGGTATCTGTTCTGCATGCACCTTTATTGTTGTTGTTTGTTAATATAGGTAACTGCACTGCATGCTCCTTATTCTGCCGTAATGATTCAGCCGCTTTATTTCTACGGTTGTGCAATTTGTACGATTTTGTTGCCCCATCCCTCTAAAACCGGATTCTCTTCTACGGCATTCACAAATGCGTCGGTAGCGTCAAAAGTACCTATTTTTGTATATTCCCCGGTAATCTCTGCGTCATGGTAAAATAGTACGATGCGGTTTGGATCTGAATAATATACCTCGCCAGCTTTTTCCGTAGTTACCGTTACCGGGGCGGAAGGAATATCATATCTGCTTGAAATATCATAATACTGCAACACGTTATAGTCGGCATCATCATCCCTTTCATAAATTGGAAGCCTCCAGTCTGAAGTGCCCACATAACGGGCTATGGATTTTGCAGTTTCATTGTCTTCCAATTGCATTAAGAAAGGTTCCCCTTCATCTTCGAACCGTACTTCCAGCTCAGTAGCGGTACCTGACGTCTTATCTGTTTCAGTATCTGCTTCAGCAGCTGAATCTGTGCCAGAGCCTGCGTCTGCTTCCACAGATTGATCCGCCCCCGCCCTTTCCACTGCTTCTGCTGTTGAATTTGTCTCTGAATATGAATCTCTGCCTGTAATTATCTCTTCTCCTGCATTGGAACTAATTTCAGCATCAACTGACTGCTGTCCGGAACTGTTGTTGTTCGGATTCTCTCCTTCCTGTCCACAACCTCCAAGGAATACCATGGATATCATGATCAACATTCCAGTATTCATTACTTTTGTTAATGTTTTATTCTTCATAATCTGTCCTTTCTGCTTAATTTAGCCTTGCTATTTCGAATTACCTGTTATCTCAGATTTTGCCACATGTATAATATTATTTTTATTCTGCTGTTAATACTGTCATATCCGCCTTCTTTATCCGGCGGGATGCCAGATAGGAAAATAGAAGGAAAAAAAGGGTTACTGCAAAGCCCGGTATCAGAATGATCATTGCAGTGGGCTGAGAGGCAAAATTGCTGATTCCTGCAAGTCTCATCACATGGGACACCAAAGGATCGGTCAGAATTGATGCAAGGATCGTTCCAGCCACAGCACCCACAATTGCCACAATGCCAAACCGCAGAGCAAATGTTGTGCGAAGCATGTTTGTGGGACAGCCCAGGGATTTGTAGATTCCAAGATCCTTTTGCTCTGCAGTAAGAATCTTGCTTCCGGTCATTGCAGTTACAATTAAGATGAATACGGCAGTCATTCCATATATAAAGGCCAGCAGGCCGTGCATGGCTGTAATGATACCGGAAAGTCCCGGCCAAGAGTTCTCATGGATATGGACATCGCCTCCATAAGCTGTTTCCAGTGCCTCTGTTATGGCTGCTTTTGCAGTTACATCATCAAGGAAATAATGATGGCACCATAGCTGTGGGTCATCCTGCCCGATGGAAAGGTACCCTTCCCGGCTCATACCGATATTGGCGCCCATATCATTGGCACAGTGATAAATTCCGGAAACGGTAAATTCCCGGCTTTTTATATCGCCTCTGACCGTAACCTTGTCGCCAATGGTTACATTTAAATCGGCTGCTGCTGTTTCTGTCAGAACAATTTCATCATCCTTCTCGCTGGTCTTCCCCTGACTGATATGGAACCGCTCCGGCTGGGTAATCACATTCGCCGTAAAGTTGGTACCATCTACCGATACGCTTGGCATGGCAAGCAGATAGCTGTCGGTGATTTCGGTATAGGACTGTACCATATTTTCAATTTCCCTGACATTTAATTCACCCAGTGCCTGTACACCGATATCCAGATCTGCCGGATTAAAAGCATCCATCATGCCTTTCCCCTCCGGTCCTAACCATGCATTTATTCTTCCGGCCAGAGATGCAGAAAATACAAGCAGTACCGCTATTATACAGGCACTGAGATATCTCTTTTTTCCTGACAGGAGCTGTCGTACAGCCAGGTGAAGGGCGAGACCCTTTGCTTTTATCCTGGCATGCTTGCCCGGTTTCCAATTCACCCCGGCCATTTCGCCCCGGATTGCTTTCATCGGGGTAACTAAAATGATCTTTCTCAGTTTCAAAACGGTAAAACCGGCAAGGAGAAATATAATTACTGCAAAAGCAGCAAGACATGGCAATGCAGGTAAGTCAGCCGGGAACAAAACCCCTGTAGCTGTCAGAGTCATTCTGCTTATAAATCCAGCCACTGGGCGTGCAGCCACCAGCCCTGATAGCAATCCTGCCGCGATAGTAACTATATAGGGTATCAGCTGCAGACAGATCAGACGTTTTCCGGTAAGTCCAATGGTTTTTAAAATTCCCAGATTTCCTGATTCCTGTTCGATGACACCTGATATGCTGTGTCCCAGAACTACCATTGAAGCCCCGAGCAGAACCAGGGCAAACGCTGCCAGAAGTCCGCAGAATGCATTTTGCAGAATCACCATAAATTCTTCCATAGCACCGGCACTATGTATAAATTCTGTATATTGGGAAATGGGGGTATTTTCGTTGAGCATCCTGTTAATTTCGGATAGGCTGAAATTATTTCCTCCATTTGTGAAAATGTGAATCATGGCGCCTTTTCTTGCCAGGCTGTCCATGCCTGCTCCCTGAATGGTCTGAAGGATGGATGCATAATCGTCTGTTGAAATCAGAAACCCTTTCATCCCAATCATCGAACTGCCCATATAAGGATCCTCATAATATCCGGCAACGGTAAGGTTTATCCTTTCTCCCCCTCTTGCCACGGGAAATGTAATGAGATCTCCTATTTTCAGATCCATGACTGATACCATGGAGGGGGAAACATAAACTGTTCCAGGAGTAATTTCCATAGGAGATTCCCCGTAACCGGACAGGTCATCACGGAAGAAATGATAGGTTTCTTCTTCTGCTGACCATGGAATTAATTGGCCTTCACTGTCTGAATCCATACCGTTTGCTTCATATTCCGAAAAAATAAGATTCTGTACGGCAGTAGATTGTATACCTCTCTGCATCTCAATGCTTTGGGTAAGTGCCGCCATATCTGGTACATCGGATACCCAGGCCGTTAGACTGCCAAATCCCACACGCTGCATCTCCTTACGAATATATGCCCCGCCCCTTAAAAATACGGTGAAAACAGTGGAAATGGATAAGGATACGAGAAACAGAAGTACCGCGATTCCAAAGAGACTTCCCTTATGTTTTTTGATGCCAGCCTTTATTATGATTGTATTTTCCATCCTTAAGCCTCCTACCATTGCAATTCGGACAGCCATTTGCTGATTCGGCGCTCTCTCTGCTTTTCCTGGATTTCCTGGTAAGGAGTCAGTATCAGCTCATTTATGATTTTTCCATCCTCCAGATATAAGATCCGGTTACCTCGGATGGCGGCGCACAGGTCATGCGTTACCATCAGAATGCTTTGCCCCTTTTTGTTTAGGGCACTTAAAAGGTTTAAGACTTCTTCTGTATTGGATTTGTTCAACGCACCTGTCGGTTCATCACACCAAAGGATATCCGGAGAGCTTATGACGGCCCTTGCGATGGCAGCCCGTTGCGTTTCACCGCCAGAAGTCTCCGATGGCAGCCGATCCTTTGCTTCCCATATACCCATTTCTTTTATCAATGTCTCAGCCCGTTTCCGAATCTCCGTTTCACTTTCTTTATTACTTACATAACCCGCAACCAACACATTTTCAAATAAAGTGAGATTGCTAACCAGATGTGACTGCTGAAATACAAAACCAAACTCTCTTGCTCTTATTTTCGCCATTTCTATTTCTGAAATGCTGCATAAATTTTTCCCTTTGTACTCCACGTCACCACTGGTTGGAAGGTCCATTCCGCTTAAAGTATACAAAAGCGTTGATTTTCCCCCTTGTGTCAAGTAATAACCAAAAAAAATTGTCGATTTTTACAATCCTTTTTCATTTCTTTTTTCTGGCTGAATTTTATTCATCAATCTGTCTCTTTCTTCTTTCCATTTTAAAACCTCTTTCATCTCAACCTCAAGTGTTCTTGTATTATCTTCTCTATTTTCCCGGTACTCTTCATACATATTGTTCAGTTCTTCCTGTAGCGCCTGCTGTTCTTCAAGATCATATTCGTCCAGGTCATCCTGCTCTTTGTAATCTTCAAGTGCCTCCCAGATTTCTACTGCGCTGTCAACACCTCCCCACTCTACTAAATAACTCAAGAAACTGTAATATATATCAAAACTAAACCAGCAGCGCTCAAACCATTGATTTGCATACATTCTCTCATCCGAACCATTTGTTCTAGAACTTCCCGTAAGATCAGCCACAAAATTCTCCAGAAGCTCTGAGACAGGTAGACCAACAGAACCTGCTTTTTTGCATAACTTCATCATATCCGTATCTTTTAGATTTAAGATGATTTGACGTTGATTGTTTTTTTCATACTCTTCAACATCTTCGCCCTCTTTGCAAAATTCCAACTTGGTGTCCTTGTACATGTCCTCTATATCACAAAATCTTCTGGTCATGCCCACATAATCTAATGTTTCTCTATCCCATTCTAAACGATATCCATGTTCAGCAGAATGTTGCTCCATGTCTTCCCTGATGATATCCTGGGTTCCTTTTGAAAGTTCACATATGAAAACTGTAGTGTATGGTATAGCAAGTTTTCTTTTTTCAACCAAATTAATTCTCCTTCCAAAAAATAAAGCGGATAATCGCATGAGCAATTTTCCACCTTATATGTTCAACATCTTTTTGTTCCAACCAACACTTTTTATGCACCTTTTAATTTCACAGAATCCACAATGATCTGCATCTTATCACTATAATGATATTTAACTGATATCCTGGCTCTGTTTATCAGAAAAGCATTAACACATAATTCGACCAACAATTCATTATTAATGGGTTTCCGAAAATACATTTCAGGAAAAGCCGAAGAAACCTTATCCTCAATACATTCCTGCATTTGGTCCATATTTCCATAAGTGTTCTGTTCCAGCGCACGTAAAAGCTCCTCTATCTGTTGCTTTGTCATAATACATTTGAACTTATCTCTTTTGTATATTACTCCAAAACTCCCCTTCTTATCCCAAGAGACCTGAAGGTTTCCCATATCATCCATCTTAATGACTGTCCCTAAATCCCCTTGTCTCAAATTACTATCTGTTTCCTTTTCCATATACTCTAATTCAATCCTGCATCCGGCCGGAAACATTTTTTTCAGCATTAATTTTTCTGCCTTCGTAATGAAATTCATATTTTCCTCATTATCCACAGTTTTATTGTTCTCCTTTCCTGGACAAAACGATTAAAAAAGAAAGGCAACATCTGCTGCCTTTCCCATAATATTCAATGGTCCTATCTAATTTTTCACTTCATGCCATTCTATTAAGCCATACATTCAGTTATAGCTTCAAACACTTCTTCTGAAATAATAGGTTCGTGAACATTTCTCACTTTCAATTTCTCTTTACCCTTAGTGTAATATAGATGCCCCAAATATACAGGATTATTTCTAATCTTACAAATAAGTCTGAGGTATTCCATATCATCGGAAGCAAATGTTCTGTCAACAATTTTTTTACAAACTTCAGCACTCAATGGACACGATAAATAATAGCTTATTTCTTCGGAAGTATCCGTTTTTTTCAGCTCCTTATATTGTGTTAAGCGGATGCTTAATTCTGCACTTATGTACTTTTCGATTATTTTCCCCGTTATATCTCCACGAACTTTTTCATCCACAAGATATTTTCTCGTCCCTATATATTGCTCTGTTTTCAGCCTATCAGCTAAAAGCATTGGCGGTTCTTGCATATAACGTAAATATGCATGAAATACCCATCTAACGACTTCTGATTCTATTTTGTCCGGACGTAATTTCCCTCCTTTCACTACATACCCATACGGAATGTTGGTTCTGCTATTTTCCATTTTCTGCTTTTTCTTCAAAATTCCACTAACCGCTGAATTTATTTCTTTATCCTTAAAAGTCTCTTTCATTTCCATCTTACATCCTCCTCAGCAATCAAATGATTCTCCCGATACCTTTATAAATTCATCTGCATAATTCCAAATCACTTCTATGTGTTCATGATCATAAAAATAAATCATATCAACTAACTCCTGCACTATCGGATATGTCAATGTCTCTAAATCTGCGTATTGTGCAAATTTTCTTAAAAAACAGTCCTGTTCTTTTTGCTTCTCTTCCTCAGCCGCAGCAATTTTCTCTTTTAATTTTAACACCTTTTGTTTATATTGACATTCTTTTCTGGATAGTATCTCCTTTTTCTCCAAAAATGTCTCTGTATGGATTTCGCCTAATACACACAATTCATACATATCCATTTTTTCTTGTTTGCCTGAATCAATTTTTGCTTCGTAATAACCTTTTTGCTTTCTTAATCTTGGAATATCTAAGGTTTTATTAATCTCTTTTATTTTTCCAAGTGCATCAATTGATAATAATGCTTGCTGTCTGATTAATTGTAAAACAAGATTTTCTATATCTTTAGCTAAAATTGAACCTCTATAGCATTTTGTATCAGATATTTTAGTTGGTGTAGTACAGGACATCTTAATACGCTCTGGTCCCCTATCCCTGACACGCAGCATTCTCTGACAATGACCACATTTAACCTTACTCCGAAAGATGTTTCTTGGCACCTCTAGTTTCTTATGGTATGTATTTACTGGCTTTATCATTCCCATGACAATTTTCATCTCGTCCATAGTTACTATTGCTTCGTGCTTATTTGCTACACAAATCCAATCTTCTCTAGGTATCGCTTTTGGTGATTTTACAGAAACAATCATATTATCTGTTTTATTATTTACTACTGCACCTGTATAAGTAGGATTCGCTAAAATTTTCCTGATCATATTTATGTTCCATAACGGTGTGACATTTTTCGATGGCATCTTATATCCTTTTTTGCGGAAATGCTCTATTGGCGTAATGATTTTTTTCTCATTCAGTATTCTGGCAATCTCGGTATATTTCACACCCTTGATTCTTTCATCAAAAATATAACGAACAATCCACGACACCTCTTTATCCAAGACAAGTGATTTCCTATCATCTTCTTTAAACAGATATCCAAATGTCGGCACAGATCCATGATAATTACCTTCTTTCGCTTTTGCCTTTTTTACCTGCTTAATATTGCGCGAACAGATCTGAGGATACAGACCGTTTAACAGATTCTTAAACTTTGCTTCTGTATCTTTTCTTGTCATAAGGGTATCATTACTATCATAGAAATCATTGACGGCAATAAATCTAACCTGAAGAAAAGGAAATACCTTTTCCATATATTCTTGCATGTCAATAGTATCACGCCCTAATCTGGATAAGTCCTTTACAATAATACAGCAGGGGCTGTTCTTCCTGGCAAAATCCATCATTTCCTTAAAATCAGGACGGTTAAAATTCGTTCCTGTATAGCCATCATCGACAAAAATAAGTATTTCGGAATCTTGAAATTCTTCATTCTGCTCCACAAAACATTTAAGAAGCAACCTCTGATTTTGGATACTGTTGCTCTCATCTTCTTTATCAAAGTCATCCTGAGAAAGCCTAAGATACAATAAGACATATTTATATCGCATATGAAAGCCCTCCTTCCATATGCATCTCCGATTCTTGAAACATATCTCCGAACCAGAAGCACACTTCAATTTCTGTAGGCGATTTTACAATAACTTTTTCTATGAATCTTTCTATAATTCCCCTGTTGATCTCCTTGATATTCTGGTATTTTATAAGCCCTTCTGCCCAATCTAGTTTAGCCCGCTGCCAGTCCAACAAATTATCACAGTGTTTCTGTATATTAACAAATTCTTTGTATGCTGTGTCCTGTTCTTTAAGATATGACTCTTTTATGTCCAGATACTCTTCCTTATTTAAAATACCCGTGGCATAGTGTTCAAAAAGTGTCTCTAACTTTCCTGAGTATTTTTCATACTTTTCTTTGGCCTTACATATCTTTTGTATTGTTTCATTTTTTAATTTCAGATAGAAATCCATGCCATATTGTTTATGATAATTGACAGCCAAACTAATCTGATAGCGCAATGCCGTTTCCAGTGCATCAACAACATATTTTTCATTCACATACCCAAGTCTGCAGATTCCATAAGAAATATTACCTGATGGGCAGAAATAATAGTAACTGCCTTTCGTTTTTCCCCTACCTCGTTGAATTTTCCTTCCGCAGTTACCACAGTATATACGTCCAAGAAGAAATCCGTTTGCTGCTGGTTCTGCATCTAAATTAGCTGCCCAACATTCAACTTCATCTTTCCAGCGGTCCTTTCTAATTTCTTGTGCTTTATCAAAAATTGCACGTTCTATCAATGGTTCCCATACATTTTCCTTGATTTGCCAGCTATCTCTTGGTACCAGATGTATCGGTATATTCTCACTAAGCATCTGCTTTGTCTTACCACCAACCGAAGCTCCGATGTATACAGGGTTTTGTAAAATATTATTAATACGGTCATGTCCCCATAATATTTTTTTGCTTCGCTTGATTTTTCCATATTCACGCAGTTCAAAGCTTTCTTGAGGTGTCAAAGTCCCCATAGAATTTAATTCCTTTGCGATATCATTTCCTGACATATCCTCAAATACATACCAATAGAATATCTGTTGAATAATCCCCTTTTCGCTTTCTACCGGAACCAGATGTTTGCTGGATTTATCTGAACGTCTATAGCCATATGGAGGTCTGCTACCCCAAAATTCCCCTTTATCCCTTGAGATTTTATGGGCCTGTATCAGCTTTACAGATATCTCGCGTGCATAATAATCGTTCATGAAATGCTTTAGTATATTGTTAACCCGATCATTCACACATGCCGGGTTGTCACTGTCATAATCATTAAGTACAGAAACAAAACGTACACCCAATTTAGGAAATATTGTATCAATCAGATCCACTGCATCAATAGCATCCCTGCCAAATCTGGAAAAATCTTTTACCACAATACAGTCAACTTTGCCCACCCGTACTTCTACCATAAGCTGTTCAAATTCCGGTCTATCAAATGTTGTTCCGGTAATACCATTATCTGAGTAAACCTTCATGACCAGCATTTCAGGATGCTTTTTTACAAAATCACAACATATCTGTTTTTGTATGCTTATGGAATCCATACGTCCGTGACCACCATCTTTTTCCGACAGCCTCACATATATATACGTTTTGTAATACTTTATATCCGGAGTTGATTCTGCTTTTTTCTTTCTTTTGCTTACTCTAGGCACTGACAACACCTCCCTCACGATTAAGGAAAGAGTCCAGTGCAGGATTATTTTCGATTTTGTTCATTGTATATAATAACGTTTGTATGCGCTCGAACTCATCTGAAAACCAGAAATCTATAGTCACACACTTTTCAGAATGGATACATATTCTTTTAACAAGCATAACAATCATGATCCGGTCAATTTCCTTTGTATCTTTATACATTAGGAAATATTTCATCCACTTTTGCTGTTCCTTCAGAGTGACCGCCATATTGGAAATCTCTGTCCGCTGCTTTTGTATCGTATCTTCCAGCTTTTCCAGCATACCGTCATATTTCTTTTTATAAGTTTGAAATTCTTCTTCATCCAAAATACCTTCACAGAAACTATTATACAGATTCCTTTTAATCTGTAGGATTCTTTCACATTCCTGTTCCAACGCATTTAGTTGTTGATCTGCCTCATACATTTTTCTTTCAGGCAACGGAGTATTCTTTACATATTCAAGAACTTCATCCAGTTCTGTTATCATAGATATGTAATACAAAACACTTTCCTTTATGATAGCTATCAGTTTTTGTTCACTGAAACTGTGTGGTTTGCACTCCCTTTCATACAGCGATGTCGAACATACATAATAATAATTTGCTCCATTTGGACTTTTTCTCACCATGCTCTGGTGACAATCAGCACATTCAACTAAACCGCTTAAAATAGCAAGACCTGCGGCTGATTTTCGGGTATCTCTCCCCATAAGATTCTGTACGACTTCATAAACATGTCTATCTATCACTGCATCGAAAGCATCCTCATATCTTATCCAGTCATTCTCACTTTTCCGTATGACTTTTTTAACTTTATGGTTTGGTGTTGTTGTCTTTCCCTGAATCAACACTCCAGTAAACCGTTCATCCATCAGTATGCGGCGTATCATAGTTGCTGCCCATTTATTTTCACCTGTCACCCGGAAACCTGTGCTAAGTTTCTGTTTCAGATATATCCGCTTGTAAGCAAGAGGGGGAAGGATACCGCGTATATTAAGAATATCAGCAATATCTTTCAGGCTATGCCCCTTTAACTTCAGATAAAAAATATCATAGACAACCGATCCAGCGACCGGATCAATCATCAGCTTATGACGGTCCTCTGGTGATTTCAAAAAACCATAAGTTGCAAATGGAGCCACACACTGTCCGTGAACCATTTTGGCATATAAATTAGACCTCACACTTCGGGAAGTCTCCGCAGGATAAATATCATTGATTAAACTTTTAAGTCTAAGGGATAAAAAATCATGGTTAGGTTCAATACTGTCGTAGTTATCATTGATCAGTATCAGGCGCACACCCATCTTGGGCAGAACACGCTCCACATACTGAAGGACCCCAGAAAAATCCCTGCCAAATCTGGATAGGTCTTTTACAATAATACAATCTGCCTCTCCATTTTCAATCAGTTTCATCATCTCTTGAAATCCTGGTCTGTTAAAATTGGTACCCGAAAATCCGTCATCCACGCATTCCTTTACCACAACAAACTCAGGTTTTCCGTCCACGTAACTTCTTGCCAGTATTCTTTGGTTAGATATGCTGTCACTTTCACGATTATCACCATCATCTGATGACAGACGCAAATATATAACAACACGATAGATTTTTTCGATTAATTGTTTTTTCATAGCCATTAACTCCAATCATTAAATTAGTCAGCAACTAATCTGATGATTGGCAATCCTGGCTGCCTTGTCTCTTCTGCCATCATCTTACCATAGATTTTTTTACCTGTCTACCCGCAATCCGCCGACAAAATTGCTGCCTTCTCTTATGTATTACTCTTTCATTTGCACGAGACTTTCTAATGCTTCTTCTATAGTACGACTGGTAGAGGCAAACCCAATTTTTATCAGGACCTTTCCACTCTTGATAAAATAAGGGTTCCTTCCAGATTCCAACACGCTCAGAATTTTCTCTTTCTTTGGCTTTGTAACGTCAATATCCAGATCTTTGAGATCGGGAACTTCTTCTGGGTTTATATCATCAAAAGACATGTTTCTCATATGTAGGAGTTCTTCCCTCGTTAACATATGCTATTTATCCCTTTCACTTATCTCCCACTGACTTACAAATTCTGTCAACATCTTCTGAAACGCCTGTTCCTGCTTTTTACTTTCCTCAACATATACGTTGAAAATTGCTTTGTCCAAATTTCCAAAACCGACCAGATCAACCTTAACCTCATAATCATAAAGTTTATCCAGAAACCAGAATGTCTCTTTTGGACTGCGAAATAATCCACTCACAGACGTTAAAACAACAACATCTACAATTCCCTTTTCTGCTAATTCCAGAATTTTAATCACGGCCACATCTTCCATAATATTTTTATTTTCAATGGATTCTACTGTTGCATACAGTTGATACTCCTGCAGATCACAATATTGGCTGCCTTTTTCCCTTTCGTAATCTAAAAATCTTTCAGCGTTTCTGCAAGAAGAGAATCTGGTATAAACAACAGCATGTATTGATTCCCTTCTTACCTGACATAATGAGCATTCCATATCTTTCCTCAAGTCAGCAAAAAACAATTCGTTCTGCTGTGCTGCTATTTTTTCATCTGTAAGAAAACTTAACAATAAATTCTCCATGTGTATTGCCTCCTTCATAAATTCCCGGCTTCATTCCAGGGATAGACAGAGAAAACTTCTCTTCTTCTCTGCCTATCACTAAAATGAACTGTTAAAACACCAGAAAGAAGCTGGCTATAAGTAACAATGGGACCAGTAGCACAAATACAAAATCAATTATAAATATTGCCATCATTAAATAATCCAATATTTTTATTTCTGTTGCCTTATCCTTTCTACATAATTTCACACACTATGCCGGCGCAGTAAAATGTCCGGCATAGATTTTAATTATCTCACCCCGGTGTGACGGGAGTATGTAGGACTGGCCTGGCGGCCACCTGACACCCTGCAGCACCCTATCTCGCTGCAGCATGCCCCAGACGCTACCCTGGTTGCTGTGTTTTCGTCAGCAAAGGTATCATTATCATCCAGTATTTCAGATTATCTGCCACCGATAATCCAGCCAGGGTGCCGCTCACACTTTTCCTTCTTCTATTACGATTCCTTGTTTGATCTGCAATAAATAAAATATATGAATTGCAGACAAATGTATCTTCGCGCAGCTCATTTCCCCTCATCACTCATAAGTGAGTGTTCCAAATGTTTTGTATCCTCCAAGATATTTTTAATGTCAAATATGACATATTATATTCAAAAAAATATCACCATACCGATATTTAATTTTCAAAGTTCTCTGGCTGATTGTCAGCCTACCAAAACACACTATAATTCAATAATGTATTTTGGTAGACTAATAATGGTCTACCTCTCAACTTATTAATTGAAAATTCTTTGACATACATTCTAAGATATTTGTCAAATATACAACCTGTTCATCTGTACTATTCCAAATTATACTCTCAATTTTTTTAATACATTTACCTTTTAATGTATCATCTTGGTTCTCGATTACTATATTAGCACCTAACTCTACCATTATTTTCTGATATGTATTAATACCTGGCTTTCTTGAACCAGCTTCTATTTTGTTCATATGAGATTCACTTATTCCTACTTTTTCTGCCAGCTCAGCTCTGGTTACTTTTCTCATTTTTCTTAAGTTTCTAATATCATCTCCTAAATTGGTATTTTCGTTCATCTTATCTACCTCCTGTAAACTGTGTTTATTATAATTGCAAGAAAAAAAATATGGAAGTGACTCACTGTGTCATTTTTTTAGGATATTTCCATTTCAGCTTTTTCAACATATTTCTACAATATTTAATAAATCTTTATGACACCCCTCTTTCTAATCAGCTATTTTTTACCAAATTTTTATTTTACTGTCAATAATTATTTAACCATTTTTTTGATAAATAAAATTTATTATTACATACTAAAAAGAGTTGTCACAAAGACAACTCTTTTAGAAAAATGAATATTTTTAAAATTGTTTTAAATAAATTAAATGTCAGTTTAAATAATATTCTCTGTTTGCGTGGATGAATTCTTCTTTTATATGTGATATATAGATTATACATACATTTGGCAAGTCGGCAATAATATCAAAGAATTTTCTCTGTAAATTCGCGTCCATATTTGTCGTAGCTTCATCAAGAATTAACAGTCTTGGATTTCTCAACAAAACTCTTGCCAGAGCTATCATTTTAATTTGTCCACCAGATAAATTCTTTCCATTATCAATAATAACTTTATCTAAATCAATATTATTGAGGACTCCCATACTTTCTAATTCATCTAATTTATCCCGAAACATCTGTTCACTTAGCTCAGTATTTCCAATACGAATATTATCTTTTACCGAAGCATCAAACAAAAATATTTTTTGAGGTATTACACCGATTAATTCCCTATATTGTTTCAAATTGTAATTGTTTAAATCAGTTCCATTAACTTTGATCCTTCCAACCTCCGGTTGATAAAGTCCCATTATTATTTTAAGCAAGGTGGTTTTTCCAGAACCATTTTCTCCTACAATTTGTATAATGTCTGACTTACTAACATTCAGGTTTACTTCATTCAGAACTTTCTTTTGATTATATGAAAAGCCAATATTTTCTAACTGAATATTCTCAATATCAGTAATTGTAATTCCCTCAACTCTCTCATCACATTCTTCGCTATCTAACTTTTCCAAGCGTATTCCCGACAAGAATGGGAATAGACACATAACCGTAAAAGATTGAAATTGCAGAATAGGCAAACTAACTAGAGAAACATATTGAGTTATCAAAAAATAATCACCAATAGTCAATTCACCTTTCATTATATAAATTGCCACAATCAAGGATACTACCAAATTTATAATTGCAATACTTGCTTGTAAAAAATTATAATTAAAATTTATTTTATTATTTTGTTCAGAATCAAGCAATGCTATTTTTTCCACAGATTTTGTAATATTATCACTGAACTGTTCTGCTTGATTATATTGTTTCAATTCACTTATTCCTTGAATCGCAGTGAACAATTTTTTATTATACTCTGCGGTTTCATCTAAAGATTCATTTCTAATATTAAAAATCTTTAGCATTGGAAGTAAAATAACAAAAATATATATAATGGAAATGATAATGCTCAATATTCCCCATAATATATTTATTTTAAATAAGTATATTAGTGCAATAATCATTGTAATAATACTAATTATAAATTTACAAAAATCACTTGATATTATACTTGTTATACTGCTTGATTCATTAATTCTAGTAACTAAAAATTCAGTATCATATTTCTCGAAAAATTTTAAGGGTTTTGCAATAATATCATCTATTACTTTTTTCCTAACATAAAGAGTTGCCTTTTGTTCCAAACCTACAATTGATCTTTGTATCCAATATTCAATTAAATAATATATAAGATTTAAAACCAGTAAAAGCAGAGCAGCAACCAATACCATTTTCAAGTTTTTTTCTAATAAGCCTTGATTAAATACTTGTTTTGTAAGCAGTGGTAATACTAAACTAATGCCTGCCGTAATTAGAGATAAAACGGAGATTAAAACCAATATTTTTTTACTTTTCAGTAAAATCTCCCTAATCAATTTCAATATTAATTCCCTCCTAAATGTGAACAGCTAATTTTTTCTTCAATTTTATTATCCAATAAGTAATCCAATGCTCTACACTCTTTGCAAATTATGTTATATGCACAATCTTTACATCCCTTTGTATTAACACATGATCCTTCCCACATTCTCCTTATGGCATTCTGATTGAAATTTATATTTTCTGTTCTAATTTTGCCCAACTCTATATCATAGATTCCACTGCATGGGATAACTGTACCATCCGATCTTATATAAATCTTTGAGAAAAGGCAGAGATTATATTTTCTAATGGCATTCATATAAAATGGATCTAATGTATAATTGAACTCTGTAAAATCCAATTTTGATACTATGTTTGTTATGGTATATGTATAAGGTATATTTTTAAGTTTAATATCATTAAATGTAGATACATACTCTTTCAAATCCATAATATAATTCATTTGAATTAATTCAGTATTCCATTGTTTTAAGCTGATAGATATATTTTCATTAACCTCATTAATGTCGATACTAGCAATAATTTATATATTATATTGCTCACAGAAATTTTTCAGTTCCATACTTTCAAATATATCACCATAGCAAATCAACTCATATTCTACATTTTCAATCATGCTTTTTAATTTTAAAAATAGGTTTTTAAACTCAGTTATATGATTGGCAATACTGCCGGCTACTAAGGTTATAATATTGCACTTAATTGCCTTTAACATATTTATGTTATATCCAAACATATTTGAACTTGGTTTATGACACCGTTCACAGGAAAAAGCTGCCACACTCTCACAAAATTCACAATTCTTACTACATCCGAAAGGTACTTCAATATACACTGCATTTATCGGTATTAACCCCTCTACATCGTAATAGGCACTTCCTTGAGCATAAGGTTCATTAAAAGGTTTCTCTTCAACTATCTTCCCCAGGTTATTTTTAACAATTTGTTGTATTAATAGTGTATCCTCTGCAACACAACATTCCTCGAAAGATCCGCCCTTATATAACATACTAAAAACCTCATAATTAGTCTTATTAATTTCAAAAACAGTCTGTTCTTTAATATTTACAATCAAACAAGTTTTTGATACCATATTCACTGCTAAATCTTTAAAAAATTCTATATATTTAGGCATATTATTCAACTCCTCCTGTACACAGTCTTTTGATGTCCACTCCATGCTCCATCAGAGTACAATATAATGTAAACTGCTCTTTAACAGCCTGTTCCAATTCATTACAGTAATTAACATGTGGCAAAACCAATTCCCCTTGATCATTAACCATATCTGAAAAGCAAAGAATACACATTCGCTTAATTTTACATTCTTGGCAGTAAACTTCTCCAAACTTATTTATTTCATCAATATATTCTTCCACTTTCTCAAAATCAATCCCTGAATATACATTTCCGAATGGTTTCTTTGAATTAACCTTTTCACAACAATGAAAAGTGCCGTCAACATCAACAGCAATCTTTGTGCCTGGTACGCACATACTTGTATATGGAATAGGCGAATATGTTTCATTATTTCTTGTTCTATCCATAATTGATAATAATGGTCCTATGAATATAGCCTTTTCCAAAGAAGACAATTTTTCATAATGTCCAGATTTTGCTTTCTCAAAAAAGGATTTTTCCAAACAATCCATACTATTAGAAAATATAGTATTTTCTCGTATGGTCTCACGCTCATCACAGAATGTTTCCTTTACAGGCAAAGCCAATGCAACTTTCCCTTTTAAAAGGACATCTTCTTCTAAGTAGTTATTCAATTGCATCATATCTGTTTTTTTATCATATGTCACAATTATTTTTACACTATTCTTATAAAAGTCATCGTCTTTTAAAGAAATTCTTCTTAAATTTTTATATATTGTATCGAATGTTCCATTCCCCTCAGCAGTAACACGCATCCGATCATTATTTAAACGATCCCCATTCAAACTCACCGATATATCGAAATTATTATCGATGAGAAAGTCTAAAATTTCTTCATTGAAAATAGTCATGTTAGTAGTCATATTATATAAAACTTTTTGTTTATAATTCTCTTTAATATACTGAACAACTGATTTAATCAGCTCAAAATTCAGTAATGGCTCACCCCCATAAAAAGAAATTGTGGGAATCATCAACGGCCTGGTCTTGATTGCCGTTTTCATTTGTTTAAAATAATAATCAACTGCATTAAACGCTGTTTCTTTTTTCATAAATTTATTAGAATGCTTTCGGAAGTTATTATAGTTTCCTGAATAAATGCAGTATGTACATCGCAAATTACATGCCTGTGTCACTACTAAGGTAAGTTGATTATATCCACTTTTAGTCAGATAGTCTTTAAGAATAATATCATGCCTGAATTTCGTATTACAGGATATACTTGTATCTCCTGCTTTATATATATTGCCATCATTATCATTATAATAATACTGATTATTTTCTGTATTAAAAAAAAGTCTATTCTCCATTATCCTTCTCCTCGTATAATAAGCCTTGCTTTTATCAAAGCAAGGCTTATTATTTTTTACTTAAATAAATTAATTGTTATCCTGCCGATATCAAGTGCTCTATTGGCTGCAGAACCTGTAACACATTTACAGCGTCCGCTTCCTGCACATTTTGCTAAACAAACTGCTGCGTCAACAATCACGTTTCTCTGCTCCATGTGATATCCTCCTTTCATTAGTATTATGTAAAATAGAATACATTAAAAAATGCATCTATCAAACATCAAACTTAACAAACATCTTTTTTCTTACTTAAAAGAACATCCAATAAAGTAAATAACATTATGGTTCCAACAGATAAAATTGTAATTTTTATATAAACTGCGATATCAGTCTTATATGAGAGCATTGCTACATTATGGGTAATAACATAATCTAAAATAGAAAATCCCGGAATTTTTTTTTCAATTATAGTGTTTATTGCGTTCCATAAAACAATTGAAATCAAACAGATGTAGGAAATTCCTATTGCCATACAAGCAGTAACATTTTCCACCATATTTACCATAAAAACTATAATGGACATAAATGCAATATGTTGAATTATTTGTACAGCCATAAAAGGTAAAATTTCAATTATATCAGTCCCATTCACCCAAACATTATTAAAAGCTGAACATAATATATTAGTAACTAATATAACAGCAAACAGTACAACAGTAAAAGTACCAACTGTAATCAGATCTGCTCCGAAAAGTTTACTGTTACCATAGTGATTTCCAATATTTTTGATATATCCGGTTTTATACTTTGCGCCCACAAGAGATATACTAAATACAGCTAGTATAATAAGCGCATCTTCACCTTTTATCATTTCTATAAGGGTTAATAACTTACTACTATCCGGACTGAAATCTGTCATACCATATAAAACCATAATAAGAACTATTGATATTCCCAATAGAATCCACATTATTTTACTTTTTATGCTATAATAGAAATTCATTTTAATTAGGTTAAGCATATAAATTCTCCTCCATCAAACTGAAATAAAACTCTTCAAGTGATTGTTTAGTACATGCCAAAGATTTAACCTGTATCGCCTTCTGAATAAGTGCTGCACTAATATCTGAACTTCTTTCAACTGCATCATAAACATAGAGCACTTTTGACTTTAAATCAATTTCATATTTTGTTATTCCCATCTCATCTAGAACTCTTTTCGCCCCACGCACATCATCTACAATGACCTCTAAGCGCTCTCTACACTTTTCACTTAGTTCTTTCTGTGACAGTTCCTCCAGTAAAATACCATCATTCATAAACCCAAAATTTGTTGCCAGTTTAGTTAGCTCCTCCAAAATGTGACTGGAAATTATTATAGTTATATTTTTCTCCTGATTTATCCTATGAATAATATTCCTAATTTCCTGTATGCCCTGAGGGTCCAAACCGTTAATTGGCTCATCCAAAATTAGAATACTTGGATTTCCAACCAATGCCAGCGCTATCCCTAATCTTTGTTTCATACCAAGAGAATAATGTTTTACCTTTTTTTTGTCTGTACTCAGCCCCAATAATTTCAGTAATTCGTTAATTTTATGCTTTTTCTCTTTAATTCCTAGTGCAATACATTTCAAATTCAAGTTCTCATAAGCACTTAAGTTAAGGTGAAGCGCTGGAGCCTCTATTAAGGCTCCAATCTTTTCTGTACCTATTGTTTCAATTACTCCACTTGTCGGAGTAGAAAGACCTGAGATCATTTTCAGCAATGATGATTTCCCTGCACCATTTTTTCCTATTAACCCATATATTTCCCCTTCATGGATATGCATGTTTACTCCATTTACTGCTTTCGTTTTCTTATAACATTTGATTAAATAATGTGTTGATACTACTTCTTTCATAATATCCTCCCTATATAAGAAATAAACTTAGGTGCGATTGTATAACTCACTATAAATCCCAAGACAATTTGTACAATTATTAATTGTAATACGTTTTTATCTGACAATAAAAGTCTATAATTAAAATTTTTTTCTGCCTCAATCTTTACACTAATAGAAGCAAGTATAAAAATTATCAATGAACAAATATATCCTGCGATCACAAAATATATTGGAAGTAAAAATAGTAATGGAAGTAATGTTATTATGAAAAGCGGCACTGATATATATATTGCATTTTTTATTTTTGCTGTTTTTATTTGTTTTGCGCTCTTTCCTTGATAAAAATAAATAGTTTTTTTCTCCTCATTTTTAATTAGCATTCTATACACTGTCAAAAAAGAACACAAATAGGATATAATCAATGTAAAAAAGTCACCCGACAAATCCCCTGAAATTCTATGAATCACAATATTTCCACAAATTATTATGAGTAATGGTTCAATCAATAAATTTGTTCTTACTGCAAATATGAAATCACTGTTATTTCTAAATAGAGGGATTTTTTTTGACCAATTCACAAAAACAACCATCCCTCGTGTCTGATTTGGTTCTTTTAAAAACTTAAACTCTTCCAATATTAAAACGGCATTTAATATCAAACAAATGATGATACTATACCAACTCATTTCCAACTTTATATTTATTAACTGGTAGTTTTTCAAATAAAGTATTAAACATCCACATAAAAGAATACGAACAATTAAGTTAAAAGTAGAATATTTATTTATCGATAATAAGTTTTTAGATAGTATTTGAATAAATAACAAAATATTGATTCCTATAATATATAATAAAAACAAATCAACATCTTCTAATCTTGTTGGGAAAAGTACAAATACTAAAATAGCTAAAAAAGTAATTAAATTTTTATAGAGATAATATTTTTTAACATCCTGCTCCTTAAATGCATTAAAATAGGTTATCATTTGTTTCCATTTCATGTCAAAATCAGAAACAAATATATATTTACAAAAAAACACATATATAAATAGCCCTAACAAAATTGATAGCTGTTCGTAATTTCCCAACCAATGCTGAAAAATTTTTGTTCCGACTAATAAGACACTTAAAACAGTTAAGAGACTTGAAACATTGAATGCTCCCTTTATCTTAAATCTGACTACCACTAAATCTAATTTGAATTTTAATATCTTACCCAAATATTTCACGCTCCAATTTTTTTATGCTTATACTATCCTTAATGTGTTTCTTAATATCTCCATTTTCTATTAAAATCACAGAATCACATATGTCGGCCAACGTATCAAGAATATGTGATGATATAATAATTGTTGTGCGCCTTTTTAGTTCAACCAGATATTTTTTCAATGTATATATATATCCTAAATCTATACTATTAAATGGTTCATCTAATATAATTGTTGAATACTTTTTTGTAAACAAAGGTACCAGTGTCAATTTTTTCTTCATCCCTTGAGACAGTTCCTCAATTAATGTATTCGCTTTATTTTCTAAATTTAGTTTTTCTAACAATAAGTCAGCAGAAACCGTTGTATCAGAATACTTAATTATAAAATCCAGAAATTCTCCTACGGTTAAATAATCATATACCAATAAATCAGAAGGGACAAATAAAATATCTTTTTCATTTAATCCCTCAACTTCAAATGCCATGTTTGCTTTTCTAAATCCAGATAAGATTTCCATAAACGTAGTCTTACCAGCTCCATTCTTTCCCACTAACCCGTTTATCGAATTCTCCTTCAACTCTATATCCAAGATATTGAGTTCAAAACTTTCAAATGAGTGTTCTATTTTTTTAATTAGCATTACATTATCCATCCTTACTAAATATTGACAATAGTTGCAGAATCATTTATAATAATTACATTCTTATATGGTTACCTATCCTATGCCACTCTAGCCAGTAGCATAGGATAGGCTTTAAGAGTCATTTATCTCTTATTTAATAGGGATATGCTATTGGGTTAATGGCTATATGTATATATAGTTATTAACCCCAGATACCAGTAATGAAATCCCAAACAGCTTCTCCAAGAGACAGCAGCATCCATTTGTTATCCCATGCCCATTTCACAGCTTTAGCACCGTACTTTCCAACAAAAGCTAAAATTTTTGCCCACATATTTGTTTCCTCCTTTTTCTTATTATTGTGTTTTCAAATTCGTAAATTTGTATATCTGTGCACCGATGTACTTTTTACATTTTGTACTTTACCATATGAATATGTTTTTGTGTGAAATATGGAATAAACTGTAAATTTATGTCCTAATAATTTTCTATTCGTTAGTATTTACTGTTCAACAACTTTGAAATTTCTAAATAATATATCTTTACTCTTATAATCTCCGTTAACAACAGAACTTTAATAATTGGCAATGCAACCAGTCATACCAATATGAACACTACAAACACAATGGTCTTTAGAGGCTCTGGGGCCGTATATTCCCCATATCAAGTTTCCATCAGATTTCACAAGATGGCAATCCTCGCTTTGGTATATTCTACCAACTAAAGGGCGGATTCTGGTCTGAATAAACTGGAGCGGTGAAACCGCCTGTCAGGACGATCTAAAATAATCTGTCAGCACAATCGAAAATCTCTATTCCTGTGGTAGAGCCACTGTCCCAGAAACAGGATCATTCCTCAGGATCAGGAGGGCAAGGTTGCCTTAGGGATATTTTCGCCGGTATCTGGATACCGTAATCTGTGCGGAGCCACCGGATTAGTTCATCGAGCTCTGTTCTAATGTATTGCATGACTAGTATCCAGTTCCTTTATAACGGTTTCCCATTCTCCAAAACATCGGTTTCCTAAAGGCTAGACACTGGTGTAGCTGACTTGCGCCGTTCAGAAACGTGTGCAGTAACGCATACAAAAAACGCCCGCACAGTGTCAAACTGTACGCGCGTATATAAGATAACAAGAGTGAGTGAATCAAATTCTTATAAATCATATTATATTTCAACTGCTAATATATCTGGAAGATCATATAACCTCTTTAATAACATATACCCTATTCCTGAAAACCCATTCATAAAACCGGGATTTTCTTCCTGGGGGAGATATTTCATCTGATCATTACATATTCTTGAAGCCACATTTGCTAAATAATCATTACATTTTTCTACTAATTCCGAATTATGATTATGCTCCAAATACCTAAACACTATGCCAACATTCCCAAAATTCCCATGACATAAACATAATCCCTTGCGTAGTGAAGTAACTAAAATTTTCTCTGATGCTTTATTAATATCATCTTTCAGTATTTGTTCCAAAGAACTGTAATTAAGTTTCTGCACCTCTAAACGTGATATCAATATCCCCGCTGCACCGTGACACCATGATACTGAATCTGATGCTTCAGAACAGTCTTTTCTTAAATCGATCCAATTACCGATATCGTCATTGAATAACAGATTTTCATACTTTATAGCCTCTTCAATCACTCTTCTATAACATTCCACATTACATTCTCTAGACAATTTGGCAAATGCATAAGTTATTCCCGCATTGCCATGCGAAAAACCTGTTAGAGCAAAACTGGCCCCATCAATATCCCATGCAATTCCCCCTACTTTTTGAGGTACAGAAGCCTTTTCTAACATAGCAGCAATTTGTAAAGCTGATGATAAATATTTTCTATCACTTGTGATACTGAACATATTAGTATATACAAGCATTGCTCCAGCATTTCCCGAAATCAAATCAGCGCATTTGCATTTATCTACTAATTCATCTAATATCTTAATATGTTTTTTGGCAAGGTAAATATATTTATCATTCTTCGTCAGTTGATAAAACAGTTGATATGCATATACTATGGACCCTTCACCATTTAAAGCTCCAGTCAATTCGGACTGAAGATACCTTCTATTATCGTATACTTTATTTGTATAGTTTTCCATAGTCCTGTCCAATAAATCAACAATCCCTCGGAATCGTTTGTATTGACTAAAATGATATACAGCATGAAAAAAAACAGATATACCGGCAATCCCATTATACATATACATACTCGCACTTTCCAAATGCCACTCCATTTCGTTAGACATATGTAATCTAGGAATGATCCAACTGATATCACCATTGTCACCATAGATTGCACTTTCAATGATAATATCCCCCAAATGAACAGCCGCTGAAAATAGTATATCTTCTGAATAGTATTTAGGTGTTTGATTAAGAATATTTGGTAAAATATACTCATTATTCAAATGGGAGGATTGTGCCAAGGCCATAGTCTGTTTTATAAATCGTATCTGTTGATTTCTATCCTTAGTTGATAATCCTTTTACTTTTTTCTCCAATTGTCCTAACATCGTATCGTAAAAAAAATTTTCTATTCTCCGTTCTGATGATAAATATAAAGATGTGTCATCTGGTTTAAACACAAAATAAGGAATTTCACCGTTAAAAATACTATCCGCCTCAGAAAGCATAATCCGCTTATCATCCTGATCCATATTTTCTTTATTATATGTATTTAAAATATGCATATACCTTTCCTTGCCATCCACCATCAGTTCCGGCCAATAAGTTGTATTTAAAAGCATTTGATATTGTTGAGTACCTCTAAGTATGCATCTACACTCAATTCCCTCAATACTCTTTTTTAATCCATCTAATAATAATTCACTTTCCTTTAATGCATGTGAATATGCTTCACTAAATCCTGACACTATATTATCGGTATAATCTCCTGCAAAAATATGGTCATTATTTAGAATTGGCGTATTTTTTGCAATTTGCACAAGTGGTCTACAGTAATCAATCTTAATGTCAGATGATTTGCTGTTTTTAATAATAGGTAAAAAATATGGCAACTTTTGTTCGGTTGCTTCAATACCGCTTAAATTTATTCCACTACCCATTTTATTTTCAATATAAAATGGTAGAATTCCTATATTCAATACCGAATTTTGCAGAAGACGCTGCGCTTTATTATCGGCAGTATTACCCACAGATTTTCTTTTGTCACAGTCAAATGCCTCCAAATCAATTAAAATGGGATACTCACCATATGCGATAATATTTTCAAAATGCAGATCTCTATTATTCATCAAATAGCATAAAAAAAGGGTTATTCCTAAGCGTTGATAATATTTTTGCACATCAAATTTATTACTACATGGTTTTTGATTAATGTATTCAATCCAACCGTATTTTCCCATATTCAAGGTTTTGACTTCTTTTGTTTCCAACCCTTGCTTTTCATAAAATTCGTTTAAGTAATAATTAAAGGTATCAAAATACTTTATACTATGAGGCTTATATATTATTTTTTCATCATTATCTAGCAATAAACAGAATACACTATTTCCTTCCACATGCATATCACCAAGCTGTTTGATGGAAATTATGGATTTAAACGGTTTACCTTCACCGAAAAATTTAAAATTTATTTTTTTCTTATCTTTTTCTACCCTAGACATAATTTCAATAATATTATCACAGTAAACATGTATTACTTTCAAAATTATCTTTTCCAATAATGGATAAGCTTTAAAAAACTCTGTTAAATTACAATTATTTTGAAAATACTGTTCATTAAAGTAATCATATTCTTCACGAGAATCGCATCCTTTCAGAAAACCATTTTCCTTACAATAGTGTATTTCTGTAATTAAACATCTGATTGCTACAGGTTCTATCCTATCTATTAAGCCATAGATGAAGTCCCCCTTTAAATACTCACCCCATTCTAATGAGGTTGGATATATTTCATTGAGCCATTTCCATGCCAAATGCGAAAAGATTAAATAAAACCCAGAAAAGTCCTTATTTTTAATTCTGTCACAATTTAATGTTACTTTCTGATAATCACCACTTACATATAATTTTAATAACAATGATTCAGCAGAATTCAGTTTCTCATCTAATTTTTCATTATTTTCTTTCATTGTGACCTCCCATTGAAAATTGGTATAAATAATAAAGGACCCAAGGATTACTCCCTGGGTCTCTTTATCATAATCGCTAACAGCATAAGATAGTGAATAAGGGCGTAAACTTAGGTGTAACCAGAAGATCCGATTCGACACTCACTAAATCTGCTTTCTTAAATTCCTCCATCTCTCTTCCCAAGTCACCTGCAGCACTAATAACATCTTGACGTTCGATTTTTCTTTTTTGATTCATCATAAATCCTCCTTAAAAATTATTAACAAAAAAGTGTTAAATTAACACAAAATTGTTCCTCATCATATACGGATTCCATACACCCTTCATATTTAGAAACTACATTTTGGATGCTGCTTAATCCGATTCCATGTTTTTCTTTATTTTTCTTCTTTGTAATAAACTTTCCATCCTTTTCTAATGGCGGTGTCGATATATTATTTATAGTTCTTATCATTAACATGTTATTAATGTATCGTATTGAAACATTGATTTTTCTTTTATTTTCTTCTACTAGTTTACTTGCTTCAATGGCATTATCAAGCAAGTTACTAAGCAAAGCACACAACTCATGGTCTTGTATTAAAAATTCCTTATTTGTTATAGTGTCTACATCATATGTAATTTTGATTTTCGCCTTTTCAGCCTCCATTAATTTATAATTTAAGACGAAATCAATTACTTTTATCCCAGACCATTCACTATTATCCAAATAGAAAATAGGACCTTTTATACTTTCAATATATTTAAGTGCTTTTTCTTTTTCATCCTGTATAATATATTGACTAATTATTACAATATGATTTTTCATATCATGGTATATCTTTTCACTATTAATATACCCCTCATACATATTGTTATAATTGTATTCTAATAATTCGGTTCTTAGATTTGCATAATTAATTTCCTCTTGCTGTCTTCTGTATAAAATATATGTAATAAAAATAGATATCATAAACATAATTATTAAAAAGAAAATATACCATCCGGATAAAATTGCAGGTGTATAGTTATAACCATAAACATATTGGAAGACATATACCCCTAATGCTTCAAATACTATTATTCCATTAATAATTTTAGTGTTTTCTTGATTAAACAGATTATGCATTTCAGTTCTTTTTTTTAGCAGCAAATAAAATATAAACATAATTATTCTTGCAATAAACAGTGTTAGGATTCTTTCTGCATCAATAAACGCTGATACTTCTATCCCAATCCCAGGCTGCTGTAAAAGGACTCCAAAACTATATACACAAAACAAATCCAAAATTGTTAATGTAAAATAGAATAATGCAACCGCGGAAAATATACGGCTTATCTTATCTTTATATATTAAATTGGCAAAAGCACCAATTAAAATAATCAATACAATTATTAGAGCATATGAATATCCATTTATTTGTCTATTGAAATTAATTAAAAAAGAAAATACAATTATAAATACTATAAAAAGATTTCTTATAATTTTTTCACCGTACTTTTTCTCCATAAACAAATTTAAAAAGCCGTAACATATACATAATTCAAAAGCCCCCAATAATAGTTGGACTAGATTCCAAATCCATTCCATCAAATCTTGTCCCTCCAGTATTTATGAACATGCTCTTTAACTTCATTTACATGGGCCCGACTAACCAGCAACTTTTCGCCATTCCTAATATAAACCTCATTGCTGTAGATCTTCATAACATGGACTATATTAACTATACACCCCCTATCAATAAAAATAAATTGAGAGTGATCTAAGTCTTTATATACATATTGTATTGAATTTCGAGTAAATGTAGACTCATTATTTTTTACAATTACTGAATTTTTACCTTCTTTATATATATACAAGATATCTTTATAATATATTTTTTCATACCTTGCTTTTGTATTTACAATATAATACTCTTTAGCATCTAGTTCTAATTTTTCTTCGATTTCTTCTAATGCATCTGCCAACTTAATATTAATCTGCTTTTTCAGAATATATTTATATGCCTGTACATCAAACGCATTAAGAGCATACTTTGTATGAGAGGTTATAAATATAATATACGCACCTGTGCTGTATTTTCTGATTTTCTCCGCTATTTGTAATCCATTAAGCCCTGGCATTTCTACATCTAAAATATATATATCAAAATTCATCTCTTCCAAATCAAATAATAATGTATTACTTGAATCATAAGATTTAATTTTACAAATCAATCCTTTTTTATTATAGAATTTGCGCACCTCTTCATTTATCATATCTACAAACTCTTTTTGATCATCAGCAATTGCTATTCTACTCATTTTATCCTCCACCAATCAAGTATATTTATTCTTCATCAAAGACATAATATTTTTTACAGATCATATCATGGAAATAACATTCTGTATTATCTATAACCAATTCATACAAACCCACAATACTTTCCGTTTTCCCTAGCGTTGATTGATAATGATAAACTCCCGTTTTCTTATTTTTCACCTTATCTATTATATCATTTATTAATTCATCAATGGAAAACTGTCTATTTTTTGTTCTAGGCCACTTTTTAATTATTCTTCTAACAGCATTCTTATTCAATTTAACTTTTTTAGCTGCATAATATTGTTTAGGAAATAACAATCTCTTTTCTGTTCCCAAAGCCCCTAGTATATTGTCAAAAAGCAGTTTTTGGTCATCATATACAAACCCCATTTCTAAATATGACTGAATATGCACCACTGCCTGCGTTAATAGCTCCTTTTTTCCCGATATAATAAAATCATTATATAAATATTCAATACTATCCAACAACACCTGACTGACAGTCAGTCCAGTAACTTCGGGCAAGCCAATTACTGATAATTTTATTGCCTCAATCTGTCTCCTATATTGTTCAAAATCAATATGCTCCAAATCACATATCCCCTTTCCATTTTCTTCTATAGTATATCAATTGTGCATATTTGTAAACAATATAGGCATATTACTTATTTCATTTTTAAAAATCTTACTGATAGACTATATAATATAAGCAGGAGGAACATTATGTTTAAGCAAATAGGAATCCGCATAAAAACTGCTCGTATAAATGCAGGGCTTACGCAAGAACAATTATCAGAACGTTTAGAATGTTCATCAAGTTTTATAAGCCGTTTGGAAACAGGAAGAGTCTCAACCAGTTTAGAAAAGCTATATGAGATTTCCCAAATTTTAAATGTAGGGTTGGAGACCTTACTATATGACTTCCTATCTGATACTTCTCCATACCTTGATCCTATTACTATTGAAGTATTATCCAAGTTAGAACATCTTCCTTCAGCATATAGGGAAGCTGCCCTTGAAATGATACAGTCTCTTGCCAAACTGTATAAGTGATTATAATTCAAAAAATGAAAATATGTTTATTTTGTCTCTAAATTGCATGTTTTCGCCCGCGAATAACTCAGGGCAAACTACATAGAATTTAATTATAGTATTGTTTTGTCCAAATTACAACAATGACTCTTCTGTCTCATTCCATCTAATACCAAGTAATACTTTTATATTCTTTTTCTATTGAATATGACCGTTGCGGGACGTTCCTACAACGGTCATATTATCTAACAAATAAAAGAATGAACTTCACCCAACTAAGATTTTTAATCATTCTAGGGATGACCAGGTAAATCTCCCTTTCCTTTTGCCATTTCAGTCAATTCATCATTTACAAAAATAACCTTCCTCAGCGTCTCCAGATATTCTCGACTACATGTTTCGCACTGTTCTCCAAATACTTTATATCCATATATTCTTTTGGGCGTAAGGCCCTCTCGACCAACTACCCATGCAACAATCCCCCCCAAACGAAACATTTGCATAATTTGATTTTCAACATGCGCTCTTTCTGCAAAAAGAACCTCATCATCGAATCTATCCAAATTAGTAATTTTCCACACTCTATAAGTCACTTCTTCTCCTCGCAAAAGAACCAAGTATTTTTTGCTTATTGGTTCGTATATTTCATTAACTAATTTATCTAAATTTTTTAGTTGTTGCTCAGTCAATTTTGCTTTAGAATTATAGTTTTCCCATATTGCTTCTGTACAACTAGATTCATAAAGCATTTTCATAATCCAATAGTTTTTTGCCGCTTCAATATCTTTTTCACTGACATTCTCACGATACAGTTCCCAAAAACCCATTAATTCAACATACTTTTCACTAGGAGCCAGTATCTCTCCATTATCTCCGACATAAAAAAAATATCGTTCACACTCTTCCACTTCACTAATCCCTCTCATCCGCCTGCGTAATACCTTATCACATCTAACTAACGCGTTGAGTGCGGAATTTTCTTTGTAAAATTCATCCATAAATATCTCTACTAAATGCATATTATCCCTCCAGTAGAACAAAAAAAGATAACCTTATAAAAAGATTATCTTTCTCTCATCTTAATTCTTTGATACTGCGGATAATTTGAAGTGTCACTTGTTTTTCTTTTACCGACAATGTCTCCCACTCACACAGAATCTGTTTCTGAGCATCTGAGTATTCTTCAAGATAACTATCACCCTCAAAGAAAAATTGTGACAATGTAATACCGAAACCTTTGCAAATTTTCTCTAATGTTGTTATCTTTGGTATGCAACCACGAGACATAAGATTCGACAGAGACGATTGCGTGATACCCGATTGCCTTGATAATTCATACTGTGACATATGCTTCGCTTCTAATAATTGATTTATCCTTTTTATAATATAGTCATCCCTCATACCGGACACCTCTTTTTTCTAAATTCATTGAATGTTACTATTGTAACCTTCTTTCAATAAATTTTTTAGTTTTCGTCACGGTATATTTAATTAACTATATATAGTAGTATCAAAGTAAAAAAATAAGATATTGATAAGCTACATAAATTCTTTTAGCACTTCATATAAATAAGAATGCTGGGGCAGAAAATTTCTAAATTCCTTTATCAAATCCCAAGTGGCCTGCAATTCTGAAGTAGCAGATGGCAGTTCTGATTTATAATATTCTTCTTCCTCCTTTATTACCAATTCTAGCAAATTCAAAGATTGTTGTATATTTTTTTGACAATAGTTCCCAGCCAGTGTATCCAAAAAAAAGTCTGTAAGTTCCATACTTCCCTCCTTTATACGCTTAAAGACGCTTTGTATTCTCATATGTTACATCTTTTTCCCCAATATGTCTACTTATTTCCTTCGACATACTTCTACAAAAAATATGCAAAAAAAATAGAACTCGACAGAACTCCATATTCTATCAATTCCCATTTTTCTTTATCACAGTATCCATTATACAATCTAACATTTCAACCTGATCCGGAGGTAATTTCTTTACCTTTTCATATACAGCAGAATAAATATCTTCACTATTATCACTCGGTAAATGCAATTCCTGTGCCATTAGATAATCAGGGGACACATTTAAAGCATTACAGAGATCTATTAACAAACTAAAACTCGGAAAACGTGCTCCCGATTCTATTTGTCGTATATGTCCTGAGTTGACATCACATAATTCGGCTAATTTCTCCGATGTTAATTTTCGTTGCTTTCTTATATAATTGACCTTTTTTCCAAATAATTTATTGCCCATAATACCATCCCAAAATTGAATAACTAAAAGTCGCACTTTATTCTAACTTTTTTCAATGTCATTTGCTAGCCTCTTATTGTTACTTTGCGTCTTTCAGAATACATCCCGTTTTATTTAGAGCAATTTGCCTTATTTTCTTTTAAACATATTTTATAAATCAGAAGTCATCCCTTGAATTGTTTATTCTTACCATGCATACAGCATAATGCTATTAACATTGCCAATATAATACATTAATAAACATTTGTGTCATTTTTTTCATGAACTGTATCTTTTTGACCGTTGTATCAGCATTCAAGAAAATCCAAAACACCTCATTATATAAAAAACGCTGCAAGATTGCTCCTGCAGCGTTTTCTAATTATTTCTTCTTAGTACCAATTTCGCCTTCAACAACTGTTAGGCTTTGTAACAACATTTTAAAATCACTTAGTGACTTCCCTGAATCTAAAAATGCACGATATACATCCTCTTTTTCTTTATCTGATATCTTTTTCAAAATTTCTTTTTTCTTAGATTTTAAAGTCTTCAAAGTTTCTGTATGTTCATCAATCTCAACTTGTATGTTCTCTAATTGTTCCTCCAGTGATAAATTGAGTTCTTTTCTTCTTCCCCTAGCCATGTGAAATCCTCCATTTTCCTGATTTGATAGTTAATCTTATTTTTTAATATTACAGCCAAATTGTAAAAAAGTCTATAGATATTTTATCTGCTCTGTGTTCCTCTCCTTGTCTGCCGTTGATTCTCCAGTTTCTTATGATACTCTTCCATTACTGCTGTTTCCAACTCACGTTTAAATTCTCCACTAACTGGATGGGCAATATCCTCTTTTTCCTGCTTCTGCCTGTTCTCACGTTGCGGCATCCCCACAAAAGTCTTACCATTCCATCCCTGGATCACATGAATCTGCTGTACGGCAAATGCATCCTGTATCTTAATCGCCGCCTCAGCCTTGAATGTGGCATTTCCCTGGATTGGAGATACGCTTAAGTCATAATACATCTCCTCATCCCCCCAGGATTGTTCCACATCCATCATTTTTTCCTCTCCTGTGATTTGCCGGTAAGCCTCCACTGCCAGTTCGGTTACTGCCTTCCTGAACTCCCCATCCTTAAAGGAAAAATAAGGCACATAGTCTTCTGTCTCAAAATCGCGGAATTTTGGCATTTCCAGATACAGATTCCCTTTTGTAGATTCTTTCAGTGCGATATTTTTTGCACAAAAACAATTTTCAAACGTGATACTCACAAATCCCCTTAAATTGCTATCCTCTTTTTCAATTTTGTATACTCTGATATTATAATCCATAAATATAACTCCTTTCTGAAAAACATACCTCTGCGGTATATCCCTATCTTGCAATTGCGGCTGCCTGTGGCGGGGCTATTGTTTCTTCCATTTCCTCTGCCATTACAATCTCTTCCTCTTCCTTAATCTCCAACTGCGAATTAATCTCCGTCTGCCGTCTTAATTTTTCTTTGAGTAATCCCTCATATTGAAATTCTTTTGCATATTCCATTTTGGCATTTTCTAAATCCACTTCGTAGTTATGGATCTTCTGTCCGAGAAGTTCTGCGTCTTTATTTAACCCATTTAAGACATTTTCCAAACGTACCATATTGCCGACATCACTTGTACTCACCTCCACCTTATAGGTGTTTTTACCGGCAATCATGATATCCGCTCCCATAGAGTGCTTTTTTAACAGCAAAGGGAAGTTTTTAAAACTTCCGATTTCTATTTCATCGTACAATACTGTATTGCTAATGATTTCCTGTAAGATCACCCCAGCTTCTTTACGCTCCTGGTAAGTCCGTCCGCGCAGGGTTATTTCAAACTGTGGCGCATTTTTTACTGCCTCATCTCTTGTCCTGATATCTTCCTGCACTCTTTTCAACTCCTGTGTACGTTTTTGGATGCGCTGTGGATACTGGAAAGTAAATGCATCCTGAAGGATGTACCTCTTTCCGTCATAGGCGGCTTTCAGTACACGGAGCCTTGTAACCTCATTATCCACTTCCATTTTTTCCATGATGAGCGGATTTCCGGAGGCAATTGCTTTGATTTCTGCGAAATTCAGTACGGTCTCGTCAATATCTTCGCAGTTGCGGGCAAGCTCTTTATTCGTCATTACCTGGCTTATGAAACGCTGTTTAGTTTCCACAATCCCCCACAAATAAGCATCAAAAGAGTTTTTCGTCACGTAACGATAAATATTGACTTCTTTATTCTTATTGCCATGCCGGAGGATACGTCCTTCTCTCTGTTCGATTGCCGATGGTTTCCACGGACAGTCTATATGGTGCGCAGCAATCATCCTATCCTGAATATTCGTGCCGGTGCCCAGTTTATCCGTACTCCCTATAATGATGCGCTTTCTTCCCGACCTCATATCAGAAAACATTTTATCCCTCTGTTCGTCCGTTTTTGCATCATGGATAAAGCAGATTTCTTCTTCCGGTATCCCTTTTTTTATCAGCTCCTGTTTCAAATAGTCGTAGACTGTGAATTTTTTTCCCATTCCCGGTGTACCTATATCTGAAAATACAATCTGAGTCCCCTTGTCCCCATCTGAATCTATATATTCGCGATAAATATTTTCTACCGCTTTATTCAATTTAGAGTCTTTATCTACAGGAGCATCCAAATCCAAAAGCCGGGGGTCAGTCCCAAGCAGGCGGGCTTCGCCGGTTATCTTCAGCATATTGTCAATTTTGGGGGCAACAAGCCCGTTATGGATCTGCTCTGCCCGTGTCACCATCTCCTCCATGCGTTCCCGCACATAATCCGAGGCTTCTGATTCTACAATGATATATTTCCCGTTCTTTAGTTTCGGACGCTCAATATCCAGCATATCTGAAAGGATAACATCTGCAAACTCGCGGTACATCTGCATCAACTCTGGCAGGTTCACAAACTTATTGAACCTTGTCCTCATCCGGTATCCGGTTCCCTCCGGTGCCAGTTCCAAAGAGGTAGTCACCTCACCAAAAGAAGCCGCCCATGCATCAAAATTGTAGATTCCCATCTCTTGCAGACGTTTCTCCTGTAAGTATAACTGCATGACATACATTTCTGACATACTATTGGAAATAGGGGTGCCTGTTGCCATGACTACGCCTGTCCCATGATTGACCTCATTAATATATTGGATTTTCATTCGCATGTCTGTAGCCCGCTGCGCGCCATTGGTGTTAATGCCTGCAACATTACTCATCTTTGTAAAAATTTCAAGATTCTTGAAATTGTGTGCCTCATCTACGAACAGGGCATTGACGCCCAATTCCTCGAAGTTAACCACATGGTCTTTGATCTCCTCATTGTTCAGATTCTGGATCTTGTCCTTGAGATGTTCCTTTTTTGCCTCCATCTGCTTGACTGACCAGTTCTTCCCCTCTTCCAGTTTTGCCATATCAATAGCACGAACAAGCGTCTCTACCTGTTCCTCCATCATTTGCTTCTGCCGCTCTTCTGACATCGGGATTCTTTGGAACTGGGTATGCCCAATGATCACACAGTTATAATCTCCTGTTGCGATCCTGGCTACCATACGCTGCCTGTTTTCTTTTTGGAAGTCCTCCTTTTTCGTGATCAGGACATGGGCATTGGGATATACCCTCAAAAATTCTGCCCCCATTTGGAAAGTCAGGTGGTTTGGAACCGTTATCATGGGTTTTGTAGCTAAACCCAGCCTTCTCATTTCCATACAGGCACAGATCATCTCTATGGATTTCCCGGCCCCTACTGCATGTGCCAGCAATGTATTTCCACCTGAAGAGAGAATCCTTGCGATTGCATTTTTTTGATATGGACGCAGCTTTATCAACGGGTTCAGTCCCGGAAGTTCCAGATAGGAGCCGTCATATTCCCGGAGCCGGATCGCATTAAAGGTCTGGTTATAGTAATCCACATACTTTTTCCTTCTTTGCGGGTCCTTGAATATCCATACCCGGAACTCTTCTTTTATCTGCTCTGCCCGGTCCCTTGCAAGCATCGTCTCCTTCCGGTTTAACACATAACGCACCTTTTCCCCATCTTCCACACGGTCCCGCACAGTAATGATACGCCCGTTTAAGATTTCTTCGATCAGGGTATAGGCGTCCATTCTTTTTGTTCCATACGTCTGCTGTGCCAATATACTGCCAGATGCAGAACTTTTATTTTCAAGATGATAGGACATATCCACATCCAGCCGCTCTAACGTAACGGCATGATTGAGGTTTGTACACTTCCCACGCTGAAGATTATCCGGTGTTTTCAAAGTTTCATAAATGAACTGCTCATAATCTTCTGTGGATATCCATGTTGTTCCCAGTTTTACGCTGATTTCCGATGCTGTAAGGTCCTTCGGCTGCACACGCTCCAATGCCTCTACATTTTCTGCATACTGCGGGTCGCTCTGGGCGTATATATATGCTGTCTTAAGTTTCTGGCGTACATTGCCGCTTAGATATTCCTCTGCAGTCTCCCATCCTGTATTTGGATTCTCCAGGTCCGCATTCATGGGATTGAGGAATATCCTTCCTTGAAGTTCTTTTAACATTTCCCTGCGCTCTCCCTGATAGAGTGACAGCATATAGGGAATGTTGACTTTGCCGTATTCTGACAGGCTGATATGCAATGCCTCAATCGCATTATCCGCCTTTTCCACGATGGCTTTTGGCTGGATCGTTCTTTTGTAGAACATGTCTGCTTTATGTACAGTTTTATTATCTTCATCCACTACTTCTAACGAAGCGATCAGGGGATAATCGTTATCCTGCCGGAATGCAGATTTATTGGTCCGATTAACGAAATAACCGTGTGTCTCTACAAATGCGTCATATGCTTTGTTTAAATGCCGCTGTGCCTCCTGTAATTCACTGTCAGAACAATTTGCCACCTGCATATCCATAAGTTCCCGCACTGCCAGCCTAATCTTGTGCATACCACGGATGCGCCGCTTTACGCTCTCCTTTGCCTGGCATCGGTACATATAAGCGCCTTCACGGTAATAGACTTCATCATTTTTTACTGTAAAGGTATAATTTGGTACATCAGGGTCTGCCTCAACCCTGTCACGTTCCGGTGCTGGATCATGGACATCTCCTTCCCAATATACATTTTTAGGAAGTTCATCGACCGCACTTGCCAGTCGGTCAGACAGGTTAAAGTCCGGCTCCTCATTCATGAGAGCCGTGTACTTTGAATTTTTTCCAAAGAAGCGCTCATCCCATACCATCCTGCCCAGAAGCATCTCCGTATGCTCCAGATAATACTCATTTACGGGAACTTTATCTTCTGTCAGCCCCGTAAATGTCCAGATTGGCTCTGTTAGTGTACGCTCCGGCTTTTTCTGGAAGAATAAGATATCACTTGTCACATCTGTATTGGCGTCCCGGCTGAAGGATTTCCCCGGAAGGCGGATCGCGCCCAACAAGTCCGCCTGTTCTGCCAGTTCTTTTCTAAATTTATTATCCGCTTTATCCAGCGTACCTTTACTGGTGACCACTGCCATGATTCCCCCCGGACGTAGCAGGTCCATGCTCTTTGCAATGAAATAATCATGGATTCTTAATTTTTTCTTTTTATATTTCGGGTCATATGGCCTGAAATCCCCAAATGGTACATTGCCGATAACCAGGTCAAAGCTATTATCCTCAAATTCTGTTTTTTCAAAGC
Organism: Clostridiales bacterium; assembly: GCA_018365455.1. Lineage (GTDB taxonomy): Bacteria > Bacillota > Clostridia > Lachnospirales > Lachnospiraceae > Robinsoniella. The sequence continues at coordinate 84,014 of JAGZJZ010000019.1, forward strand.
CTGTCACTTGAATGTTTGCGGAAGGATGCAGATATTGTGCGATGCGGCCACTGATGGAATCAATTTCTACTCCATAAAGCTGAGATTCCCGCATTGTCTCCGGTAACCCATGATAAAAATTTCCAGTTGCCATTCCCGGTTCCAATATCTTTCCTTTTTTAAAACCGAATTTTTGGACCGCCTGGTACATCGCTTCTATAATCTCCAGTGGTGTATAAAAAGAGGTAGTAACACTGGAACGTGCCTGTTTATATTCTTCTTCTGACAGAAGCGCCTTTAATTCTTTGTATTCATGTTTCCATGCTGCATTTTTACTATTGAATGCATTGGATAATCCGCCCCATCCTATATATCTTGCAAGGATTTCCTGCTCTTCATGTGAAGCCTGGCGGTTCTCTTTATCCAATTGCTTTAACATCCGGATAGCTGCCACATTGCATTGATATCTGGTCTTGCTGCCACCGGCAGGCATCTTCCAGTCACTATAATAAAAATCCCCTGCAGGCTGTTCCTCCGGTCTTTGCTCCTGTATTATCCCTATTGGTCCATCCGGTATTTCTCCAGAACGGTCCACAGGATTTTCTACCTGTTTATTTAAAAATTCGTGGAACAGGTTGACAGCCCTCTGACCGCAGAAAGCAAATCCTTCCATCTTACCCAGTTCGTATTCTTCCGGCGTAAGAAAGGATTTTTGGTTGACTTCCTCCTGTATTGCCAGCGCGACCTCTTCATAAGAGAGTAATTGTTCATAGTATTCTTCTTTTTTGTTCTGATAGCCGATCCTGATCACGCTATCCTCGACCCACAGGTTGACTACTTGCCGTCCATCTGCCTTAACCACCAGTTCCTTCACAGCATTTGCTTCAGTCAGAATGCATTGAAGAAATTCTATTTTTGATTGTTCTGAAACATCCTGGATAAAAAACTCTTGGATAAGCGCTTGATATGGTACGATAGCTGCGGATTCTCTGATGAACTGTATGAGCGCCTCTTCCCTGATGCGGTCATGAAATGTGTTCTCTTGTACCAGTAATGCCCCTTGCTCTGTCAGCTCCTGCAGCTCTCCTGACTGGAACATCTCATCTTCTTTTTCAAGAAGCTGTATGAAACGTAAATTGAATTTTCCGAACCATGAAAGCATCTGATACATTTTCTGCTGCTGTCTCAGGAGCTTTTCATCCGCAGTGTAAACAACCCGGTCCTCTTCCATTAAATGGGCGGTCAAGTCTCCAAATTCTTCCCAGTCAAACCGTACATTTGTAAATTTCTCTCCCGGATCATTCACTAAAGATATCCTCACCCCATCCTCATTGAAATATAATTCATACGTTTCATTCTGGATGTGGACGGAATGATAGGCTTGCGGAATCTCTCCCTCCTGCATTATCATCTGCTTGAGAAATTCGTTTTTCACTTCTGGTCTCTGGTTCGTCGTATATATTCGACACAGCATCTGTCTCAATATGTCCGTATGGACGCCCTGATTGATATACTGTTCCACAATTTCAAGCAGTTTCTTCTGGACAGTTATTTCTGCTGGTATCTGCTCAGATATGGAAAGCTCCTCTTTTTCTTCTATCTCCACTTCATCCGGATCATCCAAAAGCTGGTCCGATATGGACTGCAGCGGAAGATATGTCAAATTTTCAATAGCAGAGGAAACGTCTGCGATTACATCTTCCCAAGACCAGTTTGCTTCAAAAAGTACATCATCATCTTCAGGGCTCCACAGCAGGTACAACCCCTTCGGACCACCTTCAATACTAAGACCGCCTGAACTGTCCTTTTTTTCAGCATCCCCATATATTTCATGGAGATAATCTTTTCTTTCATCCGTTGATAGATTATTTACAAAAAACTGGTATATCCGCTGCTTTTGTTGGACCGTGGTCATATCATGCAGAATTTTTCTTTTTATTTCCTCTGTAATTTCCCTGCGCTGGATATCAGAACACAAAAAAGGAACCGCCACAGCGGTTCCACTTTTTTGTGTTAAATCTTCTATCTCATTTGGTCGATGATGTCTTCGATCACCTGTCTCTCTGCCTCCATCTCCGCCTGCATCCGGATGTTTGTCATTTGAATTGTGTTGTAGGGGTCCGCGTTCTCTTCCTTCATCCAGGTTTTCACGTAATCCTCCGCGATCCTTTCGTGAAGCATCTCCGCCTGTTCCTGCACTTTCTCCATTATTGGAAGGAGCATTCCCGTTAATAACAGCATCTCGTATCTCTGCTGGTCCCTCTCCTGCAGGTTTCTTGCTGCCATCCTGCCGTATTTGCTCAGGCTTGCCAGAACGGTCTCCTCTTTCATTCCGCTTTCCAAAATTGGTAACTGTACGTGTAAGTCCTCTGCTTCTTTGTACTGAATCCCTTCCATAGTATTGCCTCCTCTCTAAGTCAATATCTTTCATGGCACGCGCTATCTCTAATATGATTGAACCAGATATCTTTGATATTAAGCTGCCAGCCCGGTATAATATTTCCTCACTTTTACAATTATGTATAAAAGATAGGTTCAACTCCCTGTCTACTATACCGCATCGGCTCTCTACCGCATAAAGGACACTGTTTGCAATCAATTCTGCAATCTTTGTTTCCTTTACCGGTACATCTTCACCTGTGAGAAGTTTTAACCGTTCCAGATTTTTTAAATTGTCATCCTCTGTTTCCATCATAAACCAAACATTTGTTCTTGTAAAGGCGTATAATGACTTTTTGAAATTTTTTTCTTCCTCATAAATCTGAGGAAACAATTCTTTTGCCAACTGCCTACGATTTGTACCATTCACGGTCCAGTCCCACGGCCTGAATCCTTTCCCCTTCGTATCGGATATATCAAATACGTGCTGGACATTCTCACCAAATTGTTTTGATGGAAATACCGCGATCCCTTTACTCCCCCGTAATACTGGCCGGTCTGCCTGTCTCCATGCATCAAAACTTGCCAATATGGTAGCTTCTGGTCTTTGTGCAAACACCATACAGGTATTTAGATAATTCAGGCTGTACAACCGCCCCATACAGGCCAGAAAATCTCTCCAGACATCTCCTTCAGACAGTGATTGGATCAAGTCTGCATATAGTTCCTGCACTTTAGTAATACGTGTCATTTTTCATCTCCTCACTATCTTAACTTACCCTCTATCCCAAATCCTATCTGGAACAAGTCTAATTGTTCTTCTTTCTTTTCTTGCTCTGTCAATTGGATATTCTCAATCCTGACCCTGCATTCTGCAAAGCTCTCCAAATAATTTTCAGGCTTTTCATATCTGCGCAGGGTAAGAAAATCCTTCTTTTTCAAAGCGGTTTCCAGTGTGTCTTTGTATCCGGTCACAATATTAATAGAGCTTCTTTTAATCGCCTCTTTCGATAGACCATCACGGATTTGACATAGATACTTATAATTTTCATCATTTAAGTAACTTTGGTAACTCTTCAGGGCACCATACCATATTTCACGATTTAGAGCCATAAATGATTCTGGCAGTTCAGGAGGCAGAGGATAGTAATATTCTTCTGGTAATTCTTCTATATGGTCTAATTGTCTCTTGTCAGATATGATATGATTTCTTTCCAGATTTAGATTATAACCATCCTCATACCAAGGATCATGTCCGCCTTTTTCAAATATCTCTGTCCACCTCTCATAATCCGCAATTAATGCAGCCTGCGCTGCTTTCTCGTTATTCTTCATATCCTATCTTCCCCTGTTCTTGACAGGTGATAAAACACGGCTCGTAAATTCATTATAAGCAAAATCATCAGCATCCAATATAATTTTCTCTGAATTATAATCCGCTTTCACTTTTTCCAGTGCTGCTTTTTCGCTTATATCTTTCTTCACGACTGTTCTTTCCAGAACTTCTCTGATTGTAATTTCATATTCTCTCTCTTCCACATTACACCTCCTTATGAAGAAGACGGGCAGAAAATCCGCCTTTATTTATAGACACTCCCTGAAATATATTATTTTGCCAAACTGGGCCTTCCATACAGACCAATATTAGAAGGAATCAATGGGTCATTCACGACACCCCTTGCTGTATTTGCCGCATGGACCTGCCTGCCATTACCAATGTAAATAGCAACATGCGAAATGTTTCGGAACTGCCCATTATTTTCATAAGAGTAGAATATCAGGTCCCCTGGCTCAAGCATATCTTCTGTTACTTCCAGGCCATGATCCACAATATACTGTCCCTGTGTAGATGCAATGGAAGGAAGTTCGATTCCACATTCCCTATACAACCGCTGCACTAAAGAACTGCAATCATAATATCCTTCGTCGTACCTTTTATCCTGACTGTATTGGCAGCCCACCTTCGTTAATGCAAGGTTCGCAACATCTGATCCAACACCGAAGGATGGTATTTCACTACGGAAGTCTTCACTCATGACCTCCCGGAGTAATTCTACCTGCTGGTCTGTTAGCTTTCCGAGGGCTATATAATCTTCATAATTCAGATTTTTAACATAATTTCCTTGCTTTGTGACTGTGATCTCATTTTCATCCCCGTCTGCTAAAAAAGCCTCAAACGTCTGGTGTCCCCACGCAGAAGCCGTTGCATGGTCATTGCAAAACACATCGAACTGTACTCCGAACCGGTCAAAAGCTCCGGTGTCTTCTACTGTGTATTCAATGCCGTTCATTATTATTTTTGTGCCCATCGGAACAAATGGATTGTTTGCGTCCACGGCTAATGTGTGTTCTGCTGTAGGCATGACACCACTGGCTGTAGGGCCACCGGCCCAGACGCCACAACAAATACTACACTGGCAGTAACCGCTCGTCACTACATTTCCCAATGATTGTCCTGCTTTGATCGTGGTCGTGATGACTGTATTTTCAAAACTGTTCATCTCATCGAAGATCTCTTTCAGGTATTTTTTATGTTTATCCTCCATATCTACACCCAGATCACCGGTTCCGTATTGGACCATATACACCATTAAAGTATCCATGTAATTACTCACATAATTTCCATTGTCGTTATGCAGATACTCAATGGATTCCCCACTTCCATCTTCCGCCAGTTTTGCATTGAACTCCATATAATAACTACTCAATATTTCCCGCACCGTAGGATTGTCTGAAGGAGCCGGCATAAATGCGGCTACAGGAGAAGCATAAAAAAGTAGTGCTATTATTACTGCAGGAATTACAGCAGAAAGAAAAAGTGAAAAAAGCGGCGCTAACAGCGCCGCCATAACTTCCACTACCTTCAGCATTACAAAGGAGAATTTCATTCTTGCAATATCTTTTACTGTCTGTATCAAGCTGTCCTGTTCCCCGGAACCAGTTAATTTATTCATAACATACTGCATTTTCCTCTGCCTGATAGCTTGATTTTTTTGCTTCTCTGAGATTTTTTTCTTACTTTGCTGCATCTCCTTTTTAGACTGTCGCTTTTTGATCTTCCCATCAGCCTTTTTAATCCTGAGTTTCTTCTGTGTCCTTTGATGTTTCCTCTTATCCGCCATTTTTCCCACTGTTCTCGAAGCAACTCCCATTAAATGAAGTGCCTCATTCGTTTCTTCACCGCCCTCTATCTGTGTAATGATTGCAGTACCGCCGCTTTTTACTCCCTTGGCGGCAAGATTTGACCCTTTTTGATAAGATTTGGCTGGTTCTGATACCGATTTTAATTCTCTGCTCCGCTTGAATTTCTTCTTTGCAGCCTCATTTTTTAAAATAATGGCATCTCTTAACATCTCCTCTGACGTATCAACAATAGGATCATCAGATTTTGCTGCCATTTTTATATTATCTGATGTTTTGCCTTTAGTGGCACTGTCCTTCCGGTACCGTTCACTTCTATAAAATCCATGCCCTGCCAATCTATCCGCTTTCAAACTTTTGCCTTTTGAACTTACAGCACTTTTCCGCTTGCCCAGTATGTCGGCATCGGGTTTTGAATGAAAGGTGAGCTTTGATATTTTGGGAGATACTGTAAAGTTTCTCTTATGTATGGAAACCTCTAAATCCTTTTTGAACTTTAATTCCGGTTCCTTCTCCTCTAAAATTTTAAGTTCCATACCTGTCCTCCTGCCATTTAATACACACGCTCTACCTTGTACCAAATGCTCTCAAACAGATAGCCTTGAATACCCGTACTTTCAGGAACCCCTTTTGTCTCCGGCATATGGTGTAATGGTTTTAATCTTTTTTTAAGTTCCTTGAACGCCTCTGACGCATCTCCGTTAAATTCTACATAGTCATCTTCCGTTACCATATACCGGTCACTAAAGATCACACTTTCTAAATTTCCCTTTTCTACAAGCTCATCAATATCATCTGGCGCTAATGGATGGCCAAGACGGTTATAAACATCCTCTTCCAAAACAGAAAATTGATATATTTCCCGTTCACCCGGAAGTATCCTCTGCACACTTCCCTCACAAAATAAAAAAATGGCATTTGCAGTCAATAACGCAAATACCGTTGTGTCCTCACTCATTTTGTGTGCTTCTTCCTCTGACGCATATTCTATCCAGTCAGGAATCTGGATCACCATCTCCCATGCGTCATATTGCAGTCCAAAACTAATTTTATATTTCTCTTTGATGTTTTCATCTCCTTCCATAGAACATCCGCTAATAATTATAATATACATTGGAATCGTCATCAAAAGACAGCTCATATTGCCCTGCCAAGGTGGTGTCTTCCATCCACCATCGAAACACGGCATCTGCATCTATCCATCCCCCGGCTGCATCATCTTTACCGGCCTGTTTTCTGACAAGCAACATATTTGCGAATGCCCGTTTATATGCCCGCTCATAAGTAGGAAACATAGCAAATTCAAAGTAACGCTTTTTTCCTGCCATCGGACAGCCAATGCATCCTACACGGAAAAATCCCATATGGTATAATGGATTCATTGGGATTCTCTCTGCATGGATATATTCCCAGATATCTCTGTCTTCCCAATCCACAATAGGATTACAGAGATGCTTTCCTTTCATTTGACAGGATTCAAACAGCATACGTCTGTCATCATTGTCATTATTCAGGATTATTTTCTTCTTATCCTTATTTGCAACAAAATTCTCAAAGATTCCTCGGTTTGCCTTCCTTTTCCTGCTCTCTGCCCATCTCACCCCGGTAGTGATAAACCGGTTCGCACCGCCTCCCTCTTTGAGCACTTCACAGCAATAGCGTGCAATACGGGTAGGCGGGATCTGTTTCATGGGGATCAGGCTCCACATACTGATTCTCCTGCCTTTATAATACGGCATATTTATTGTACATCGGATCCCGGCGGCTTCTGCCTCACGGAAACGTTCTCTTATGTAGTATATTGTCTGGGGAGCATCTGCTGTAGTTAAGTTATGCATAAGTTCATAGGGTACTCCGGCCCGCCGCACTAATTCTCTGCATACAGCACTATCCTTCCCCCCACTGTCTGTTACGATCAATGGCTGCCCATAGTACCGCAACGACATATCACTTGCCGTTTTGATTCTCTCTATTGATTTTTCTTCTAAATCCACAAAAAAGGAGTGAAGATATCTTTTACCTGGCCAGAACTCCACCTCCCTTCTCTATTGATCTAACGTGTTATTTTTTTATTTTCTAATATGGTCTGGATATATTCATCCACATCCAAGTCATTATCTTTTGCCTCTTTACTGAGCTCTTTCATAACTTGCTCTCGGTATTCCTCTTTACTGCAGTTCTTTTCATATTCCCGGATATCTGGCATTTGGGGCAATGCCCCACCATAATTCAGTGCCCTGCGGCTTTCGTTCACAAAATCCAGCATATCCTTCTGATATTGTTTGCGTGCCTTATGCTGCTGGGATTCCAAAGGACAGGTTTCGTCTAACTGCCGTTCATTGAGAAGTGCTTTCTCGATATTTTCCAGATTGCAGAAATACTTCCATGATGGTATCAATTCATTTAGCACATATAGGCAGTCATCCTTAACAGATGACGCCTCCTGTTCCGGCAATGATTTCAAATATTCCATACCTTCATCACTTAAATAAAACTGTTGCTGTGCCTCTATGTGCTGGAACAAATCCCCATCGCCATCCCCAAAATCCTGACGGCCATTGTAAGAACAAAGCTCCCCTTCATGCAGATAAAGAATGCGGAACCAGGTTTTGTTATACCCTAAAGTTTCTTTGTTTTTCCGGGATAGGCACTGCTCATAATCCAAACGTCCAAATAGCGGTACCGCCTCCTGCAGTGTTAAAACCTCTCCTTCTTCCAATCCCATATCTTCACTGGAATCCACATATACAAAAGGCTCCATATTATAAGGTACTTCTATATCTGAATCTTTTAAGGTCAGCAATAGCTTCTGTGTTTCTGCGGACAGTTCTGGTGATTCGATAAACCGCCCAAATTCAAGCCATTTTTGAAAACCTTCCTTACCCTTATCAACCAGAAGCTGCATTGCAATTTTTCTTTTGTGTTTTTCCTCATCCGGATAAAAAGATTCATACCCATCGGGATCAATCTTCTTTTGAAACTGATTAATCCTTTCCGCTATTTCCATCACGTCTGCACTCTTATGGAAATCCTCTTTTTCATCCAACAATTTCCCAGTATCAATCACTTCCAGTTCCGGCATTGCAGATATCAACTCCCTTGCAGCTCGTAGAATTTGAGGATAGTCATCAAATCCATACATTACTTGCAGCATATCCACATCCATCTTCCCCATGTGGACCAACTGAAATTCTTGTAAAAATTCCGACTGCTTTTGGTCATATACATGGACTCCAATTCCTTTGACCGCATTAAGATGCTCTGATGGGATTGCCTCATAAAATTTCACTGCTTCTTCTGCAGATAAAATATCTTCCCGGCACTCACCATAACGCGGAAATTCCATACATTCCGCTACATAAAAAGTAATCCGGATACCATCGGCGGCATCCTTGCCCATTTTATTGTTTTCCACAAATTTGTCTCCTCTCCATTTTTGCACAAAAAAAGCACTACCATTTAGCGGTAATGCTCAGACTATAGTGTAAAATATAAGCCTTCAGATTTTAAAAAATTATCTGATGTCTTATCACTTAGTTATTAAAATATTCTACAAATTGAAAAACTCCTTTTGAAATTTATCCTCTGTTTCTCTATTATTATGGACAAGAAGATTTCCTTTTTCCCATTCTTCTATATCATATCCACAATTAATTAACTTATTTCGATTTCCAGGATCTAATTCTAGTTCGTTTGGACCCAAAAAGGCAAAAATGCTTGTATCTAAATTATCAGGGACATATTTTACCTTATATTTATCTCCACCACGCATTGTTAAAATAATGTGCTCTTTTGGCCATTGATTATTACATCTAAAGTTATTAACAAGGCTATCGTAAGTGAGTAAAGTCATATCACCAGTTGAGTTTGTATACCTTATTTTTTTCTCATATTCTTGCATAGACTGATTTGAACGACCTATGACCAATATATATTTGAAATCTATTGGATTATAGCCCATAATAGGGTTGAAGTGCAAAAAACGCTTTAAAGCATACTGGATAAATTGTTTTCCTTCCCCTGAGTCAATATAATATTTCCAATCTTGAATCTGTCCTATAGCTTGAGTAAGTTCACTTGTCATTTTACCATCAGACCGAAGCAAAGGCTTTTTTGCATCCTCTAATTCAACTAAATATAATGTCCAATGAACGGTATCTTTGCAAAGATATACATAGTCCGTTTTATACTTTGTATCTAACGGAAATTTAGAAATTAATGCATTATGCATTACACCATGTCCAAACTGCTCTGGAACAAGATAATATGAATGTTCCTCCAAAAAACGTTGTAAATCATTTTCATTTTTGTTCTCTTCATTCAAAAAACATAGCAACTCATCATTTAATACATTTTCCATACTTTATCACACCTTCTTTTCAAAAATCTACCGGTATATAGTGCCCCATAGTATAAATAATCTGTCCGTGTATTAACTTAGTGGTAATGCTTTTATACTCAATGACTACCTACTTCTCTCAAGACGTCCCCTTTTAATTATTTATTATACCTATTTTAAATAAGAGCGTCAACGCCGTTTCGCTGATGTTTATAAATCATCCATTTATTATCTGGATTTTCCGTATATCTGCGGATTATCTGCCACACACATTCCTTTCTGATTTCGAGTCAGCATATTATTCTCATAAAAACTGTAAACCTCCTCATCTTCTGCTATAATGATATGGTCCACAACAGGTATATCAAGAAAAGCACCTGCATCTTCCAATTTTTTTGTAATCTCCATATCCACTTTGCTAGGCAGGCAGTTTCCGGAAGGATGATTGTGGATGAGCATGATACCTGCCGCATTGGACAAAATTGCAGATTTAAAGACTTCTCTCGGATGTACTAGGGAACTGCTCAATGTCCCCATACTCACGATATTCAAATTTATCACCTGATTCTGTGTCCGCAGATTCAAGATACAAAAAAGCTCACGGTCATATTTACGCAGTTCTTCCCCCACTACATCCAATACATCCGATACGTTCTTTATGGTTTTTCTGCTGTATAGCGGCGGCTCCTCTACAAGACGGATACTCACTACCTTTAATTCATTTAGGTTCTTCACTTACATCCTCCCATGATAGCTCAAGTATAATACCATCCGGCATCACTTTGATGATTTCCATGAGCTGATTTATTGTCAAAGTAATCTCTGTCTCCATTACTGTCACCTTGCCTCATTTGCTTTCAGGGGAAGGGCGGCTGAGAGTGCTGCCTTCTCCCTCATATTTTTTGCAATTTCCAAAACAGTAGGAACTTCATCTGAACGTTTGCCGGATAGTTCTCGGAAATGCTCTATGTGTGCTTTTGCCATAATGGTCTTTAAAGATAAACTGGCAACCAGTTTCCGGCAATACTCCACACTCTTTTCGATTTTGGACAATACCCCCTTATCATGGTCTCGTTCCCCGATTTCTGTGGCCATTTTGCCCGCAACCACCATCCCTGCATTCTTGATATGGCTTTTTACAGCATGTACTTCATCTGCCAGAGCATTCACTTTCCCACTCTTCTGCTCCAAAGCAATCGCAGAATGTTGCAGGAAGGACTCCACTACCCCCAATCCCTGATAAATAGGAATTATGTCAAAAGTCTTATCTAATACCAATTCTCCTTTTCTTTTACCAGCCGCTATTGCATTGTGGATGTTACTCTCCACTGTTCTTTTTACGGATGAAGCCCTATTTTGTGCCTGTTTCATCACAGTCTGCACCTCTTCCTGCATCTTACGAAGTTTTGCTTTTACCGTCTGGTCCTGTATCGTACTGATCTGCTCCTTCAAATACCGGATTTCATCCAAAGCATCTTCAAATTCTGACTTCATCCCTTTTAATTGCGCTAAAAGCTGTTCGATATCTTCTGCCTGTTCCCCACGCCCCTGCTCTTTCATCTGTAAAAAAAAGTCACGCAGATGCTCTTGTTCTCCGAGCGCTACATTTAATGTTGTCTCCATAGTAATACACCTCTCTCTATCTCAGAATTTCTATTTATCTGGTTATTTACATGTCATCTGCTTTTTTTTGTTTTATTTTTTCATGCAAATTTGTATTGAACAGGGCATATAACGGATTTGTCTCTTTCTCCATCCGGTTGTCAAACGGTACACAGATGTTGCCATATTTGATCACGCCGGTACCTGAAGGGGAATTATCCACATACCGAAGCTGTGCTTCTGGAATGCCAGCCACACGGGAAAGTTCCTGGCTGTCCACATTTGCCTGTTTCAAAAGTGCGATAAACTCACTATTTGCCAGCATGGTAACTGCCGTATAATTTTGCAACATATCTACGATATTCTGCGTGATTCCAGTACATAGCCCGCCAAGCTTTCTTACTTTTTTCCAGAGTGTGTATAGATATTTTGCGCTGTACTCCCGGTCCAAAACTGTATGAAATTCATCAATGTAAAGCCATGTTGCCCGGCCAATCTTAGCATTTTCTGCAATCCGGGCGCTGATATTTTCCAACATGACAAGCGTTGAGATAGCTCCAAGCTCTTTACCCAAATCTCTGGTGCCAAATACAACAAATCTGGCTTGTACATCTACGTTCGTATGGTTGTTAAAAATATTAAGGGAACCATTCACAAATAATTCCAAAGACAAGGCTATATCCTGCGCCTCAATCTCCGGCTGTTCTAAAAGCAGATTATAAAACTCCGACATCGTAGGTACGTGTTTTTCTTTATTTTTAACGATATCCAGATAAAGTTTGCGCACACACCGGTCAATGATGGATTTGTGCCTGCTGTTAAGACTGTCACCATAACACTGTTCGCACAAGCCCAGCATAAACTCTCCTTTATCCCTGATCTTTCCTTCAGAATCATTAAGGTCCAGTGTCCAGACATCCATTTCCAGTGGATTGATGTAATTTTTCGTGTAACTGGATAGATTGACGATGGCAGCCTGATTTCCAAGGGCTTCGGCAATATCAAAATACTCCAATGTAGGATCGACAATTATAATATCGTCATCGGTATTTAAAAATACCTGTACCATTTCGGACTTGCTGAAATAGGATTTGCCCGAACCGGGGATACCGAATACCATACCGTTGCCGTTTGCCAGATTTTTTCGGTCAGCAATGCAAAGATTATGGGAAACTTGATTGATCCCATAACAAACACCCTGCCCGTCATTCAGCTCTTGTACATTAAATGGCAGTAAAGCGGCAATATCTCTGGTAAGCATAGTCCGGTATGTAGATACCTGTCTGTTGCCAACCGGCAGTATTGTATTCATTGCCTCCATCTGCTGATAATAATGTGTCTCAATTTGACACATCTGCCCATTGCCTATATTTTTGATAGTTTCCGTAATGCTGTCCAATTCTTCCTTTGTATCTGACATGATTATCATGTTCAATGATACATAGAAAAGATTCTGGTCATTTTCCCGGACATCATCCATCAACCCCTCGATTTTTTCTTTCTGTACTTTTTTAGTATAGGAAATGTCGGAAGAAAAATCGTTATTCTTATTTCTAACGCGCTGTTGTTTCAGGATATCGTTCTCAATTCCAAGATATTTTTTCTGCAAAACCCTGGTCGCTAGCTCCTTCGGAACGGGAATCACATCTATCGTTGTAATGCTATGGACAGGAAGATTCGTGATGTCATTCAAGAATGTATCGTCAAGCGACGCAGGATACCGTTTAATAAAAAGTGCCCTGCATTTCTTTCGTTCCGTTTCAAAATATCCCGGATAAAATTTCATATACCCAGGTGCGATACTGTTTTTCGGGTCCCCTCCTTTTTTCAGCGCCTGTTTGAAGTCAAAATCAAATAACTCTTCATCCCCAATCCGGTAAAAATTAAAAAGAATACGGAGCCTTTCTTTCACATCCAGCGGTTCGACCACAGAGCCAAACTCACCAAAATTCTGTTTTAATGTTGCTTCAAACGTGGCGAACCATGCTTTTGCCGATTCAAAGTCCCTCCGGTCTACACATACTGTCAGGTATTTTTCCTGCTCTATCCCCTGCTTTCCTTCTACAATCCGGTGTTCTGTTATTTTATTGTAAGCATCTCGTAACCAATCGTAACTGTCTGATTTATGTTGAAATAAAATGTTTTGCCGGAAATCCAGCATATTCTTGTTTTTATTATGGATTGTGATTTTAAAGTAAACATCTATTGCATTGACTGCTTTGCAATACTGCTTTAAAATCCGTATCTGGTCATCTGTGCTGGACGTCACATAATTAATGTCTGAAAAGCGGTAGGTTTTAGAATACCGCCCCTTAATGACCTCAAAGATGCCATTTCCAGCAAGCCTCTGGATGCCCATGACCTGTTGTACATACTTCGGTGCCTTTACTGTTTTCTCTGTCTTTTTTAACTGTTCAAATTTGTCTGTGAAAATTGCCATTCATATCCTCCTCTCAGGCAGATGGAGACCCCTAGGAAAACACTCAGCAACCGCCATCTGCCGTCACTAAATGTCTGTTCCTTGTCTCCTCTCCCTGGTCCGGAGAGTTGGTAGTTTTCCTGCCTAATTCATTTCAATTGCTTATCTGGAGTATCTATACCAGAAAGCTGCCGCACCGCCGGCCATAATAAGCCCTAAGGCAATTGCGACCATACGGATTGCTTTTTTCTTGACCATATTCACATCTCCTCCCTTCACCTGTTTTTTCAATTCTTTTTTCTCATCTTTCTTCCTCTGTTCCTCTTCTTTTTTCATGTTCTGATATATTGCCCTCAGCTCCTCTATGGATTCTGTTGAACCATAGAGCAGAGGGCGGTTAAAAAAAGAAAAATGGACCATCTTTTTCGCAAATTGCCAAAAAGTCAGTCCATGATAATTATAAAAACCTGTCAGTGCCAATGGTACCACAAATGGTGTAGCTAAATAGCAGCTCAAGGTCATACCTATTTTTGTGTATAACAACAGTACAATCGCTGTTCCAACGCCTAATGCCAGTACGGAAAATATCAGTTGTTTCGCCGTAAGCCCCAGTGCCACTGACTCCTTGTAATGCCTCAAATCTTCGCTTAACTCTATCTCCATTTTTGTGACCGGGATAACCCAATTTTATTTTCTGTGGGGTCTTGTTCGTTTTTTCGACATGACTTAAATTGTAAGACTGCCTGATTCTGTTCCCGAACGTTTCCCCTAAAATCCCGGCATCCTCCTTCCTGATAAAATAAGTATCTTTTCTTACCGACTTCTGCCGCCATTTTGCTTTTTCACGGTTTCTTGCGATTTATAGCGCCCTGTTTCCTTCTCAGTGGCCTCTTTTTCTTCCTCAAGCCCCCACGAACGTCTGTATTCCGCAATCCCTTCCCAGTCAAATTCTGCAAGACGCTCCAAATCAAAGGAAACTAGCGCATACTCACACATGCCCGAATGTCCCGTTTCCGGCAGTACCTTTCCCAACTTATGGCGTTCGATAAACGCCAGATTCTCTTTCGCGCATAAATCATCTATGAAGGCCTCCTCTGGTTCCAAAGAGTAACCGGGCAGGTTCACGGTCAGGTCAGAAAAGGATTCCCATTCTCCATCCTCACTTTTACAGAAAAGCCCGATATAGATCCCGCCGCCACGGCCCGGATACCCCTCCTGCAGCAGAAAATAAAAAGCTTCTTCCACCATACCGTTTTCAGCCATCACCCTGCACATAACAGGTGCCCCTACAAATCCGCCTTTCAGTTGATAGCAGTCTTTATACAAACGGTTCCTAAGCCCTTCCACTATTTTTCCCTTTTCTCTGTAAATTCCAAAGTACAGGGACACAATATACCCGGTTTGCGTGTCAATGGACAGTCTTCCGGAGGCGGTGAAATATTCTTTTAAAATTGCCTCATAGATGTTTTTATATAAATCCCGGTAATATATTTCCGTTTCAACCATTCCCAGGGCTTCTGCTGCGTCTGCCGTCTTCTTTACGGATTCTGCATAATAACAGGAAGCGATGTAATAATCATCCGTACCACCTTTCATACTTTGGGCTGTGCGTCCATCCAGGGCAAGCCAGTCACCAAGCTGATTGCCAAAGTCAAACAGATACTTTTGCCCCCGCTTCTGATCTTCCCTGGTGATTTTATTTACCCAGTCCGTCATCATGGGGAAATAGGATTTTAATGCTTCGATATCCCCATAATGTTCATACAAAACCATGGGCAGAAAGGTTGCGATATCTCCCCAGATACTGCTAAAAATCGCAGACTTCGGATCAAATACAGGAATAACACCCGGCAGAATACCATCCAGTTTTTTCTGCTCTGTCCGCAAATCATGAAGAAATTTATGATAGAAAGCAGCCGTATCCATATTATAGCTTGCGGTTCCTGAAAAAACCTGTGCATCGCCGGTCCACCCCAGACGTTCATCCCGCTGGGGACAATCAGTGGGGAAGTCAATGGAATTGGATTTCTGTCCCCAGAAAGCATTGCTAAACAGGCGGTTTACTTTACTATGGCCCGTTTCAATATTTCCCGTAATCTGCATATCAGAATAAATTGCCTTCCCAATAAAATCTTCCGCCGCCAGATCACCGGGCCAGCCGGTAACACGGACATACCGGAATCCAAAAAAGGTAAAGAGAGGCTTTACCCATTCCTCACGACCGTCTGACACATTACTAACCTCAATTTTAGAATAAATTGATTTTTTAGCCCTGGTTTCCCGCACCAGCCAGGAACACCGGATAGAATCATAAGCAAATCCCACCGGATTTATGATTCCGTTTATTTTTATATTGGTGATTTTCATTCATTTTCCTCCATTTAGCGGTAACAAGCAGGAATACTGCTATCCCATATCTACTGATTTTTCTCGTTTTGAGCCACAAGTTCTTCGTAGTGGTCATCCAGGTCATATTTCCTGAGGATCAGCAGCATAATGATAAACATAGCAAAGGGAATATAAATATTCAATGCATAAATCGCATAAACTGCACTGACCGGCTGGGTTATCTCTGCTGCACTGAATCCACCGATTGCCAGTACCCAGCCAATTGCTGCCGAACCGATACCGCTTCCCACCTTGCCCACAAAACTGTTGGAACTGTTTGTCATTCCGGTAATACGGACTCCATATTTATGCATATTATATTCAGCCGTATTTAACACCATAGCCGGCAGACAGGAGATCAGCGGAATGGTGGCATACATAACCACAGATCCAAATATCAATGTAACTGCCATATTTGATGGGAAAATACACCTTACAATACAACCGATAATTCCGATTACACTTGCTATTTTTGCAGTTTTAGTCAAACCAAATTTCTTAATCAGCGTTCCGACTGTCAGAAATCCAATGACAGAGGGAATGATGTTAACCGTGTTAATCAAACTGATGTAGTTATCGTTTCCCATCACATAGAGTGCATAGTACACCGGAGCTGCCATGACCATGGCATACATAACATTCATGCATACACCGGTAACTGTAATTTTTACCCAGTACTTATTTTTCAACAGCATGTTCAGACCTGTTAAAATGCCAATCCTGCTTTCTTTTTCCTGTGCTTCACCCGTTTCTACATACCGCTCTTTGGAGGACTTAAATGCTATGAACAGCCCCAGACCGGAAATCAGCGCAAAGAACACAGATACCTTAACCCAGGCAGCCTGGTCTCCGCCCATCATATTGGTAACCGGAATCAGACCAATACCGATCATGATGCCGATTGCATATCCCACAGCAGATCGGAAAGTACCGATTTTTCCTTTTTCTTCATTACTTTTTGTCTTATAAGCAATCATCGTATAATAGGGAACAGCAACCGCTGTATAACATACTGCTGATGCAAAAATATTGGTCAAAATTCCATAACCAGCCATTACCCCGTTATTTGCTTTTGGCACGGTAAACAATGCCACAATTGCAATCATAACGGGTAAAATCATCCATAAGAGCCATGGACGTGCCTTTCCATGCCTGGTATTGGTATTGTCAACAATTTTTCCCATAACCAGGTCGGTAAACGCATCAATAATTTTTGCCACAAGAAGCACCGTCCCGGCTGTTGCTGCCGCCATCCCGATTTTATTCGTATAGAAAAATGTTAATTGTCCCACTAATATAGAGATGGAATTTAATGCTACCTGCCCTACCGCATCTCCTATGTAAGCCTGTTTCGTCATTACTTTTTGTAGTCCGTTTTTATCTACACCAAGTTCTTTGCCCATATCCGCCTTCCTCTTTTCTCACTGATCTGTCAGGAACCGGCCGGTTCTTACTGATGTACCTATCATATCAGACTGTCCCATATGTGCATATCAATATTTTGCTGTTTTTGTCCTTATTTTGCTATCATTTCTCTTTTTCCGAGGCTCTTTTTCTGAAACATTACCGGAAGTTATGCGGAGGTTTTCGGAAGCAAATTCTGTTGATTTATAATAGTTTCTGTATTCTTTCGGTGTCATGTGTTTGTATTCTTTGAAGATCTTTCCAAAATAACTCTGAGTTGGGAAATTCACATATTCTCCAATATGTGCGATTGATTCTTCCGAATAGGCAAGTAAATTTGCTGCCCGTTCAACTTTAAACCAGTTGATATAATCCTGAAGCCTCATTCCTGTTTCTTTCGAAAAAAGCCGTGACAGATAAGTACTGCTGAGACCCAGGGCATCTGCCAGATCATTCAGATATATTTTTTCCTTATAATGCTTGCTTATATAGTCTTTGCACTGATCCACATAATTAGAGCTGCCCCGGCCTTCATTTCTTTTCTTTACCTGCTCTGTCAGTTGTTTTACCGCATGATTTCTACATTCCACCAGTGCCGGAACGTTGTCATATTCATCACATTTCTGTATATAAAAGTCACTCAGCTGATAGGCAGCCGCCGGTGAAACACCGCCCTCAATTGCCGCTCTGGTACACAGCGTAATGGCTACGATCACCACTTTTTTCCAATGATTCACTTCCCTTTTTGACAGTCGTCCCGTTCCTTCGTCAATTACCATATTGTATTTTAGTGCATCCTCTGCCCGTCCCTCCCGGACACACGCTAATAAATGCCGTTCTTCCTGATAAGTATGATGATAAATACCGGCGGTATCTTCTTCTATCTGAAACCGAAGGATCTCTTCTTCCACACCATCCTGCAATCCCTGCGCCAAATGATTCTCCCGAATTAATGTTTCCTGTGAACAGGTAATAACCGGGGATTCTACGGAAGCCATCTGCACCGCTGCCAGTGCCTGTGACAGGGTAAAGACCGGGAGCGTTTTTTCTGTTCCTGTATGTATGCCATAATCCCGGTAGTAATGATGCAATTCCAGCCGGGTCAGGTTTTTGATACTCATAGGTCCGATTAAAATGTACCGCTCCTTTTGCTTTACGCATCCCCATAGGATCTGATACCCATCCTGATACAGAACAGGAGCATTTCCGGCATCTGCCATATTTAATAATTTTCCCCGTAAATTCTCACTAAAAGCAATTGGATTCATACCACTGTTTTTCCCACACGCTTCCACCATATCATTTTTCGAGATGAAAAATCCTGTTCCGGTTAATAATGACAATCTATTGAAATAATCATTGCTTCTTTCCACTGGTATTCCTCCCCATTATAATAAAGGTAACAACGTTGTTTCTATTATACCGCTATCCTGGTAGGAATCATACTGTGAATTCATCTTTTCTTATATGCAAATATGCAAAGGATTAACCGCTTCTTATCCGAAAATCAGATCATCCTGTGCCTGTTTGTGATCAATGGCTCCAGTTTTGCTCAGGCCCGCCTGTTCTTATATGCCCGCATAGCCAGGATATAAGCGATTAGAAGAATGCCTGTGCACCATGCCAGGGCGGTCCAGATTTCACCGCCAACCGGCTGGTTCGCCAACAGGGCACGGATGCTGTCTACAATAGCGGTAACCGGCTGATTCTGGGCAAAAGAACGTACTGCGGCGGGCATGGTTTCTGTTGACAGAAAAGCAGAGCTGATAAACGGAAGAAAGATAAGGGGATATGCAAAAGCCCCCGCACCGTCCGCTGTTCTGGCTTTGAGCCCCGCAATGACGGCAACCCAGGTCAGCGCCAAGGTAAAAAATGTAAGAATGCCCGCTGCACCCAGCCAGTTTACGATGCCTGCCGGAGAACGGAACCCCATGAGAAATGCCACAGCAAGAATGATGGCCAGTGACAGGGCATTGGATATAAGAGATGTCAGAACATGTGCCCACAATGCTGAAGATGTAGCAATAGGCATAGAGTTCAGCCGGTCGAAAAAACCGGTTCTGATATCCTCAAATATGCGCAGAGCCGTGTAGGCAGATGCACTGGCAATTGCTATGAGCAGAATACCGGGCAGGGAATAAGTTACATATTCTTCCGTACTCATGCCGCTGCCCATTGCACCCCCAAAGACATATACGAACAACAACATCATTGCAATAGGGGTGAGGCAAACGGTGATAATGGTGTCTATACTTCTTAAAATATGCTTCATGGAGCGTCCAAGCATAATCCTGATATCTGTAAAAAAATGCTTTTTGGTGGTTTTCATTTAATTCTCCTCCTTTTTACCTATGATAGCCAGAAATATTTCTTCCAGCGTGGGCTGCTTTTCTACATATTCCACTTTCGCAGAGGGCAAACGCTTCTTCAGCTGGGCAAGCGTTCCGTTTGCGATAATTTTCCCCTCATGGAGAATGGCTATGTGATCGGCTAACTGCTCTGCTTCTTCCAGATACTGGGTGGTCAGGAATACTGTTTTGCCTTTTTCTGAAAGCTGTTTAATCTCTTTCCACACGCTGAGCCTGGCTTCGGGGTCAAGACCTGTCGTAGGTTCATCGAGAAATACGATCCGGGGGTCTCCGATGAGACTCATGGAAATGTCTAACCGGCGGCGCATTCCGCCAGAGTAAGTGCTGACACGCCGGCTGCCCGCCTCAGTCAATTCAAAATGCAATAGCAGATTATCCGCGGTTTTATCAGGATTTCTGAGATGGCGGAGTCTGGCGATTAAAATAAGGTTTTCTCTTCCGGTAAGGACTTCGTCAACAGCAGCAAACTGACCGGTCAGGCTGATACATTCTTTTACCTGTTGGCTCTTCTTTTTTACGTCAAATCCGCAGATTGTGGCGCTTCCGCTGTCCGCACGGAGCAGGGTTGCGAGAATTTTAACAACGGTGGTCTTCCCAGCACCGTTAGATCCTAAGAGAGCAAAAACCGATCCCTGTTCCACGGTAAAGTCCACACCTTTTAGAACCTCCAGTGTCCCAAAGCTTTTTTTCAGATTCTCTACTTCAATAATATTTGTTTTCATTGATGTTCCTCCTTTTGATAAGAAAACAGTGTAAAAAAAGCCGATAACCCATGAGATATTTCTCAAGGTTATCGGCTCTGCGTCACAGCGTCTGGCTCTTTGATTACGGTTATTTTATTATTTTGAACATTGATGATTGTTTCCTGCCTGCATTTGGGACAGTAGAGAGGAAAATTCTGCAGGGTGGTATCCTCCCGCAGCATGGTCCGTGTTTTATTCTGACAGACCGGACAGAAAAGCCAATGCCGGCTTTGCGATTTTTCCATGGTGCCGCCTCCTGATATGATTTCTGTTTTGCTTATGGATTTACCTTTTATTAACGTTACGGTTCAGGCGTTTACGGAAATGGTCTGTCCAAAGTTTGTTTCCCTGCATCAGTTCATCACAAAAAGATGCCACATCCTCGCCGGTTACTTCCAGAACGTGTCTGTCATGAGCCGCTCCATCCTCAAACAGATCAATCAGGTCATACTGTGTTTTTAACATATCAAAGCCGCTTCCGCTTGAAAAACTCCACATATAGTTCTGAATCTTATAATATACAAAACGATAGTCTTCCGGCAATGCATCAACCCTTGCCATCTGGTCACGGTACTCTTTTTTGTCCCCAATTATTTTTTTGATGATATTCATACTTCTTTTACCCCCCTGTGAAAGTGTTCCAGGATCTCCTGATTTAAACGTTCCCGCGGGCTGACGGTGTCTTGGGCATTAGCGTGGATCAGCTCATCACAGAAGGATGCCACGTCATTGCCAACCACATCGCGAATGAGTTTCCCCTCGGCTGCACTTACTTCGAACAACTCCAACAGATCCGTGAGCATCTCCAGATGATAGCCAAAGTTGTAAAAATAATGCAGGATTTTTTTGAATGTATATCGATAGTCCTTCGGCAGGGCGTTTACGCGTTTGGTAAATTGCCTCCAGACACGCTTCTCGTTGAGATCGCCTATGATCAGCTCCATAAAAGATTTTTTCATATTCACTGCTCCTCTCTTAATTGATTGAGTTTCGAAGAAACAAAGTCCCATTTATTCCAAAACTTTCGCAGCTCTTCCCTCCCGTTGTCGTTTAGGGTGAAGAACTTTCTTGGTGGTCCCATGTCAGATGGTTTTTTTGTTATTTCAACTAATTTGTTTTTTTCCAGCCGTATTAATATGGTATACACCGTACCTTCCACTACATCTGTAAAGCCCAGTGCATTCAGGTGCCTGGTAATTTCGTAGCCATAAGTTTCCCTGCGGCTGATAATTTCCAGCACACAACCTTCCAGTACACCCTTTAGTATTTCTGTTAAATTTTCCAATTGGTACGCTCCTTCCTACTTGGTATGACTTGTATGCAGTAATACTTAGTACTTCTATATCGTAACACTTAGTAGTGAAGGTGTCAAGGGGAATTTTTTCCAAACAAAAAGAGCATATGACAGTTCATATACTCTCTTGCTTCTCTATTTACCAACGCCTCATTAAAGTGCGGTTCCTTTTTTCGGTATAAAAAGATGGGACATATCCACGCCTTCATGTTCCAGCAGTTTTATTTTTAACGGGATACCGCCTGCATAACCGGTCAGGCTGCCCTTTGTTCCAACCACCCGATGACAGGGGATGATGATAGAAATTGGGTTGTGACCCACAGCACCGCCCACTGCCTGGCTAGACATCCTGTCTCTGCCCATTTTCTCTGCCACTTTACCGGCAATGGAGCCGTAAGTAACCACTTCCCCGTATGGAATTTCACATAAGATTTCCCAGACATCCTGTCTGAACTTCCCCCCCGCCGGGCGCAAAGGCAGCTTGGAAATCTCCGGCCTCTCTCCGGCAAAATATGCGTCTAACCAGTCTCTTACATTTTGAAATACCGGGAGATCATCTTTCTTTATCATTTCCTTTGAAACGGAACCCAAATAATATTTTTGCCCTTCGATCCATAGTCCTGTAATATTTTCTCCATCACAGGCAATAGTCAGCATACCCAATGGCGATTGCACATTTGTAAAATAATACATTTCACACTCCTCCTGATGTATTTAGAGATTACCAGGTTACATAGCCCGCTATGCGTTCTTCATTGGGGATAAATCTCCCATATAAATGGAACGCACATGTGACAGAACGCAGTTTCAAACACGTTCTGGTGCTGCAGCCGACCAGTAATGATAGTGACAGCCCCGGATGCAACTCTAGTATTGTAATTCTAACACATGTTCACGAAAAAATATATCCCGTTTTCCTGTTCCAAAGGAGGTTTACAATATCTTTTAATTTCTTTCAAGAGAACGTACTAAGTTAACCATTTCAATGGCTCCCTGGGCACATTCAAATCCTTTATTTCCGGCTTTGCTTCCGGCCCTTTCGATTGCCTGTTCTATATTGTCTGTTGTTAATACGCCAAACATTACCGGAATACCGCTTGAAATACCTGCCTGAGCTACTCCCTTTGAGACTTCGCTGCACACATAGTCATAATGGCTGGTACTTCCGCGAATCACTGCGCCCAGGCATATAACAGCGTCATACTTTTTGCTATGCGCCATTTTAGAGGCAATCAGAGGTATTTCAAATGCCCCCGGAACCCATGCGACTTCAATTTGATCCTCTTTTACATTTTCACGTTTCAGGCAGTCAATGGCACCCGACAATAATTTAGATGTTATAAACTCATTAAACCGTGCGGTAACAATTCCTACCCTTATATTTTCTGCTGCTAAATTTCCTTCATAGATTCTCATTTTTTCTCCTCCTCTGAATGTTGTTAAAATTTGCTTTCTGATAAGTTTAATAAATGTCCCATACGGGTTTGTTTTGTTTTTAAGTAAAGCCGATCGTAAGGTGTTGCTTCGATTTCAATTGGTATGCGTTTTGTGATTTCTATGCCATAATCTTCTAATTGGTACACCTTATCCGGATTGTTTGTCAGCAGACGAAGGGATTGAATGCCTAAATCCCGCAGAATCTGTGCTCCCATGTAGTACTCCCGCAGATCCCCCTGAAATCCTAATGCAAGATTAGCGTCTAAGGTGTCCATGCCGCCATCCTGCAAATGGTAAGCTTTCAGTTTATTAACCAATCCGATTCCCCGTCCTTCCTGACGCATGTACAACAGTACCCCTTTTCCATGATCTGCAATCATTTTCATGGCGGCATCAAGCTGCTGCCCGCAGTCGCATCTTAAGGAACCGAATACATCTCCTGTGAGACATTCGGAATGGACTCTGCACAGAACGTCTCTTTCCTTGGCAATATTCCCCATGACTAAGGCAATGTGATGCTCATGATTCAATTTATTGATATAACAATGTGCCATAAAATTACCATATCGGGTTGGCATTTTGGTAATGGATACGCACTCTGTCAATTTTTCATTGATTTTCCGGTATTCCTGTAAATCTTTTATGGTGATGCAGGGAATCTGGTACTGTTTTGAAAATTCCAGCAGGTCATGGGCGCGCATCATACTCCCGTCTTCATTCATAATTTCACAGCATAAGCCGCATTCTTTTAATCCCGCCAGCCGCATCAGATCTACGGTTGCTTCCGTATGTCCGTTTCTTTCCAAAACCCCGTTATCCTTTGCAATCAGAGGGAACATATGGCCCGGCCGTCGGAAATCAGTTGCCAGAACGTCATCTGTGACACTCATGCGTGCCGTCATTCCTCTTTCTGCGGCTGAGATGCCAGTTGTGGTATCTTTGTAATCAATTGAAACGGTAAATGCTGTTTCATGATTGTCATTATTTGTTTCAGCCATAGGGGACAGGCACAGTTTATCCCCCAGTTGCCGGCTCATGGGCATACAGATTAATCCCTTTGCAAAGCTTGCCATAAAGTTTACATTTTCCGTGGTTGCATATTCTGCAGCACAGATTAAATCTCCTTCATTTTCTCTGTCCCAATCGTCCATAACCAGTATTATTTTACCGGCCTGCAGTGTACTTAACGCTTCCTTTACAGATTCAAATTTCATATTCTTTCCTCCTGTGAGCGAGTTTTAAACAGTCTTTAGAGCATATTTTAAAATTGCTTTCTGCAAACAGGCTCTAATATCCATATTTTGCAAGCAGTTCCCTGGTTAAATCTGAGAAATTTTCTTTTCCTCCCAGGATGAATTTTTCAATATATTTTCCTATGTAATCATTTTCCAGGTTCACGGTATCATGTAACCCTTTCGATGCCAGTGCCGTATGTTCTATTGTGTGGGGAATAACGGATACACAGAAACACGCGCTGTCTGTCTTTGCCACGGTCAGGCTGATGCCGTCCATTGCAATAGAACCTTTTTCAACGATATACCTCATGATTTTGGAAGTTGTTTTGACGGTATACCACTCGGCAGATGCGTCCCTTTCCATTTTGATGATAGTACCTGTTCCGTCAATATGTCCGGTAACAAAATGCCCCCCAAACCGCCCGTTCACGGACAGGGCTCTTTCCAGATTCACAATGCTTCCGTGCCGTAAGTGTGACAGAGCAGTGCGCGCTATGGTCTCGTGCATCACATCCGCCGTAAATGTAGATGCCGTAAAGCCTGTTGCCGTGAGACAGATTCCATTGACGGCAATACTGTCTCCTGTTTTAATATCCTGTAAAATTTTGTTTGCATGAACCGTCAGCCGAATGGAATTTCCATTTCGCAAAATGGCTGAGATCCTCCCGGTTTCCTCTATGATTCCTGTAAACATGGGTAGACCACCTCACTTTCCATCAAAAAATCATCGCCAACCGGTATTAACCGGGTGTCCGCAAGATGAAATGCCTCATCCGGCAGCGCAACGCCCATACCTCCCACAGGAGATACGGCAAGGCTTCCGCCAAAAATTTTCGGTGCAATATATGCCTGGATACCGTCCACAATCCCCTGGTGCAATGCGCTCCAATTTAAAATGCTGCCCCCTTCCAACAGTACGCTGTCCAGGTTCATTTCCCCAAGGATTTCCATAAGTTCACTGAGATTCACGTGCCCCTCCTTCCTGCTGGTTTCTATAATGCGGCATCCTTTACTTTGATATTGCATTTTTTTATTTTCATCGGTACAGCAGGTTGCGATTATGGTTTCTGCCGAATGGGCTGATGCTGATTGGACGATTCGGGAATCCAGCGGTGTACGCAAATGGGTATCACAGATAATCCGGACAGGATTTACAGCATTTTCAAGGCGGCAGGTTAAGAGCGGGTCATCCTGGATGATCGTATTAACCCCTGCCATAATGGCGGAATATTGCTGTCTGGTTTCCTGCACCAGATACCTTGCTTTTTCTCCGGTTATCCATTTCGACTGTTTTGTATAAGTGGCAATTTTGCCGTCCATGGTCATGGCGTACTTCATCATTACATAGGGTTTCCCGGTTGTAATGAACTTTGCAAATGTTCGAATGAGCGCTTTGCAGTCCTGTTCCAGTACACCCGTTTCTACACGGATGTTGTTTCTTTGTAAAATGGCAGCCCCTTTCCCCGACATTTGAGGATTGGGGTCAAGTGTACCGATTACCACTCTTGTAATACCACTGTTGATAATGGCTTCTGTACAAGGCGGCGTTTTTCCGTAATGACAGCAGGGCTCCAGGGTCACATACATTTCTGCCCCCAAAGCTTCCGCACGACAGTTTTTTAAAGCATTTCGCTCAGCATGCAGACCGCCGTATCGCTCATGGTATCCCCGTCCGATTACCTCACCATCTTTTACGATCACGGCACCAACCATAGGATTGGGATTGGTAAATCCACTGCCCTTTTTCGCAAGTTCTATGGCCTGCTTCATGTATTCCAAATCTTTCATTTTTTCCCCATTGCATATTGCAGGCTGCCTGCAATATAGCCACAATAAAACAGGTTGAAAGAAGCATATCGTGGCTTCCTTTCTATAACATCATTTTCTTTCAACCTTTTAATTAAAAAAAAATACATGCCTTGAATATAATCTAATCAAGGCATGTAAAAATGAAGAGTCTATGCGCATTTAACAAAAAACTCTGAAATGATAATATATATATCATTTCAGAGCATAAAAAGCACATAAAACTGCTTCCTCATCTTCTTTCATCCAGACTATACTGTCGGCTTCGGAATTACACCGAATCATGCCTTGCGGCTCGTGGGCTTTACCACCGGTAGGGAATTGCACCCTGCCCTGAAGATTCTATTCAATTGAAATTATTATAAACAGGTTTTCTTCGGAAGTCAAGTTATTTCAGGCACGTTTTAATATTTTCAGAAGTTCCATATGGGGATGCTCTGTATCTGCCTGGAACACATCCACACAGTTCTGATCGGCGCTTCTGTCGGCAAATGCCGGAAACAGGAATCCGCACTCCGGACTATCCGGCTCGTAATCTTCTTTTAGGGGGCATATGGCACAAATGAGATATTCGTAGACTTCTTCTGAATCTCCCACTCTTTCATGATCCGACGCTTTCACTGGTATATCATACCGGTCATGGTACACCATCACGGCATAATCATGGTCAGAATGATAACATTCCCCGACCATTTCATAAAATGTTTCCATCAATACATCATTCTTAAGCCCACAGGATTTCATTCCCATAAGAAGCCGCCACATACTGTTTGGTCCCATGGAATCACCTGGGAACCGGTATCTTTTCAGATTCTCATTTGTTCGGGAAAATGGAATCTCTTTTGCAATCTTTAGCTTCTTTTCCTTTTCACCGGCTGAAAGCTTTAGAAAATTTGTATTAAACGTACCGTCTATTTCACCGTCCGCATCCATATAGCTTCCTGCAATTCGCGTCATGGATGTTCTAGCCGGTGTCATTCGTCTGGTTAATTCCAGCATATCTTCTCTGTTAATCATCGTTATACCTTGTCTCTCCCTTCAGTCTCGAGCGTGTTTTAAAATACTATGCCCTATTTTAGCATACTCTTTGGGGTTATGTCATCAAAATTAGGAAATATCCCTGCCATTGAAGGCCCTGACCGCAATCTTATAAGAAACAGTGTAAATAGTAAATACAATAATTAGAATCATAATGGAAAGGCTGATTCTCGGAAGCTTTAGAACTTCATTTAGCATACTCAGCAACTTTGAAATTCCCAATACGATAACTACGGAACCCGCATATGAGAATACTGTAAGCAGCTCCATCTTTTCCACAGCATTTTTAGACAGATATATAAACCCAATGGATAAACTGCCGGAACACAACGCAATCCCAGATGCTGCCATGGTCATTTCCAGAAACAGAATGAAATCGGAACGATGAGTGATTAATCCTGGTAAGCTAATGAGAAAGCCCGCCAGAATACCAACGCCAATAATCTCTAAAAGAAGAATATATTTACTCAGCACAATTTTGTTTCTGCTCAGCATCGCCGGCACAGCCAGTTTATCCCATTTCACATTATTGTCCATTGTAAAGGTAGAAGTTATGGTTGTACTGAAAATCAGTATCGGTATTGCAGTAATAAAAGCGGTTCTTTTGGTAACAAAACAATATGCGATTAAAATGGCAGTCAAAATCAGATACATGTTTTTTATTTTATTTAAATTGTAAATATCTTTTCTGATCAATCCGTTCATACCACTGTCCCCCTTGCAAGTATCAGCATAATTTCTTCTATGCCTGGCTGTTCAACTATGTATTCTTCCTTATTGAAATGATTTTCAACCCTGTTGTCCAGGATGCAATCTACATGATTTCCTTCTGTCCGGTAAGCAACCATTCCATTTTTGTCCAGTTCATTGAATTTTGAAGCCCTGCAATGCATCAAACGATAATGATAGAGCAGTTCATCCTTTTCTTTACTGAAAATAACATGCCCATCATTAATAAAAGTAATATAATCTGCAATCTTCTCAAGATCCGTAATTATATGTGATGAGAAAAGAATACTCTTACTTTCGTCCTGAATAAACTCCAGAAATAGTTTCAGTATTTCCTCTCTCATAATTGGGTCTAACGATCCTGTGATTTCATCTAAAATCAATAACCGGGGACAGTGGGACAACGCCACTGCCAGATTCAGTTTTACTTTGTTGCCTTTTGACATTTCTTTGACCGTGGTATGTTCCGGTATAGCCAGACGCTGTAAATATTGATGGAATAAATTTTCGTCCCATTTAAGGTACATTTTCCTAAAAATCTTATTGACCTCTTTAGAAGTAAGATGTTCCGGAAGACTATTGTCATCGTACACAACCGCGATATTTTCTTTGTCTTCTTTCGTTAATTCCAAATAATTCTTGCCAAAAATCCGGATACTTCCTTCATTTAAATTTATAATGTTCAATATGGAATTGATAATGGTCGTTTTACCGGCACCGTTAGGACCGATCAGACCCATGATTGCCCCCTCCGGACAGGAAAATTGAACATGATCAAGGGTAAATGATGCAAATCGTTTCGTAATATCATTAATTTCAAGAATATTTTTCATATGGCACCTCATTTTAAATATCAGTCAATTTGTGACTCATCAAACAGCAGTTTTATCAATGCAAGAACGCTGTCCTGCTCTATGCTATATTTCCTGGCAAGTGCAATTAACTCCATCGCCTTGTCTTCCAATAGCTGATTGCGCTGGTCTTCCAGACCACCTGAATTATGATTTGTGATATAGGTTCCTTTTCCGACAACAGTTTCAATGATTCCTTCCTTTTGCAGTCTGTCATAAGCTTTCTGGACGGTAAGCACGCCAATTCCCAGTTCTTTTGCCAGACTTCTTACGGAGGTTATCATATCGCCGGATTTTAATTCGCCTGTCAGTATCATATCCTTGATCTGTGAGCCGATTTGTTCATATATTGGCTTACTGCTTTTGTGGCTAATCATAATTTCCAATTTCCGTTTTCCACCTCTCTTTTTCAAGCACGCTTCCAGCCCGCTGCGCGCCCTTATACGGGACAAATCTCCCGCACACTGGACGCACAGCTGTCAAAATTCATAGCAGCATTTATAGTAGAATTACCGGTACCACAATACACAGAACCATAATAATTAATAGTACCCACCCTAAAATTCGCTGTGTCCTTGACAGGTCTCTCTTATGACAAGTCATTTTTGTCTGTATCTGCGGGATAGATTCTAATAGTTTTTTTGCAGGCTCTTCGTCTGTTTCAGCCACCATAATATCTTCACCGGCATTAGAATCTCCCATATATAAATCCATTATGCTGCCTTGACGCCATGCCAATATACCGTTTTCTTTTAAAATACAGACCATTTGTTCAGCCTCTGTCATGCTTCCCACAGAAGCTATTTTTACAAATCCATTTTCACTCATAAAATGCACCTCCGGCTTGTAAATTCTTATCTGTTATATATAACACTATAATACACTACATAACACTTGTCAATATGAAACTGATCCAGGACGGTAAAATCCGCTTTTCCGCACAGCCGGTCACTGATATTGGGGATATGGCAATGCATTCGTTTGTTGGATTTGCTGGTTGACAAGAATCGATTTTTCCACTATTCTTTATGTACTAGCTTTTAAACTGCAAATAAATTGAGCGTAAATAAATTTAAATAAATTAGGTTGACTCATGGTGAAGTGGCTTTATAAAAGGACGGGAAATGCTTATGTTGAAGTATAAAATCCGAACTGAAAAAGAAACAGAAAAATATTTAAAAGAATTAAAAGACTGGCTTAAAGAGGTTAAGCATACTCCTGTAGAAGAAATGGCGGATTTCTTTGCCAACCGAATTGGTGAGTATAATCATGTTCATTTGAAAAATTGGGGGGAAGAATATGATCATATTGCAGATTTCTTTGAGGATGGTTTACACACATTACTTGATATTGGCTGCAGCACAGGATTGGAGTTTAAATCCATGTACAGGAGATTTCCGGATGTGAGGATTACAGGTATTGATTTGTCTGAATCTATGCTGGAAAAATTGCTGGAAAGCTACGGTGATAAAAATATTGAATTAATCAATGCAGACTATTTTCAATACCCGTTTGCCGAAAATAAGTTTGATGCCGCTCTGTCATTTGAAACACTTCATCATTTTAAATACGATAAAAAGTAGCAGATCTACAAGAAGCTTTATGAGACGATAAAACCCGGTGGATATTATATTGAATGTGACTATATTGCCTGTGGTGATGAAGAGGAATCTCTTTGTCTTGAAGAATACGAATACAGGCGCAAACAAAATAATGTCCCTGAAGATATGTTTATACATATTGATATTCCGCTGACATTGGAACATCAATGTGAGCTTATGAAAAATGCCGGTTTTAAATCGGTGCAGGTATTGTATCAGAATTGCGGAACGGTCATTATAAAAGCAGAGAAATCCCGGAATACAGAAAAAATCCCTCCAACCCCGTAAAGTTTGGAGGGATTTTTCATATTTGTCAATTCAGATCACCGCTGTTTCTGGCATCAATACCATTCATGCGGGAAGAATAAGCACTGAATTCAAACTCTTCAATCGGCATCGGTTTTGCAAAATAGAACCCCTGCCCAATATCACAATGAATAGATTTTAAAAATTCCAGCTGGACTTCATTTTCTATTCCTTCCGCTACTGTTATGATAGAAAGAGACCTGGCAAGATGAATAATACTTTCGATCACTACTTTTCCACGGGGAGAGGTAGATTGTTCATTCAGGAAATCCTTGTCCAGCTTTAGTTCCGCTATATCCAGATCCTTCAATGTATTCAGGGAAGAATATCCGCTTCCGAAGTCATCCATTGATATCACAAAGCCCATGTTATGCAGCTTTTTGATCACCGCTTTTACCTGTTCCAGATTACTCATTGCCACACTTTCCGTCACTTCCAGAATAATCAGGGATGGGTCTATCTGATACTGGTCTACTATTTCGTGGAATTTATCAAGATATTCATTGTCATAAAAGAATATTCTGGATTGGTTTACGGAGATTGGCCGGGGTTCATAGCCCTGTTGAATCCAGTATGAAACTTTTCGGCACGCCTCTTCCAGCATAAACATGTCCAGCTCTGTAATAAATCCGTTTTCCTCAAACACCGGAATAAATTCATCCGGATAATGAATTACTCCGTCTTCCGAACACCAGCGCACAAGAGCTTCCGCACTATGAAGAGAGTGATCTTTCAGGTAGTATTTTGGCTGCAGGTACATATGAAATTCTCTGTTTGCCAGTGCTGCATGCATCTGGCTTTCTATTTCAATCTTTTTACGGGCCTTTTCGTGAATGGACTCATCGTAGAAAGCAATGGGATTTGCTGTATTTCCATTGACATTATTCAATGCAAGAAGGGCACCATTGATCACAGTATCGGGGGTTAAAACCGGCAGCTTAGAAGGATCTGTCTGTATCAGGTTAATGCCAAAATTACAGTTAATCCGGTAATCCTGATTGGGACTTACAAAATAATCATTTATTTGGGCATGAATTTTTTTCACCCGCCCAATCAGCTCATCTTTCGTTTTATATTGGACTAACATGCCGAAGTGGTCGGCATTATCCCGGTAATAACGTTCTTCGTCATTGGTATTTGCATGCAAAACCTCAGAAATATGTTTTAAAAGAAGATTTCCATTCTCAAAGCCAAAGAACTCATTCACGAACTTAAATCCGCATACATTCAAC
The DNA here is from genome assembly GCA_018365455.1 of Clostridiales bacterium. GTDB lineage: Bacteria > Bacillota > Clostridia > Lachnospirales > Lachnospiraceae > Robinsoniella. The sequence continues at coordinate 116,306 of JAGZJZ010000019.1, forward strand.
AGTACAATGGCATAATTTTTCGGCTCCTTCAGCAAATCGGTTAAGTCCCTGACAAATCGGTTCCGGTTATCCGCACCAGTCAGAATATCCTCATATGCAAAAATCTGAAGTGTCTGGTGTTCTTTCTTCAGCAAACTGTAGATATACCAGAATAGAATGCCAAATAAAAAGAAGATACAGCCCATGGTACACACAAACACAATAAGAATAGCATTAAAGTTATAATTCAAAAACGTCTGGGGAACCAGGCAGAAGATCTGCCAGTCATTAATGCCTACCGGAATAAAGGTTACCCAATAAGCTTTCCCCTCATAGTGGAAAGTAGTGAAGGAATTGCCGCCCTTTCCTATGTCGGCAAGGACAGATGTCTGGATTTCTTTCGAGACATTTCCGTCATCAAAGATATTCTCCATCTGCTTTTTAATAACAGCCTGATCAGAACGGATAATAAAGTTCCCTTCATGATCAATCATATGTATATAGGCTTCGCCATCAAAAATCTTCTGATTTATTATTTCGGAAAACTTTGATGCAAGACGGGTTGCTGTAATTGCTCCGATAATTTCACCTTTGTAAGTGACCGGAACTCCGTAGCAGACAACAGCGTTATCTGACATCCGGTCTTTGATCACCTGAGATACGGTACGTTCTCCTGATAGAGTTGTCCGGATAAAACTTTCCCCGCTGACATCCAGATCATAATGTTTTGTTCCATCTGTATCTATAAAATAGCCTATGCCCTCCTTAGAGACAAATCCCATTCGAATAAAGTTATTACTTTTACTCTCCTCTTCCAGTTGAGAAAGGGCAGCATCCAAATCAACGGTACTCTCATATCCTGAAAAGGACGCAATGGCACCTAAAGTCTGAAGGTCTCCGTCAATTTGTGTAGTGATAATATTTTTATACTGAGATACAATTTCATACATATACTTTTGCGCTTCCTTCTCCTGGGTGCTTTTTATGCTGAAATAAATGACACCGCCCACCAGCACAAGAATGACACAAATGATAGAAACCAGGGCTATGGAAATTCTGATCTGTTTCTTTATATCTTTCGCTTCCAAACCACTCCCTCCTCTGCACTGCTATAAAATTATAAATCTATCATAACACGCACATAACAATTTTTCACTATAAACTGCGCTTTATTTTCATTATCTAACAGTTTATAGATTTATCAGGAATCTTACTAAAACCGATACTGAAATTGTCACCAATTTATCCTTTTTTACATATTATGTTGAGATAAATCAAATTTATCAAACCAAATTTGTTATGCATCTTTTATAAGTTTTGTTCTGAAAATGTACGATTTGGTATATTGAATTTTGTTCCGGCTGCGGGACAGACTTGAATGCACTGTAAGGTGCAGAAATGGAGGCAATTATGAGCTGTAATAATAAATGTATGCAAACGCATGTTCATGAGGTGTTGGGAAGCGTTCGGCTTGCTGAATTGAATGAAGATCCTCACAATCACCGTTTTGCAGGTGTGACAGAAGAAATAATAAAAGTACCCGGCGGACACATTCACAAATTTACTGCGAAAACAGATTTTTATGAAGATCACTTTCATCCCATCTGCGTAACCACAGGCCTGCAGGTTAAGGTTGGCAAATGCGGCGATGAGCGCCATGTGCACTTTATTGATTCTCAGACAGAAATTGAAGATGGACATTTTCATAGATTTATTGCTTCTACTTTAATTGAGAATCCTATTGGTGATTAGAACGATTCAGGGTAAGTAGAGGAAAGGATGCCGCAATACAGATGAGCACAAAGCTGTATTGCGGCATCCTATTATGGCATCCTCTTGGGATTTTCTGAATCTATCAGGTTGTCCTTATGCTATTATTTGTTAGGGTTTCTTGTTATTTCACCCCTGATCTTTTCTGCATGCTCCAAAACCCATCCTGCTGCATATGTATCAGCCATTTCAGGATATGGATAATGGAGGTCCTCTGCTGCCTCAATGGCAATGGTACGAAAAAGATCCATAGTTGCCAGCAGGGCTTCCAGCATATCATTCTTTTCATAACGTGAAAAACAATCTGATAATTTCCCGACAATCCAATCCGCTGCCCACTCCTCCAGAAAACGACCGCCGTGCCAGGTATCATAATCCGATCCGTTTTTTAAATGGGCATGAATCTCAATAAGCGTGAGCAGTTTCCATTTCATATAATTATCAACGCAGGCTTTTGCCGTCCATAATTCGCCCCGCATCAGTTTTTTTGCCGTCCAGACGGTATGGTACCAAAAATCATTTACCATATTGTTAAATTCTGTTTCGGATAATACCGGAAAGACTTGCGGTACTTGTGGCAGTTGTTGAATAGACTGCCCTATCCCAATCTTGTCTACAAGTACGCGAAAGCCTCTTGATAATATGTGGGGGGTTACACCGCTTTCTACAATATTGTTGAGATTATCTTTTGGAAGTATTACAAAATCCACATCCAGTGCATGGTCAAAAAGAATACGCCGCTCGACTCCGCCATCTATGGTATTTTCTATAAAAGAAATATAGAAGTTTCCAATCTGTTTCAGCCATTCATCGGATTGAATAAAAGAGTCCGGATGATCCACGATCATGATAATGTCAAGATCAGAATTGTCATCTGCCGGATGGTCGTCTCTGGCCTGTGAACCTATGACCAAAGCTGCCTGCAGATCATCATTGTTTTTTCCCAAAAGGATGATCTTCTGAATAATATTTTTATATCGGTCCATTAGTTTTGTCCCTCCGTTTTCATTTGTTTCTTAATTTTAACAGAAACCATTTATTTATGCCAGCAGAAACCATTTGGATTAATAATGACACCACTGTCATTATTATATTGACACCCGCCATCTCCCATGCTATATTAAAATGACAATACTGTCATTATTAAAAAGGGAGGAAATATTTTGCCGAAAGTAAACGAATCATACTTTGAAAAAAAGAAGAATCAAATTTTAGATGCTGCTTTTTCTGTATGCATGAAAAAGCCAGCCAATGAAGTTACAATGAGCGACATAGTAAAAGAAACAGGTTTTAGCCACGGTGGTGTATATAAGTATTATTCTAATATTGATGATATTTTCATTGCGCTTTCCAATCGGTTCAACCACATATCAGATTTTAAGGATAAGATAAGCGGAATATTCGCATCAGAGGGTAAACCGGAAAAGATTCTTATGGAGGTATTCCATGTGGTTTCAGAAGATATTAAAAATACCCTGCTGGGATACGGGAAAATAAGCTTTGAACTGGGCACCCTGTTTGCGAATGAACCGGAACGCCTTCTCTATTATCGTTCTCAGGTCACAGAAGCATCGAATTATGATTTTCTCATTGAAAAGACCTTTCATTTTATGGAAAAAAAGACTGCTGAGGGATATTTTAAACCGATAATACCGCTCCACGATATTTATATGCTTATCATCGCATCCTTTGACGGGATCACCCGTGATGTGATTTTATCCAAATGTTATCAGCTAAAGGGGCCTTTATCAGAAAACGACAGATTTGATGAAACTAAATTAATGAGAAGCCTTTGTGCCAGCATTCTGCTGTTACTATCGGGGAATTCGGATATGATGGAGGAATATTAGATGGATACTGCACAAAACAAAATGTGGAATAAGAATTTTAATCTGGTTATCATAGGACAGATCATTTCCCTTTTCGGGAGCGCCATGCTGCGATTTGCACTGTCATTATATGTAATGGATATAACGGGACGGGAGGATATATTTGCTGGATTATTTGCAATATCCAACATCCCAATTTTACTCTCTCCGTTGGGGGGAGCGATTGCAGACCGGTTCAACAGGCGTAACCTGATGGTGATCTTTGACTTTTCAAGCAGTTTTGTTGTATTTATATTCATACTGCTGCTGGCTCAGAATGGTCATTCGATTCTGCTGATTGGAGTTGTGATGGTTTTACTGTCAGTAATCAGCGCTATGTACACACCGACCGTAACTGCCAGCATTCCCCAATTGGTTGAGGAATCTTCATTAGCGGGGGCAAACGGCATCGTTCAGGCTGTGCAGGCACTGTCCTATGTTGTGGCACCTGTATGTGCAGGAATCCTGTATGGGATGATGTCTGTACAGGCATTAATTGCTGTCAGCGGCGCTGCTTTCTTTTTATCGGCAGTGATGGAGATTTTTATCAGGATTCCGTTTGTAAAGAGGCAGTCGGAAGGTGCCATGCTGAAAACCATCGGCAGGGATATGAAGGAAGGATTTGTCTTCGTTGCAAAACAGCCGTTTATATTAAAAGCCATGCTTATAGCAGCGCTGATCAACTTCATCCTCACTCCTCTTTTTGTTGTGGGTGGACCGATCATTCTGCGAATGACTATGAAAAGTACGGACACTATCTATGGTATAGGAATGGGAATTATACAATTTGCTAATATTTTAGGGGCGCTGCTGATTGGTGTGCTTGCCAGTAAAATTATTATGAAAAAGATCTACATTTGGATTCTGGCAATTGCTGTTATACTTATCCCACTGGCATTATCCGTTACCCCCTTTGCATTGGGATTAGGATTTTACCCACCCTTTATCCTGTTTCTCATCTGTGCGGTACCCATCGCAATCATTATGACGATATTATCAATTTATGTAATTACAAAGGTACAGAAAAAGACACCAAATGAAAACCTGGGGAAAGTCATGGCCATTGTTATGGCGGTCGCACAGTGTGTAGCCCCTGTGGGACAGGTAGTGTATGGATTTTTATTTCGGGCATTTCATGCGCAGGTATACATTCCACTTCTGTTTGTAAGCGCCATTATGTTCGGAGTAATGATTCTGTCACAACGGATCTTACGGAATGAAACTGAGTAATATATCACATTATATATCAGACATTCGTAGTAAAAAGGGATACTGTTCTGGCTTTAATACTAGAGCGTGTTATAGTGCTCTAGTAAATGCATTATATTGGGGTTTTGCTGAGTAAGGACGCTTTGTATAAGACAGGTAGTGTACGAAAAGATGGGCGTGGGAAACTGGTATGGACTCCGTCAGCTGGCC
>JAGZJZ010000068.1 GCA_018365455.1 Clostridiales bacterium
TTTCATAGAGTTGAATACTTCACGAAAATTTAGAAAGCACGGTAGGATTTTATGCAGGGAACAAAAAGCAATAAAGGAAGGGATTCTGAGCGTTTCATACATATTTTTGGAGACAATATGATCATTTCGATTGATGAAATGGAGAATCAGATTCCGATTGGGAAGATTTATCATTGTTATTTAAAACAGGCTCTTCCATTTTATGGTTTATCCGAAATGGTTGTGTTAATTGATCGTTTGATGGATGAGACAGGAAGTCCGAATGACAGTACATATTCCCGAAATAGTGAATATGGAACAAAGAAAAGCAATTCGGAACCATGTCATGATTTTAAAGAATTTGCAAATGTGCATGGAAAATACCTTACTTTCTACTTGAAGATCCGCTATCGCCAATATGGAAGCTGGCAGGGCGAAATACAGTTTGCCGGAAACAATAAAAAACGCTTGTTTCGCAGTGTACAGGAAATGCTGGGTTATGTCTATAACGTGCTGGAACACAGCTGTGAAATACAGCAAGGGAGGCAGCGCAGATGAAAATAGTGGATGATAAGGCTTTATATGTACATATGCTGGGTGAATTTCATGTGAATTATGGAACGAAGGCAATTTCTTTTGGAAGAAATAATCTGGCAAAATCGGTTCAATTATTTCAAATTATGGTTTTGAACAAGAAAACGGGCGTTTCCAAGGGGTCACTGGTTCAATATCTGTATGGAAGAGATGAGGTAGAGAATGGAAACAGCAGTTTAAATAATACGATATTCCGTCTTCGCAAACTCTTAGAGTCTGCAGGTCTGCCAAAGGATAATTATATTACCGTTCAAAATGGAATGTGCAGATGGAATGAGGAAATACCGATCTATGCCGATATCTATGAGTTTGAAGAACTAACGTCAAAAGGAATGTCTGAAACAGATGAAAAAAACAGGCTATCCTTTTTAAAAGAAGCATGCCTGATTTATCATGGAGAATTCTTACCGATGATGGTAGGGGAAGAATGGGCAATGGCAGCTAATATCCACTATCAGGAGGTTTATTTTTCCAGTCTGAGAATTGTTTGCGAAGAACTGGACAAACAGAGGGAATATGAAGAAATATTGCGGCTCACTACAGCGGCTGCCCATGTTTATCCCTTTGAAGAATGGCAGATCTGGCGCATAGACAGTCTGATTGCTATGAACCGATATAAAGAAGCAATGGATGTCTACCAGGATGCTACAAAGATGTTCTTCGATGAACTTGGATTATCACCTTCCAAAAAGATGATGGAACGTTTCCAGGTGATGAGCAGCCATATTCAGCAGCCGGTCAGAACAATTGTTGACATTAAAGAAGGGTTAAAAGAAGAAAATGAGCGAAAAGGAGCTTATTATTGTACATTGCCCAGTTTTATAGATAATTACCGAATTCTGAGCAGGATGATGGAACGGACGGGTCAGTCTGTGTTCTTAATGCTCTGCACTCTTACGGATTCAAGCGGCACACCGTTAGAATCCCCTAAGAAGCTGCAGGAGGTATCTCAGAAATTCCAAATGGCAATCCAGCGTTCTCTTCGACGTGGGGATCTATATACCAGATACAGCCCATGCCAGTTCTTATTACTGCTCCCGGGTACCAATAAGGAAAACTGCTCCATTATTTCAACCCGTATAGACCGAAATTTTAAAGATGAAGGGGGAGGCCGCAATAAGATTAATTATTATACCGCATCTGTTGCAGATATGAAGAACGGATCCGGTAAACTGAATTTTGTATCCGGGGATCTAAAATGGGTGTAGAAAATCAGAACAGTTATGGGCGTATATTAAAAACATTACATAGAAATGCACAGTCACCGGGAACGGAGGGCTGTGCTTTTTTGTGTTTGCGTGGAAAATAGGCTTTGTATACAGCGTGTCTTTCACGGCAATAGCTCCAATTTATCCGCCTCCAATTAAATAATTTCATAAAATACGAAAAAAATCAAAATAGTTCCTTACGAAAGAGGTAGCGAAATACCTGCTTTGTTATAGTGTTATTAGAAAAGCCGGGGAGGTTGTATCAGATGGACATATTGCAAATAAATTCTGCAGCCCCAAATATCTTATGTATCTGTATTGACAGCGTAAATCACAGAGAAGGCAAAGGCAGACTGTATCACTGTTACAGCAGGGAAGCAGTTCCGTTTGAAAATGAATTTCAGCTCATTGCCAAGATGGATGATTTGTTTGAACATATAAATTATCCACAGGCAGCAATGGAGAGCAGACAATTTATAGAGAAGAAAAATTCGAAGACACAGGAGGCGGTAAGAGTAATGGATAAAGATGAAGTAATCAATCAAAGCGGAGACCAGGCAACATTCATCGTTCATGTTCAATATCGTCAAAATGCCACCTGGCAGGGGCAGGTTGTCTGGGCAGAGAAAAAGATCACAAAGAATTTCAGAAGCGCCCTTGAGCTGTTAAAGCTCATTGACAATGCGCTGGATGAAAGCGGAATAGAAGAAGAATAAAAAGAAGGAGGAAGTCATGAAGAATAAAGTGAAACAGAGATTGCTGGCAGTTGTCCTTTGTCTTGTACTGCTGCTGAGTAATAACATTTCCTTAATGGCAAGGGAAAATAAAATAGCAGACATTGATTCCTCCGCAGCCGGAGCAGAATCGTCAGAGCAGGGATATGGAACAGGTGATCTTCCGCTTACAGTTCAGGATCAGGGCAGTGAGGGAAGCAGTCAGTCGAATCATGGAAACGGTATGGATAATCAAATCATAATACCGGAGACAGAATCGGTAAATGGGCAGCAATCAGAAATGGCAGAGCCGCAGACGGGAGCAGAGCCACAGCCGGAACCACAGATGGTACCACAGACGGAACCACAGACGGAAGACAAATCTGAAGCAGCTCCCGAAACGAATGTCAATGAGACAGAAACAGAGCCGGTCAATAACAGCGGACAGGAAGACACGGTCATTGACACAGAAGCAGATGTTCCATTTGCAGGAACATATCAGGATGAATCAGTGGAAGTCCGGGTAAGCGCCGAGGCAGGGGTGATTCCCAAAGATGCGCAGCTAGCGGTTACTCCGATACTTAGAAAAGAAATTCCATCAGAAGCAACGCAGGAAGAAAAAGAACAGATCGAGAATATCAATGCAAAATTTAGCCAGACACAGATGAAGCTGGAAGAAGCGGTTTCCGAAAAAGAAGACACTTCACTTGCCGGATTTGTAGCATATGATATCAGCTTTATAATAACAGATGCCATAACAGGAGAAAAGAGTGAAATAGAACCTGCAGGAGAGGTAAAGGTTCATATGAACTTCCTGAATGGTGCATCTGTAGAAAATGAAAAAGAAGATGCCAATACCCAGGTAAGGGTGCAGCATTTGGAAGAAAATGAAACAGCACCCAACGGTGTTCAGGTTGTGGATATTACCGATCAGGCAGATATTACCGTAGAGGAAGATGGGATAGTTAAAGATGTGGCATTTTCATCCGATAAGTTCAGTGTGTATGCACTTGCTTTTGAGATCAGGAGTGTCGAGAGTTATGCAAGGAGCCAGACGGTTAAAATTGAATGCCGTGATATGAGTTCAGGTGCCATGATCAGTGGATCGCCAAACAGCATTACCATAGATAATGGAGAAGAACTTTCCTTAAGCGCAATAGCTGACAGAGTTGGCAAAATTAGTGGATATGGATCACTGATGGAAGCCGTTTGTAATCGGTATAATATAACCGGATTAAGAGTCAGAAGTAATGTACAGCAATTTCAATATAATAACTACTATTGGTACGATGTTAATAATGCAACCGTATATCTCTATTTTGACAAGGTGACAAATATAACGGTACGGTGCTTTGATTATTATACAGGGAAAGAAATTTCAGGAGGTCAAAGAAAACTATCCATTGGGAAAAACCAAAAATTAGATAGTTTAGAGAAACTCTATTCGGCACTGGAAGCCGTAGAAGGTTACGACAGACTACTTTATGCAAAACAGGGCAATAACACATTATACGGACTGAGCATGGATCGAAACGGTAATCTCAGTTATAAAAACTCATTTGCCCAGGATTCCTGGACCGGTACCAACACCTACGTTTCCTTTGATTTTTATCTTCAGCCGGTCAGAGATTACGGCAGCACGGACGAATACGGTGAAGTTCACCACAAAAAGCAGATCGACTACCTTGGAGATAAAGGAGTAAACCAAGATACAAATCTGAGAGGCGAGGATAAGTACCGTTTGTATTTAGACGTAACCGGAACACCGGAGACGGCACCGGAACCGGCAGACATCGTTTTAGTATTAGACAGTTCCGGAAGTATGGCATGGAACATGAACAATGGCAGCAATGCTAGCCTGGGAAGCCGGAGAATGGATTATCTGAAAACAGCTACCAGAAATATCATTGATACGTTAAAAAGCAGCCAGAGCAATAACAGGATTGCAATTGTGGAATTTGATACGCAAATCAATACATGGGCAAACCTGAACGAAAATCTCTCGGCAGGCAGTTTAAAAGATATTATTGGGGAAGCCGGTATCGCTGATGGGAGGAACGGAAGCGGAAAACTGAGAGTTGGAGGCGGTACCGATTACAGTCTGGCATTGGCGAAAGCAAATGAAATGCTGTATGGCAGTGAAAGCAGCGGAAGTGAAAAAAGGAAGAAATTTGTTGTATTTGTTACCGATGGCGCACCTACCGCTCCTTTTGGAGGCGGGTCTACCACGACGGAACGTGATAAACAAGCTGGCTTAAATGCAGCGGCAGCCCTTCCGGATTTAAGCGGATTTTATGTAGTAGGCGTAGCAGGAAACACAATGTCTGATAACATAGATTACTTAAAGACTTTAACTGAAACACCAAAATCGGTTCTGAAAGACTATCTGGCAGGCAATGATGCCGAGGGACTAAAAGATGCCTTTAAATCCATCACGAGTACCATAACAAAGCAAATAGCCGGGGTTTCCATCCAGGACACATTAAGCAAGCATGTGAAATTTGCCCCCTCCGCAACATTGGACTTAAAAGTAACAAAATTAGCGCAGGATGCAGGGGCTGTACCGGAAGTCATGAACAAAAATGATTATACGGTAACCACAAGCGGTAAGACAATTAAAGTAGACTTCGGCAAGGATTATTTTCTGGATCCAAGGGCTGTTTACACCGTATCCTTTAATATCGTGTTAGAGGAAGAGTCAAAGGATCTGGAACCGGTGGATATGGGTCAGGACAATACAGATTACGATAAATGGTATCCTTTCAGTGAAGGAAAAAAAGGACTGTACTCTAATGAAGGCGATGTAAGCCAGACGAATGTATCCTTTTACTGGGTGGATAATGGAGTCTGGACTCCGAAAAAATTACCTTATAACATCCCAATTGTAAAGCCTCTGAGACAGGAAGGCAAAGTCAGAATACAAAAAATAATCGATGGTGTTGATGACGAGGTACGTCAAAATCTTTCAAAAGATCAGTTTATGATAGAAATCAACAGTATCAGCGGTGATTCCTTCCAGACAGCAGCCATACTGACCGATAATCAGATCAGTTCCTATATAACTGTTTATCATGAGACCGTATTTCAGATTTCCGAAATTATGCCCCAGGAATACACCTACGGAGATCCGGCACTGGTAATTAAGAGCGCCGATGGCAAGGATGTGGGCAGCAACAGAATTGACCTGAAAAAAGGTACCGTTACGATTAAACCGGGAGATGATGTAATCGTTGAAGTTCACAACCAATACACTCCCCAAAATTATTTTCACAATTATGATACGAAATCAAATGATTTTGCAAGCTATAATAATTGAAAGAAAGGGGGCAGAGAATATTGCGTAATCGAATTAAAGGAAAAAGTAAGTTACTGTTGTTTACAGTTGGAATGATTGCGCTGCTGGGAATCGGTTCTACTTTCTCCTTTCTAAAATTAGAGGTGGAAAAAACAAATAACCTGACTGCTCATCATACAGATGTTGAGATTGTGGAGAAATTTCCCGATAATCCCAAAACAGGAAAAGATGTAATAAAAGAAGTAGAGTTCATCAATAGAGGTTCTTCCTCCGTATTTCTCAGAATGTCATATGTGGAGTATTGGCAGTCAGGGGGCAAAGATGCCGGAAATCTTCTTTCAAATCAAGTTGGAAATGTTGATGTAGCAGTGAAAAACTGGAATCAAAATTTTAATCCCCTAAGGGAGAGCAGCAGCTGGGTTTCCGGTGGAGACGGCTGGTATTATTATAAAAAAGTTCTGAAATCAGGAGCATCGACCGGTTTGGTACTGAACAGTGTGTCCTTCCAGAACTTTGCAGCAGAGGAATTCCAGGATTATAAAGAAGCGGATTACCATTTGTATTTTCGAACAGAAGTAGTCCAGTGCAGTGATGGATCCGGTACATTAAATAAAGATGCGGTAAACGAAGATGCAACTAGAACAGTATTTGGCAAGAAGGGACAGATTCAGGAAGATGGAATAACTGTCACCTGGGAAAATTAAGTGGGGGTGATAGAATGAAGAGATTATTTCATAGAAAAATGTTTGCTGTAATCGCCCTTTGCATCATAACGCTGATTGGTGTGTCCGGAACATACGCTTATTATCAAAGCGAGGTTCAAATAAAGAATCCGTTCCGTACAGGAGAGCCCAGGATACATTTATCTGAAAAGTTTAATGAGGCAGATAATTGGGTACCGGGTGAAGAAAAAGAAAAAAAGGTATGGTTTGAAAATTTAGGAAATATGGATCTTCTCCTTCGCTTTAAAGCAGAAGTGACATTAAGAGACCCGGCAGATCAGGCAGTAAAGATAACAGCAAGTAAATCAGATAAGAATGTGTATGTAACAGCAGATGGAAATGAATTCTGTACATTAAACTGGTTTGATGAAAACATGAAGAGCTGGGCAGATAAACAGGATGGTTTCTATTATTACAATCAGATATTTAAAGCAGATGCAAAAACGTTACCTGTACTGAAATCTGTAACATTCAGCAAAGGACTTTCAAATGATGTTCATGGCATCCGAACCGATTATTCGCAGTATAAACTACAGGTTAAAATAACCGCAGAGACCATACACGTCAATAAAGAAGCAGCTTCAGCACTTTGGCAGCGCTCATATATATTAACAAATGACCAGGTAACATGGCAGTAAAATTAATTTGGTAACAGCCAATTAATATAAAAAAACAAACAAATAATAATTTATTTTATGGAGGAAAAGGATATGAAGAACAAAAAATTAGCAGCAGGTATCGTAGGTTTAGCAGTAGTAGCAATGGTAGGCGGGACATTAGCATATTTTAATCAGACTATGACAGCAGAGAATAAATTTGACACCGGAAAATATGGTTCCACAATCGTGGAGGAATTTAAGCCGGAGGATGGTAATGACTGGAAACCTGGCGTTGAAGTAAATAAGGATGTAGAAGTAGTAAACACAGGAGATCAGGATGTTGTAGTCAGAGTAAAGTTTGATGAGACATGGGTGAATAAAACAAGCGGCAATAAAATCAAAGAAAACAATCTGTTAGATGGTACAACAAAGCAGGATAACGCTGTGGATGGTTTAGTAGAAAAGGATGGTTCTGTAGTAGAATTGACACTGAATGGTGTAAGTACAACCTGGCTTCGCGGAGAAGACGGATGGTACTACTTTAAAGATAAACTTGCTGCAGGAGCAACCACCGATACCTTCTTAGACAGTGTACAGTTCATAAAAGATGCTGACCTTGGTTTATATGTGAATAAAAAATATTATACCAAAGCAACAGAAAAACCGGATGTAACTGATTTAAGCAAATGGACATCATACGATGGAGAAATGCCAAAAGATGCAACCTTTAATTTATCCGTTACAGAACAGGATCCGACAGCAACCGGTTACAGCAATGCAGATTATACATTAAAAGTAACTGCACAGACCGTTCAGGCAACAACAGGCGCAGTAACAGAAGTATTTGGTGCCGCAGTTCCTCAGGATTGCTTAAACAACTGGAATTTAGTGGATGGCGAATAATTTCATAGTCTCCTATTGTCACAAATAAAATTTTGACAACATTTCATGGAAAACAAATATAAAAAAATTAGACATATAAGTATTCGAATAAAATAAGAAATAAAATGAAATAACAATTCAAATTAAAATCAAAATTCAGGAGGATATCAGAGATGAAAAATAAAAAAGTTATAGCAGGTCTTGGAATATTAGCAGTAGCAGTAGTTGGAGGAACATGGGCATATTTTAATCAGACAACAACCATCGACAACCCTTTCAGTACCACATCATTTGAAGGTACCACAGTGGAAAAATTTAATCCTACGGACGGCGGTGACTGGAAACCAGGCGCAGAAGTAGATAAATCAGTAACGGCTAAAAACACCGGCGAGGGTGATGTATGGGTAAGAGTAAGGTTTGATGAAGAATGGGCAAATGCAGGAGTTGTGATTGGCTCAGAAAGTGATCAGTTCCTTCCAGGTTCCGTAAACGATAGTCTGCAGTTAGATGCAACGGATGGTAAGACAGCAGGTGACGGCTCCGTTGTTTATAAAAATATAGATGCTGCAGACTGGACAAAAGGATCCGACGGCTGGTATTACTACAACGAAACCCTTGGTGCAGGAGAAACAACGAACTCTTTAATGGATTCTGTAACCTTATGTAACAATACGGATATGGGTAAATATAATGAATCAACTTTCTACAAAATTGTAGAAAAAGATGCAGAAGAGCCGGCTTTTGATGAATCATGGACATCGTATACCGGAGAACTAAAGGATGCTTTAAAAGAACTTCCCGAAGATCAGGTAAAAGGCAAAGATGTATATACCAATGCATTAAAGCAGTTAGACAGTACCTTAAAAGGATACGCTTCTGATAACTACACACTGTCGATCAAAACACAGTTTGTTCAGGCAGATGCACAGGCAGCTGAGGCATCCGACTGGGTAACATATCCAGGAAAATAATAACACCGACTAAAAGTAAAAGGACGTACTTGAATGAAAATACTAAAAAATCTATTCAACATCCTATCCTGGATTGTCTACATTGCAATTTTCTGCTACATTCTCATCGTAGCACCTATGGTGGCAGGCTATAAACCGGTTGTCGTCCTCAGCGGCAGTATGGAGCCTGCCTACCATGTAGGCAGTGTCATTTATTATAAGAGTACTTCCTTTGCAGATATCCAGGAAGGAGATGCTGTCACATTTAAGGCTGGCGATCATGCATTGGTAACCCACCGGGTAGTCAAAAGAAATGATTTGAGTGCTACCTTTGTGACAAAAGGCGATGCAAATTCCACAGAAGATGCAAATCCCGTGGAATTCTCAGATGTAGTGGGAAAGGCATCAAAATTAACCATTCCCTATGCAGGATACTTTGTTTCCCTGGGGAAAAATATCCCGGTCATTGTTGTTATGGCAGCGATAATTGTAATTAGTGTTTTATTAGACAGTCTCTTCCCGAAGAAAAAGAGGGAAAAAGAAAGGGCTGAAGTGAATGAAGAGAAACAGTAAAAAACTGGTTTCCCTGATTGCTGTATTATGTGTATTCTTGGCAGGAGGAACGATCGCATATTTCAGTGATCAGGAATCCGCTAAAAATACATTTGCCATGGGCAAATTCGATACGGTTTTAAATGAAGAATTCGATCCGCCCAGTGACTGGAAGCCCGGAACTGAGATTGATAAAAAGGTAAAAGTAGATAACACCGGAACGGTTGATATGGTGGTAACAGCCAGATTTGATGAAAGCTGTGTACGAAGAGAAGACGTCTATCTTAAGAAATATAATGATGAGACAAAACAGCTGGAAGACATATTAGCAGCAAAAGCCGGTGAAGAACTCCCTGTGATCTTCGATGTAGTAAAAGAGGGGGAAACCATTACTTCCTATGAAGAAGTGGGAATTAAAAAGTTCGGTACGGAAGTAGTAAAATATACCCCAGGTACTGATCCGGCGGATTATGAAGGAAAATGGGTATATTCCTACAATCCCCAGACCTGCGTTTACCAGTTTATCTATATGGGAATTGTAAAATCGGGAGATTCCACTCCGTATCTTCTGCAAAGCGTCACTATGAATCCCGCGCTTAACAGCACCGTGTCCAAAACCAGTCAGACCGCTTATTACGATAAAGAAAAAGGGGAAAGTGTGAAGACATTTGCGTTTGAGACATCAGAAAAGGGATATGACAACGCTTCCTATCATCTGAATATTACAGCAAAGTCCCTTCAGGCATCGGCTAAAGCAATACAGAGCGACTGGGCGGCAGGAACGGAAATGATTCCGGCAGAATTTGAGGAACTGTTAACACATCTGGCAACTATGTGCCAATAGAATGGAAAAGTAAAAAAGGAGATTAAGGCGCATGAAAAAGAAAAACATCGTAAAGATCGCCAGTCTGGCAGCAATTGTTCTGCTGGCAGGAGTAGGTGCGACTTTCGCTTATTTTACAGACAGCCAATCTGCTTCTAATATACTTTCTATGGGGCACGTTGATATCAGTCTGACGGAAGAAATGAAGGACCCTTCGAATCCGGATGGTCCGGCTGTTCCTTATCAGGACCCCACAAACCTGATGCCGGGAGATGTGATCTCGAAGATGCCAAAGATTACGGTGGAACAGGATTCACTTGCCTGCTATATCCGTGCAGTGGTAACGATTACCAATCCGGCGGCAGCAGAACCGCCATTAACCATTGCAGATATAAATGTTTCAAAAGACTGGGTCATTGTCCCGGATGAAAAAGCAGAAAATATCTGGTATTGCTATTATGTGGGAGGAGAGGACGCAGGAATCGCGAGTCCGGGGCAGACGCTGCAGTTATTCAGTGAAGTAGAATTGCCGGGCAGGTGGCAGAACGAAATGAATGACACACAGGTTGTCGTGGATATAAAGGCAGAAGCGATTCAGGCAGATCATTTTACGCCCTCCTATGAAAGAGAGAACGGAAAAATTATATCCTGTTCATGGCTAAATACTGAGGGTAAGGAAGTAGAAGCAGAAGTTTATAAGAAATAATGACATTCATATCACAAAAACGGGGGGTCAGAGGATGCTGCCAAGGCTATTAAACGGAATCGGAATTCTTTTGATGACAGGCGTCATCCTCATAGCCATACCATTAACCCTGCCAAAACTGTTTGGATATCATATTTACGGGATATTAACAGAGAGTATGGAACCGGAATATCCGGCAGGTTCAGCGGTTTATGTAAAAGAAGCAGAGTTTGATGCGATAAAAACAGGAGATCCCATTACCTTTCACATGGGTACGGATACCACATTGGTGGCAACTCACCGTGTAACTGCAATTGAAAAAGATAAGCAGCAGTTCAGAACAAAAGGCGATGCCAACGAGTCGGAGGATACCACTCCGGTAGCCTTTTCCAGAGTCATCGGAAAGGTTGTATTCGGGATTCCGGCTTTGGGCAGTATTTCTTTCTATCTGAGTTCCTGGTCAGGCACAATCGTCTGCATCGCAGCATTTGCTGCGGCGTTTGTCCTGTGGGTAACGGCAGATAAGATGAAGTCAAAGGAGCGTGCGAAGTGAAGAAAAAATTAATCCTTATGGGCGTGGCAGCCGCTCTTGTTACGGCAACATTAATCGGCGGATCCCTGGCATATTTCCAGGCAGCCGGACAGCGGGTAAAACAGCAGATCAATACGAAAAATCTCGGTATTCAGTTCAATGAAGTCGGGAAAGACGGCTCCGGGAAAGAGATTTATACGGAGATTCCCAATGGAACCGTATATGTAAAGCAGATTTTACCGGGGGCGGAAGTTCAAAAAGAAGTCTGTATTACAAATACACAAAACACAGATTTATATACAAGAATCACTATATCAAAATATTGGGGCAGTTTCAAAGGCAGTGAATTTATTAAAGATGGAAATAAAATTGCCGAAAAAATTAAAATTCCGGCAGTTCAGAATAAAGATAATTCCGGTGACAAAGCCCGTTGGATACTTCAGATGGAAGACAATGAGCAAATGGTGTTATATTATACAAAACCACTGGCACCGGGAGAAAATTCAAAAATATTTATGGATCAGATTCAGATATCCCAAGACCTGCAAAATGATTATGCGGATCTGGGTGTAGAACTGAAAATGCAGGCAGATGCAGTGCAGATTCTGGCGGGACAGGATGCAATTATGTCGGAATGGGGCGTACTTGCCACCATAGATGATCAGGGTTACATTACGAAGATTGAAGAGTAAAACAGGGAGGTTGCCATGAAGAAGAAAATAATAGCTTTTGGAATGATGCTGGCACTTTTGCTTAGTCTCTCCACAATTGCATATGGGGCAGAAGAGACACCGACGGTAACCTTCGATGGCAGTGAAGATATCAAATACAATTACGATGATACAGATAATTTCGGAACGGAGTTTAATGATATGCAGCCCGGCGAAGAGCGGGTTCAGGAAATTTTGTTGAAGAATACGTCAAAGAAAAGCATTGATTTCTTTATGCGGACGGAAGTGCTGAAGGCTTTTGAAGATGCAAAAAAAGCAAGCGAAGCGGCCTATCAGATCAGCCTTACCATCACCCAGGATGGCAAGACAGAGACCATTTACGGCGGAAAGGAATCCGATGGGTCAGCCAGAATCGGAGCAGACGAAAACGGTTTGAAGGATATGAACGGAAGCTTGCAGGAATGGCTGATGCTTGTAAACTTAAAGCCATCCAAGACGGCAACCCTAAAAATGACGGTTTTCCTGGACGGGGAATCCCATACCAATGACTATCAGGCGGCAGACGGAACATTTCAGTTCGAGTTTCGCGCAGGCTATGACGATGCACCGCCCCAGACCGAGATAGTAACGGAAAAGCAGGCGGATAAAATAGTTACGAATAAAGTTACCACACCCGGACCGGTAAACAAGGTAGTAAGACAGGTAAAAACAGGCGATGATACTCCGGTTGTATTCTGGCTGGTGGCAGCAGGAGCTTCTCTTCTAATCGTAATCCTGGCGGCTGTATATGGCAAAAAGAAAAAAGAAAAGCATGATTATTTTGCCGCAAAGTAAAAAAATCAAAAAAGGGCTACACGAAAGAGATGATGAAAGCACCAGTCTGTTATAATCGTTTTAGAAGCAGGAAATAAATAGCTGGGACCTTATGTGAAAGCGTTAGAAACTGCCGGGAACAGTATAGATCACAGATTCCGGTTTTGCAGAAAAGGGCGGAGGGATAATTATGAGTATGATAAGGAAAATAGACAGGGTGGTAATGCTGAGCTGCCTTTGTATATGCATGTTGATGGGGGCCATGACATTGCAGGTAAACGCAGCAGAAGAAAATACCTATACAGTTACCTATCGTCCCGGCAATATTGCAAGGTTCCGTGAACAGTTATATGCCGGTTATGTAGCCGAATATGGTGAAAACCAGGTATCCCGCAGTGATGCCACGGGAAGTATTAAAATCACAGTTTCTGCGGGTGCACCCTATCCCACAGCGCCGGATGCACAGGATCTGGTATTTGATGATGCACATAAAGGAAAATATTATGTGAAGACAGAATGGCGTCCCACTTGGGAAACTGTCACGGAAAATGGTGATTTTGTAGTGGATTACGGTGCTTTAACCGACTCTGTGGAATACACAATCCGGTTCGTGGATTCAGGCAGCGGCGAAGACGTTGCAACGCCGGTCATTACCATGGGGAATGTTCATGACCAGATCACATATACGGCAAAGGCAGTACAGGGCTATGCCTATGATTCTTATGTAAAACAGATGACCCTGACAGCAGATTCCGCTAAAAATGAAATCAGATTTCAATACACCAGTACGGAGCAGCCAACTACTCAGGTTGTACAGGTACCGGGAGAAACCATAACGAATACCACATACGAGCAGGGACCGGGTACAACCGTCAACGAAACGGTCACTGTACCGGAGGGGAACACCACGCCAACGGGCAATAATGCTTCTGCAGGCAATACCCAGGCAGATAATAACCAGGCAGATGGAACCACTGCGGATAATAATGCAGCGGCTAACCAGAATCAAGACAATGCAAATACGGTGCCAAACCAGAATGAAAACAATGTGAATATTACCGATGAAGAAGTGCCGTTAGCTGACCAACCGGAAGATACCGGCAGCACCGATGGTGCCAATGTTCCAGAAACCACTATGGCAACTGAAGAGATTACAGATGCTGAAGTTCCGCTGGCACAAAAGCCATCAGAAGACCTGTCATCCTCGGGAAAACCAATTATTTTAGGCAGTGCATTTGCAGGAATTTTGTTACTTGCAGGCGGCTTCCTGTATTTTATGAAGAAAAAGGGTAAGTGGTAACAACACACAGACTATTGACATTTAATACCTGTGCGTCTATAATAACAATAACTGAATAGCTATGCAGGGGAACTATTTATAGTTGAGATTGATATGTATATATCTAACCCTTTGAACCTGACAGTTAACACTGTGGTAGGGAGCATTCGATGAGTAATATTTGAATGTTCACTTTTTAGTGAACATTTTTTTATGAAAATATAGAGTGAACTGGCAGGTAAGCAATTACCTGTCTTTTTTCATGTTTAGAGCGAGTCAGAAAGCATCTTTCAGGGCATTTGCTATTCGTTAATAAAACACATAAGGAGGAACAGCAAATGCGCGCATATTACACGCAGATGGAAGCAGCAAAGAAAGGAATTGTAACACCGCAGATAGAGACAGTCGCGGAAAAAGAAAAGATTGAAGTTGAAAAATTAGTGGAACTGGTAGCATCCGGGCAGGTGGCAATACCGGCAAATGTACATCATACTTCACTTTCACCGGAAGGAATCGGAAGCGGACTTCGCACCAAGATAAATGTAAATCTGGGAATTTCCGGAGATAGTAAGGATTATGACAGGGAATTGAAAAAAGTGCAGATGGCAATTGATTTTGGAGCTGAAGCAATTATGGACCTGAGTAATTATGGAAAAACACATGACTTCCGGGAAAAGTTAATTGATATGTCCCCGGCTATGATTGGCTCAGTTCCCATGTATGATGCAATTGGTTATTTAGAGAAGGATCTGCTTGAAATTAAGGCAAAGGATTTTTTGAGAGTAGTAGAAGCACATGCAGTAGAAGGAGTTGATTTTGTTACTATTCATGCGGGATTAAACCGCAGGGCAGTGGAGAGTTTCCGCAGAGCCGGCCGTAAAATGAATATTGTGTCCAGGGGAGGATCGCTGCTGTTTGCATGGATGGAAATGACGGGTAATGAAAATCCGTTTTATGAATTCTACGATGAAGTACTGGATATTCTGAGGGAACACGATGTGACAATCAGCATTGGGGATGCTCTGCGCCCGGGATGCATTGCAGACAGTTCCGATGCAGGTCAGATAGCAGAATTAATTGAAATCGGAAATCTGACCAGGAGAGCATGGGAAAAGGATGTACAGGTGTTGGTGGAGGGTCCCGGACATATGGCAATGGATGAGATTGCTGCAAATATGAAAATGGAAAAGAGAATCTGCCATAATGCCCCTTTCTATGTACTTGGACCGTTGGTAACGGATATTGCACCGGGATATGACCATATTACATCAGCAATTGGAGGCGCCATAGCGGCTGCAAACGGAGCGGATTTCTTATGCTATGTCACTCCGGCGGAGCATCTGCGTCTGCCAGATGTGAATGATGTACGTGAAGGCATCGTAGCCAGTAAGATTGCAGCACACGCTGCAGATATTGCCAAAGGAATCAAAGGAGCCAGAGATATTGATAACCGTATGGCGCAGGCAAGGCAAAAGATGGACTGGAATGAAATGTTTGATATCGCAATAGATGGTAAGAAGGCAAAAGAGTATTTTGAAAGCACGCCTCCAGCGGATCGACACACCTGTTCCATGTGCGGAAAGATGTGTGCAGTCAGGACTACAAATATGATTCTGGAAGGGAAAAAAGTAGAATTCTGTACGGAAAAGTAAGAGATACAGCAATCATTAGAAGAAACAGAAAGGGATAAATAATGAAAGTAAATGGTAAGACAACGGTGCTTACAGATGCAAAGACACTGGAAGATTTCCTGAAGGATAACAATTATAACCTTTCCAGAATTGCGGTTGAACGCAATGGAGAAATCATACCGAAAGGAAATTTTGACCGTGTGATTTTATCAGATGCAGACTGTCTTGAAATCGTCAGCTTCGTAGGCGGAGGTTGAATCATGCGTATAAAATTAAATGGTAAAACCAGAAAAGTCAGGTGTGGTACCTTAGCGGAGCTGAAAGAAGAATCCGGAAAAGAAACGGATATCGTGATCTTAAATGGTTTTGCTGTTTCTACGGAAGAGTTGAACAACTCCAGACCTTTAAAGGAAATGGATGAGGTATTTTTTATACATAGGGGGATGCTTCCGGAGCAGGAGGAATTAGAGGCTATGATGGCGGCAAGACATACTCCGGGAGTCTGGAAAAAGGTTAATAATGCCAGCGTTGCAGTTGCGGGGCTGGGCGGTCTGGGATCCCATATTGCAGTAATGCTTGCAAGGACAGGTGTTGGAAGGATTTTGCTGGCAGACTTCGATGTAGTAGAGCCAAGTAACTTAAACCGTCAGAATTATCAGATTTTTCATCTGGGAAAGAAGAAGACCGAGGCATTAAAAGAACAGATTGAACAGATCAATCCTTTTATCCGTGTAGAGACAGTAGACAGAAAAGTAACTGAACGGAATGCCGCAGAAATATTTGCGGAATATTCCATCATCTGTGAGGCATTTGACAGACCGGAAGCCAAGGCAGCACTGGTAAATACCGTTCTGACAGAACTTCCGGACTCGGTCATTGTATCCGCTTCCGGGATGGCAGGATATGACAGTGCTAATGAAATAAAAACGATACGTAAAATGTCAAGGCTCTATGTGTGCGGGGATATGGAAAGTGAAGCAGAAGAAGGCAGAGGACTGATGGCACCAAGAGTCCTGGTTTGTGCCGGACATCAGGCGAATATGGTGCTGCGTCTGATTCTTGGGATCACGGAAGTATAGGGTGAATCCGTAAACAAGATCTTTGAAAGGAAGAGAATACATAAAATGGAAGAAATAATGGAAGAAAAAATGGAAACAAAGTTAGAAACAAAAACAGAAATAAAAACAATAAAAGAAACAAATTCACAAGACAAATTAATGATAGGCGGTTATGCATTTAATTCCAGGTTTATTCTGGGTTCCGGTAAATTTTCATTGGAGATGACTAATGAAGTTATAAAAAACGGCGGTGTGGAAATGGCTACTCTGGCACTTCGCCGTGCCAATGTGGGAGGAGAAGAAAACATTCTGGATTATATGCCGGAAGGCATAACTTTACTGCCCAATACATCCGGTGCCAGAAACGCTGAAGAGGCTGTACGCATTGCCCGTCTGGCAAGGGAAATCGGATGCGGGGATTTTGTGAAAATTGAGGTGGTACACGATTCCAAGTATCTGCTCCCCGATAATTATGAGACGATCAAAGCAACTGAAATACTGGCAAAGGAAGGGTTCATCGTAATGCCGTATATGTATCCGGACCTAAATGCAGCCAGAGATATGGCAAATGCCGGAGCAGCAGCAATTATGCCCCTGGGAGCGCCAATTGGAAGCAATAAAGGGCTGTGCACCAGAGAATTTATCAAAATGCTGGTGGAAGAGATCAGTCTTCCGATCATTGTGGATGCAGGGATTGGAAGACCATCCCAGGCGTGTGAGGCAATGGAAATGGGAGTAGATGCCATTATGGCAAATACGGCAATTGCAACAGCCGGAGATGTGGCTCAGATGGCAGCAGCGTTTAAGCTGGCGGTAATATCAGGAAGAATGGCATATCTTGCAGGTCCGGGCAGGGTACTGGACCGGAGGGCGGAAGCGTCCAGTCCGTTAACCGGATTTTTACAGGACTAGAGCGTGTTTGAAAATTCATTCCCACCATCAGCTTACAGCTACAATCAGTTTGATTGTAAGAAAGGGAAACAGATATCAGGTAAATAAAATGAGTACAGTAAATGAGAAAAAAACGGAGAATCTCAAGGAGGAGGTCTCCGTTATAAGAGCCGGCAGATTTATTACCGAAGAGACAGATCATATGGAATACCAGCCGGGAATGGAAGATGTTCATTCCGATATAATGGAAAAGGTTTTAGAACTGGTCAGGAACTATGATTATGGGGTGTACACCGCCAAAGATGTAAAAGTGGCGCTGGCAAAAGAAAGCCTGCTTCCCGAAGATTTTGCAGCACTGCTTTCCCCGGCTGCAGAACCGTTTTTAGAAGAGATGGCAAGAAAAGGAAAGGAAGAGACAAGCAAACATTTTGGCAATGCGGTGTCACTTTTTACCCCTTTGTATATAGCAAACTATTGTGAAAATAACTGCATTTACTGCGGTTACAATTGTAAAAACCGTATTCTCCGGGGAAAACTTTCCATAGAAGAAATAGAAATGGAATTAAAAAATATTGCGTCCACCGGATTGCAGGATATTTTATTGTTAACAGGAGAATCCAGGAAGGCATCTGATGTTGCCTATATTGGAGAGGCGGTCAGAATAGCAGCCAGGTATTTCGCCTTAGTAGGGGTTGAAATTTACCCTCTGAATACCGATGAGTATGAATATCTGCATCAATGCGGTGCAGATTATGTCTGCGTCTATCAGGAAACCTATAATCCCGTAAGGTATGAGAGGCTGCACTTAAGCGGACCGAAGCGCATCTATCCCTATCGTTTCAATGCCCAGGAAAGAGCCTTGAAGGGAGGGATGCGATCCGTAGCCTTTGGTGCCCTTCTGGGATTGGATGATTTTCGCAGGGATGCTTTTGCAACCGGAATGCACGCTTATCTGGTCCAGCAGAAATATCCCCATGGAGAAATTTCTTTTTCTCCGCCCAGACTCCGTCCTATTATTAACAATGATAAAATCAACCCTAAAGATGTTCATGAAACCCAGCTTTTGCAGGTAATGCTGGCATACAGACTCTTCATGCCATTTGCAGGGATAACCATATCTACCAGGGAAAGAGAAGGATTTCGGGATCATGTCATTGGCATGTGTGCCACAAAGATCTCAGCCGGTGTAAAGGTAAGCGTTGGCGGACATGGGGAAGATGCAAAGGGAGATGAGCAGTTTGAGATATCAGATCCCAGAAATGTAGAAGAAGTAAAGCAGGCAATCATTACCCATGGATTACAGCCGGTCTATGTAGATTATATCAGAGTATAAGAATGGGAGGTGGAATATGTATTTATGTATCACGAACCGCGCCCTTAGTTCCGGGGATTTTATGAATAAAATAAAGGAACTGGCAGACCGTCCGGAGATCGAGAAGATCATATTACGGGAGAAAGATCTTACACCGGATGAATATGAAATATTAGCAGTAAAATGCTGGGAGATATGCCGCGGGCATGGGAAACCTCTGGTGATCAATCATTTTGTTGAAGTAGCAAAAAGACTCCAGATTCCGGAAGTGCAGATTTCTATGGAATCACTTCGGACGTATGCTAACAGTGCACTGGGGAACTTCCTGTCGGTGGGGGTATCGGTACACAGTGCCGAAGAAGCTGTAGAAGCACAGCTTCTTGGCGCCGGTTACCTTATTGCCGGACACATTTTTCAGACGGACTGTAAAAAAGGAATTCCCGGTCGGGGGCTTGCATTTTTAGAAGAGGTATGCAAATTGGTATCCATTCCGGTATATGCCATCGGCGGTATTTCGCCGGATAATATTCATGAGGTAATTCGGTCCGGTGCAAAAGGCGGCTGCATGATGTCAGGATTTATGAGGGGAACTGTCCTGTAAACAGGTGTTTATCAGGTTCCCGGCAGCTGGAATATGATAGTTGTTCCGCCTCCAGGTGTATCTTCTATCCAGATCTTACCTTTATGCAATTTTACAATTTCCCTGGCAATACACAAACCAAGACCAAAGTGTTCCTTATCTTTATGGGATGAATCTACCCGGTAAAAACGGTCAAACACTGCTTTTTTATTTTTGTCCAATATTCCGGGACCGGTGTCGGTAACGGCAATCCGAAATCTCCCGGACTCAAATGACAGGGAAATGTCCACTTTTTGACCTGCCGGGGTGTAGGCAAATGCATTGTCCAGCAATATAGACAGGACCTGCCCGATGCGCCCAGGATCACAGAGAAGCGCAGGTATCTTCTGATCGGGAATATGAAAGGCAAAATTCAGTTTTTTAACGATAGCCTGGGGCTCAAATTTTTCATAAGTTTCCAATACCAGGGTGTCCAGTTCCACAGGCTCACGGTGAATGGCCCAGTTTCTGGCATCTGCGTTAGCAAGAGTAAGCATGTCATTAATCAGCCTTGCCATACGTCCTGCTTCAGATTCCATTGCGTGAATAAAGCGTAAGAAGTCTTCCTTACCGGCGATTTTCAGGGCAGACAGGCTGCTTGTAATAACCGTGAGTGGGGAGCGGAGTTCGTGGGATGCGGAGGCAATAAATTGAACCTGTTTGTCCCGGTTTTCTTTCAGTGGGCGGATCATTTGTCTTGTAAAGAGCCAGGAAAAAATACCGAGGAGAATAACGGCGCCCAGGTCAACTAGGACAAAAAGTAAGCGCTGGCGGATAATCTGGGCTTTCTGGGTCGTAAAGGGAGAAATGACAGTTATGCTTAAATAACCGCTGTCTTTGGGAATCAGGGCTGCTGAGGCATAGTATAGTTCCCCGTCATATCCGGTCATTTTAAATTCTTTATGTTTGGAGAGAACGCTATTTTTATTAAAATTATGAACATCCAGTCCATATGTCTGCAAAGCCATGTCCTTAGCCTGGGTGATAAGTTTTTCTCCTTCAGAAGATGGATTTAGGGATTGAAATACCAGATTGTTGCCGGTGTCTTTGATTTCCATCTGCATATTATAATTGTACTCCATCTGGGCAATCCAGGTATGGGTAATGACGGACTGGTTCTCCAGATAGGAATAGAGAGAATTTAAATTATTTATAAATGAAGAATAGCTCACATCCTTAATACCGGATTCCGCTATAGTCAGACAGATACAGGACATGGCGACCAGGATCAGTCCGGTCACCAGTGTACAGAAAAGAGTCATTTGACGGTGCAGTTTTTTAAACATTTGTATCCTCCAGGCTATATCCGATACCGCGGATTGTTTTCAGGGTAAGCGTGCTGCCCACACTGGTTAGACGCCTTCTCAGGAGATGGATATAGTTATCCAGATTTCCTTCCTCCACAGAGGCATCCGGTCCCCAGACGCGGGTTAACAGGGTCATACGGGGAAGAATTTTACCCGAATTATTTAAAAAAGCTTCCAGCAGATCACCTTCCCGCCGTGACAGGGCACAGGTCAGTTCTCCACGGGAGAGCTTTTTCTGTGACGTATCATAAGAGATATCACCGAAGGTAAGGGGTTTGTTTTCATTCCAGCCGGCAGGTCTTCGGCTGATACAGCGAATGCGTGCCATCAATTCTTCAAATGCAAAAGGCTTTACGATATAATCATCGGCGCCAAGGTCCAGTCCCTGCACACGGTCATGCAGATCCCCCAGTGCAGTCACCAGAATCAGCGGTGTGGATATTTGTTCAGAACGCATTTTCTTCAGAACCGCAGTGCCGTCCAGGATAGGTAGCATCCGGTCCAGCAGAATCAAATCATGAATATTTTCACGGATATATCGAAGGCCGGAATCCCCGTCGTGACAGATATCCACAGAGATGCCTTCGTGTTCCAACTGATATTTTAATGTATCACATAAAATCAAATCATCTTCTATTATTAATATTCTCATAACATTTTACCTCCTTAATCCATTATAATATGTATTTTATTAAAATAAAGCAGAAAATAACTTAAGAATCATTAAGTTTTAATTTTTAGAGATTGGCTAGAGAAAAGTATGCTATGATTTTCCCAGCGAAACAAATTAATATCATTATGAGGAGGAATAACTATGAGAGGTTTTTTAAAGAAGGGAATATGTCTTACAATGGCAGCAGGCATAGCAGTTGTGCCGTTGGCAGGATGTCAGAGTGGAACAGATCGTACAGTGGACTCACAGGGAGGAAGTGAGGCAGCATCCGGAGCAAATACTTCAACTGATTCGGAAGCAGGTGCCATGGGACGCTATCTGGAAGAAGATGCTGCATTGCCGGAAGGTACCGCTTTCATACTGGATATATGTAAACAGACAGACGGAAGTGTGAATCTGGCGATTAGCAATGAAGCAGGCAACAGAGAACTATGGAATTCCAAAGATGTGGGAAAGACCTGGGAGAAAGTGTCGGATTTCCCGGCGGATATTCTGAACGATGATGCAGCTTATTTGTATCATATGGCTTTGTCACCGGATGGTGCGATTGGAGCCGTCAAATATTCGGAAGATGGTGGTTTCCAGCCCTTATATGCCGATAAAGATGGAAATGTAAAAGTGTTCGACCAATTATTTGGCGGAGCAGAAGCAAATGCCCAGGCAAACCTGTCAGATGTAAGCTTTACAGAAGACGGCAAACTGCTGGCACTTGGAAGCAGTGGTGTATTTTTAATAGATATGGATAAAGGAACCGTGGCGCAGGAGTTCGCCAAGGGTTCCTCGCCCCTTACCATTGGAACCGCAGGTAATGTACTTCTTGTGGTAACGCAGGAAGAAGTACAGCTTTATGATATAGCAACGGGCAAACTGATGGATAAGGATAAAGTGCTGGATGAGCAGATCGTGGGAAAAGATTCCCCGGGACAGCTGGAGGGCAGTTCCAGTACAAAGCCGGTACTGTTCCAAAAAGGAAAAGAGGGAGAGTCGGTATACTACTGTAATTCCAATGGTTTTTATAGCCATACTATCGGAGGAAGCATTGCAGAACAAATTATAAATGGAGAACTGAATTCTCTTGGAAGCCCCAGCACAGGACTGGTATCCATGGCAGCTATGGATGATGATTCTTTCCTGGTTGCCTGCATGGACGGAAGCGATTACAAATTATTGCGCTATGTGTATTCCAAGGATACACCAGCCGTACCTAGTAACGAGATAAAGGCATATACACTCCGGGATAATCCAGAGATCCGCCAGGCAATTGCCCTTTTTCAGAAGAAGTACCCGGATACCTGTGTGACGCTGGAAGTGGGATTAACCGGAAATGATGCGGTAAATACCTCGGATGCCCTCCGTACATTAAATACAAATATTCTGGCGGGTAACGGACCGGATCTGCTGCTTTTAGACGGAATGCCAATCCAGTCCTATATCGAAAAAGGAATCCTGGCGGATCTTGGAAATGTGTTAGATCCCCTGTCCGCGGAAGAAGGATTTATCGAAAATATCAAGAACACCTATGAAAATGACGGCAAAATCTATGCGGTGCCAACCAGGTTCCAGATACCGGCGATTCAGTCTGGTAAAGAGACGGTAGATGCCGCGAAGGATCTGAAATCTCTTGTAGATCAGGCTGAAAAAATAAAGGGGGAAAACAGTTATATAAGGGTGCTCACTCAGATGTCAACTGTAGATCTGGCATTGGAGCCCTTGTATAATGTAAGCTCGCCAGCATGGGTAAAAGAGGATGGAACGCTGGATAAGGATTCTCTGACAGAATTTGTAACCCAATTCAAACGTCTCTATGATCTGGAGGATCACAGCCAGGACCAGGACGATTCCTATGTGTTAGAGGATATTAAAAATTCAACCGCCAGTACACTCTTCAGTATCTCAATAGGAAGTATGAGTAGAATGGATAACAGTATGGGCATGACTATTGGAAATATTATGTCTATGATGGACTTGTCTAGGATGGTTTCTGCAATCAAGCAGACGGAAGGCGAAACTTACGGACTGCTAAACGGCCAGGCAAAGAATGTATACGTGCCGGGATCCATTATTGGAATCAGCAGTAAAAGTGCCGTACCGGAACAGGCAGAAAAATTTGCATCCTTCCTGCTGTCCAAAGAAGCACAGGTTGTAAATCAGGGAAGCGGATTCCCAATCAATAAAGCTGCATTTGATACGATGATTAATGACAAACCCGCCAAGGGGCTTGGAAGTGAGAGCGTTGGAAACAACCAGACCGGTTCAATGGTATCTCTGGATATTGAGTGGCCAACTGATGAAGAAATCAATACCTTTAAAAGTTTTGTAGAGACTCTGGATAAAGGTCCGCTGTCCGACAATGTAATTAAAGAAACGGTATTTGAACAGGTAAAACGATGTGTTAAGGATGGTGTTTCTGTGGAAGATGCAGTCAATACCATTTTACAAAAAGTAAATCTGTATATTAGTGAAAGATAAACTTTTTATTAAATTTCTAAATTTTCTTAAATATTGTTGTGTGGGATGAATAATCTATGATATAATCGGACTAAAAATTTTTAGGAGGAATTATATCATGGATTTAGACCCTGACCCTGGTGCGACACAGATTGCACTGCAACTATTATTTTTGGTATTTTTAACATTTGTAAATGCATTTTTCGCAGGAGCTGAGATGGCAGTTGTATCTGTTAATAAAAACAAGATCCGGCGACTTGCAGAAAACGGTAACAAGAAAGCGGTTTTGATACAAAAACTGATGGAGGATTCCACAAAGTTCTTATCTACGATTCAGGTCGTGATCACTTTTGCGAACTTCTTCTCCAGTGCATCCGCAGCATCGGGTATTTCCAAGATTCTGGGCGGTTGGATGAGCAAGTTCAATATTCCATTCAGTGAAACCATCGCACTTGTTATTGTTACTCTTTTACTTTCTTTTGTAACTCTTGTATTAGGGGAACTGGTACCGAAAAGAATAGCATTGCAGAAAGCGGAAGCCTTTAGTTTATGGACCGTAAAACCGATCTATATAATATCAAAGGTAATGGCGCCGTTTATCAAACTTTTATCTCTGTCAACAAATTTTATCCTGCGTTTAGTTGGGATGAAAACCGAGAATATAGAAGAGCGTGTGTCGGAGGAGGAAATCAAGGCCTTATTAGAATCAGGCAGCGAACAAGGTGTGTTTAATGAAATTGAAAAGGAAATGATAACATCCATCTTTTCATTTGATGACAAAATTGCAAAGGATGTTATGGTTCCAAGAAAAGCGGTTTATGCAATTGACATTGAAGAACCGCTGGAAGAATATGTGGATGAGCTGTTATCCAGCAGACATTCCAAAATTCCGGTATATAAAGAAGACATTGACAATATTATCGGTGTTTTGCATATGAAAGATTTCATATTGGCAGCAAAGGAAAACACTTTTACCGGTGTAAAGATAGAAGAGATTATGCAGGAGCCATATTTTGTACCGGAGTCTAAAAATACGGATGAATTATTCCGTGACCTGCAGACGAAGAAAAACCATATGGCAATCTTAATTGATGAATACGGCGGATTTTCCGGTATCGTTACAGTAGAAGACCTGGTAGAAGAAGTTATGGGCGAGATCAATAATGGATATGAGGAAGAAGAGCCTGAATTTGTTCAGGTTGATGACAAAACATATGTAGTGGATGGACAAATGCTGGTAGATGATTTAAATGATAAATTGCACCTGAAGCTTGAGACGGAAAATTATGATACGATGTCCGGGTACATGGTGGAACATCTTGGATATATCCCGAAGGATGGAACCCATCCGGAATTAAAAGTGGATGGCGTGGTTCTGCGTGTGGATCAGATGGAACAAAAGGCTATTAAAAAATTAAAGATTATGCTGTAGAGCGTGTTTTAAGATTGCTTTCTGTCGGCTGGGCGTCACACTTTGTGGGAGATTTGTCCCGGATGAAGGGCGCGTAGCGGGCTACGTAACCTTCATCCGGGGCAAATATGCCGCTAAGTGGGGCGTGCAGATGGCAGGAATGAATTTTCAAACAGGCTCTAGCGTTTATAAATGATGAAAAGGCTGTTGCGGTATTCTGCTCAGTCTTTTTTTGTATGGAATGCATGTCATTTTTTAGGCATGAAAGCATATGATAAATAATAAATGAAGAAAACAGAGGTACATAACGTGATGAAGAATAATTCGGAGAGTAAATCCGTTGCAAGTCCGGAACCTTATCCGCCCATAAAAGTAAGCAGAAAAAACCCGTATTATGCCAATATGCTTTATCCGGCATTACGGGCCCAGGAAAGTGAAATGACTGCAATTACCACTTATTTATATCAGCACTGGATTCTGACAGACCGGTTTTCCGATTTGGGGAAAACATTGATGGCTATATCAAATGTGGAAATGTTCCATCTCAATACCATTGGACAGTTGATCACGATGCTGGGAGGTGATCCCAGGCTTGCCAACAATGCGTGTGAATGCTGGAATGCAGATGCAATTGACTATTGTCAGGAGGTGCATCATATACTGGCAGCAAATATAGTTTCTGAAGAAGGAGCTGCCGCATTCTACCAGCAGACTGCAAAAGAGATCCAGGATCCCTGTGTCAGTGCGGTATTGAAGAGACTGGCACTGGACGAAATACTTCATGCCAAGATCTTTAGGGAATTTCTGGAGTCAGACAAAAGCAGCTTTTAAATTAAACACTTTCCAAAGTATCATAATCTACACAGATTGGATAATCCCCTGTTCTGCTTTGCTCCAGGCGCGCGTCAATTCCGTAAAGCTGAACTAAGTTTTCTCTGGTAATGACATCAGCAGGGGCTCCTTCAAATAGAACGTTTCCCTTTTTCATTCCGATCAAATGATCTGCAAACTTAGAGGCATGGTTCAGTTCATGAATGACCATAATAATTGTTCGGTTATTTTCTTGGTTCAGTTTTTTAAGAAGCTTTAGAATCTCTATTTGGTGAGACATATCCAGATAAGTCGTAGGTTCATCCAGGACTAATATTTCTGTTTCCTGAGCCAGTGCCATGGCGATCCATGCCCTTTGACGCTGGCCTCCGGACAGGGATTCCACCATCTTTTCACGCAATTCATAGACACCTGTAGAATACATTGCCCATTCAATCATCTGCAGGTCATGCTCATTCAGTCCGCTCATAGGACGCTGGTAAGGAAAGCGGCCATATGCCACAAGTTCCTTTACCATAAGCCCGGTGGGGATCGAAGGACTTTGGGGAAGAACAGCCATTTTACGGGCGATGGCTTTGGAAGCCTGTCTGCGCAGAGATGTTCCATGAAGCAAAATCTCGCCATGGCGGCTGGGAATAATACGGGACATGGCCTTTAACAAAGTAGATTTTCCGCATCCGTTAGAACCAATCACCATCGTTATTTTCCCTTTTGGTATTTTTAAATTCAATTTTTGAATAATAATTTCATTTTCATAAGCGATCTGCAGATCTTTTGTCTGAATACATTCTTGATTCATCATCTATTTCTCCTTTAACATTAAGTAAATAAAGTATGGCACTCCAACAATGGAAAGCGTAATGCCTACCGGGATCTCGAAAGGCGAAAAAAGATTCCGGGAAATGCTGTCAGCGGCTATAATGAACACTGCGCTGATCATTGCCCCTGTAATAATTTGACGTTTATGGGATGCGCCAGTCAGTTTCTTAGCGATATGAGGACCAAGCAGTCCCAGAAACGCAATATTCCCGGCAACTGAGGTTGCCAATGCGGAAAGTGCAACTGCCAGAAGTAATAAAATTCTGCTTTCCCGTTGAACGGAGACACCCAGGCCGCTTGCAGTTTCCTCTCCCAGAGCATAGACATCAAGGGTGCGGCTTTTGTACAGGACCAGCATAGTCAGAAGCAGAACGGCCGGAGCCAGAAATACAAAGTATATCCAGCTGCTTCCCCAAAGGCTTCCGCTGATCCAGGTAAGTGCCTGATTATAGTCACCCTTGGACATATTTAGCTGGTAGAGCGTAATAAAAGCATTGATGCCCGCATTTACCCCAATTCCGGTTAAGATCAGCCGGTTGGGAGAAATCCCCTTTTTATATGCCAGAAAGTAAATCAGCAGAGAAGAAAGCAGGGAGCCTGCCAAAGCAAAAACGGGTATCATAAATACAGTAGAAGCAGATAAAGCGGAATAATACGAAGTACTTTTCAAAGAAATAAATAGTACAACTGCAAGGGCAGCACCTGCATTAATACCAATCATACCAGGTTCTGCCAGAGGATTACGGGTTACACTCTGCAAGATGCAGCCTGCGGTAGAAAGAGCGATTCCTACAAATAGTGCGATACAGATTCTTGGAAGGCGCAGTTGCAATATGGCAGTATTCTGTAAACTACTGCCCTGTCCCAAAAGTGTGCGCAGTACATCTCTTACCGGAATCGTATAAGTTCCCCATATGAGAGAAATAAGTACTGCTGCAAGCAGAAAAAAAGCAGTAACGATTAAAACAACATGAAATCTTCTATTCATCAGCGGCTCTCCCTTCTAATCATCAGTAGAAATACAGGGACTCCAATGAGGGCAGTAAAAAGCCCGATGGGAGTTTCATATGGAGGTTGAAGCATTCGTGCTGCAATATCTGCCCATACCAGCAGTGCGCTTCCAAATAAAAATGAAAGAGGTATCAGTTTACGGTAATCGTTCCCAATCATTTTGCGAACAACATGAGGGACAATCAGTCCGACAAATGCAATATTTCCTGCAATTGCCACGCTTACGGCACACATGGGAATCAGCAAAAGCATCGTGACAATCCGGACTTTCACAGGATTTACTCCAAGTCCTGTACAGACATCATCACCCAGACTTACGATATTTATTTTACTGCTCATAATAAGGGCAATAATCACGCAGGGGATACTTACCAGGAGTAAAATTGTCATTTGATTCCAGGATGCCGTTCGAAATCCGCCGGATACCCAGAAAGCCAGTTCCTGTGAGCGGTTTCCCAGCAAAGCAATGACAGATGCCAGCGACAGAAAGAAAGTTCCAATTGTGGTACCTGCAAGTATAAGCCGGGAAATATTCATACTAGAGGCACTTTTCATACTAAATAACAGAACCAGGATGCCGCTGATGAATGCACCAGCCAATGCAGCAGCAAAGTTTCCCAGAACACCGTAGAGAGAAGCATTGACACTTACTGCTGCCACGGCAAGAGCAGCTCCCTGGGTTATTCCCATAATGGAAGGTTCTGCGATAGGATTCCGTGTGACACCCTGCATCATGGCACCGCCCATTGCCAGCAGGCCGCCAATGATCGCACTTGCCAATGCTCTGGGCAGACGAATATCCCGCACAAGCTGCATATCCAGAGAAAGTTCTTCCGGTTTTCCAAGTGTAAATAAACTATGCAGTACGGTTTCCGGTGGGATACTTTTGGCACCGGCACAAGCGGCGGCCAATAATCCGGCCGCCA
Source organism: Clostridiales bacterium (assembly GCA_018365455.1). GTDB lineage: Bacteria > Bacillota > Clostridia > Lachnospirales > Lachnospiraceae > Robinsoniella. The sequence continues at coordinate 29,235 of JAGZJZ010000068.1, forward strand.
CTAAGAGGAAACTGATAAACCATGCACCTGCTATTTTACGATTCATTTTAATTTCTCCATCAGGGAAGCTGCTTCATCCAAGAACAATGATCTACCAATGCAGCTGTAGCCCTGGTTAAAATACGGACTGGATGGAAGCTCCAGAACATTGCCGTTTTTAATTGGCTCCATGTTTTTCCAAACGGGATTCTCCCGGAGGGACGCCAGATCTTCAGCGGTACCTATAGCAAGAATGCGGTCGGCATCGATTTGGGCCAGTCCTTCGTAGCTGACAACCGGGAGACTGATATTTTCCTGCACAGGCATTCCTTCCGGGCGTTTTAATCCTAGATCTTCATATAATATGCTTCCGATTCCTGCTTTATCAAAAATAAAAATCTGTCCGCCGCTGGCCAGAAGCGCCAGGTAAGAGGTGTCTTCACCATAAGAACCGCGGATTTCTTCACCGGCTTTCGCTGCTTTTTCTTCATAAGAAGTGAGCCATTGTTCTGCCTCGTCAGTTTTATTCATAATGCCGGCAACACTTTTGACATCTTCTTTCCAGTCCGTCTGGGCAAGCTCCAGCATAACAACCGGTGCAATACCGGATAATTGCTGATACATTTTCTCCTGAACGGTAGAAATAATGATCAGGTCCGGTTCCAGTGCGATAATTCCTTCCACATCCATGGTATCCTGCATACTATAGCCCAGGATAGAAGCACCTTCCAGAACATCTTCCAGGTAGGGTGGAAACTTTGTATAATCATAAGCATCTGAATTTGCTGTTCCCGCAACCTTATATCCCAGCACGGACAAGATATCGCTGTTACCGCTTATATCCACAATTTTTTGTGGGTTGGCAGGGATAGTTAGTTCGCCTCTGGTATCAGTAACCGTAATAGTGTCCCCGGTACTTTCAGTAGTATGAGCAGCTTTCTCTGTATCCGATGCATTTTGGCACCCCGATAAGAACAGCATCGCTGTGCAGGAAAGCACAACAAGACTTTTTAGAAGATGTTTATTTGACATAATTAAATCCTCACTTTCAAAAATGGATAATAATGTTAGCAAAGGCTAACCATCTTGTCCCGTATTATATACAATATTTTCAGAAAATGCAAGGATAGGTTGCTTAATGATAATTTTATCAATAAGAAAGATGTCTCCAGGGCGTGCAGATTGCAGTAATAAATTTACAAACACGCCCTTGGAGCAGAATATCAAAACTGATCAAGGGTTGCTGAATGTCCAGTGGACGTTCGTTTCGCAACTTATAGTTTAATTCTCTTTTCCACTGTAATGAAACCAGTCAAAATCTGCATAATTTACAGAAACGGATTGGTTGCTGCTTGCATACATACCTATATAAACGCCTGTAAATCCTTCATTTACCGTAGAACTCAATAGAGAAGCATCAATATCTTCAGCAAAAAGCTTGAGGGTATGTTCATTCGGCCCGTAGAAGAAAGCATATGTTTCACAGCGTCCCTGTACACTGAGGCATAGGCGTTCCGTTTGTTCAAGGGGCAGTTCCTTGAGTAAAGTACGGATTCCGTTTTCTGTACGATGCAATTGCAGAACCTCATGGTCATTCCGAAGGGTTTTAACAAAGACAAGATTGTAACGATTATCCTGAATTAATACGATGCCTGCTTCTTCCATATCATTTTTTGGACTGAATTCCATTTCAGCAACAGCTATAAAGACTTTATGCTGTTGACGTCTGCCAATAAACGCAGGATTACAGATTTCCTGAATCACTTCCGGTTCCAATGAGAGCCGGAGATATCCCCTGCGTTTTGTCAGAGAATAAATGTTCTTCTGAGGTGGATGGATCATATTCCAGATCATGGAAAGAGAGTCCGTGTCAAAATTGTCATTAGGATCTGTAAAAGGACAATAAGTTACGGGAAGATCAGGCAGCCGTTCTTCTCTATGAATCAATCCGTTTTCCGTGTCAGGCATCGGCCATCCGTCTTCAGCCCAGATAATGGGAATAAGAAAAGTTTCTCTTCCAAGATTGTAATGGAATCCTTCATAGGGGCGTACCCCCAGTAAAACCATCCACCATTCTCCATGCTGTGTTTCCACTAGATCTCCATGACCAACTACAGAAATATCACTTAGCAGGGGCAGATGTCTATGGGTAACAATGGGATTCCGGGGACAGATCTCATATCCCCCATCAATTTTTCGGCTTCTTGCCATCATAACACTATGGTTGGCAAAAGTTCCCCCTTCTGCGGTCATTAAATAATACCATCCATCTTTTTTATAAATATGGGGAGCCTCAATCCATTTTGAATGTGAGCTGTTTCCGTCCCATATAATAGTACGCTGCCCCTTAAACTGTAAAGTCCCGGAATCAAGTTCGTTTAAGTATATTCCATGATGTCCGTCATAGAGGCGCTGATCACTGATATAATTACCTGTGTACCAGACAGAGCCGTCATCATCAAAGAACAGACTGGAGTCAATCCCGTCAGCTCCTTTTACAAAAACCGGGTCACTCCAGGGGCCGGCAGGATTTCTTGCAGTAATAATAAAATTATCACGGTCGGCTTCCCTCCCCCGTGAGACAAAGGTATTAATAATATAGAAGATACCTTTATGGAAGCGGATAGAAGGAGCCCACAAGCCCTCGGACGTCTCACAGTTCTTATAATTCAGTTGATCAGGACGGTGTATCCCATGTCCGATCTGTTCCCAGTGTACCAGATCCCGGCTGTGGAAAATTGGCAGCCCTGGAAAATATACAAAGGACGAGGTAACCAGATAGTAATCATCTTCAACACGACAGATAGACGGATCCGGGTAAAATCCGGATAAGACTGGATTTGAAAAAGTTTTTTTAAGCATACTCATATTCCTTTCTTAATTCAGCTTGACACAGAACTGGTATTTTCTAACTTCGCAAGCTGATTCTGTTTGCAGTTGACAGAAATGTATGATCAATCATCCTCTAGTATAGAGAAGCTGCCATGGAAAGTATATAGAATTATATATCTTATATCTAAAAAAAATAGGCATTTTCATTCATATATGCTGATACATGCTTGAAACAAATAGTATGAAAAGATATTGCGAAATGGAGTATACAGGGGCTGTGGAAGGATTACATAGCAGACAGGAAGTAATGAAGAGAGAGCAAAAGATCCGTGAAAATACCTGAAAACTCCTAAATTGAACTAATTGTTCGAAAAAATAGAAAAAATACAAAATATTGATTGACAGATGGGATACCAGGTGGTATTATAACAAAGCTGTCTCAAACAGACAGCAAAAAACAAAATCCGACACAGATATAACTCGAGTCAATGGCTTTA
>JAGZJZ010000069.1 GCA_018365455.1 Clostridiales bacterium
TTCGCTTTTATTGGAAGCTGGAATAATTACCTCTGGCCTTTAATCATCGCACAGGACAGAACCCTGTGGCTGGTACAGATTGCAATTGCCAATTTTAAAACGTCACAGTCTGTACAATGGAATCTTGTTATGGCAGCTTCCTGCATTGCGGCACTGCCCATCATCATACTGTTTTTCGTATTCCAGAGATACATTACGGACGGTATTAAAACGGCTGGTATTAAAGGATAAGACGTATGCAAGGGAAAAAGAACTTTAATAAACAATGCAGATACAGAAAATTAATTATAAAATAAAAAGAAAGGAACGCCCGCGGGTCTTACTCCCGCACAAAGGGCGGTATTGCAGAAAAGGCACGTTTGAAAGTGGATTCCTGCCATCAGTAAGCGCCACTTCCAACAGGCTTCAGACTGCAGTATAAGGTGAAAATATGAACTATTCAAACATTCCATCATCATTAAATACATTGGCAATTAAGAGGGACAGCAAGCGTAAAAGGGTATCCAGCTATGATAGAAAAGGCGGCAATGATGACCGTGTCTATATCCAGCCGGGAGATACTTATACGATCTGTGATATTAAAGGGGCGGGATGCATTAATCACATATGGTTTACGCTGGCAAACGATGGGTTTGTCCAGGAAAAGCATAATCTCAGAAAACCGGTGTTGAAATTCTACTGGGACAATGAAGAGGAACCAAGCGTACAGGCTCCTATAGGGGATTTCTTTGGGATGGGGCATGCCATGTGCAAGAACTTTGTAAGTGCACCGCTGCAGATGAGCCCGGAAGACGGTCGTGCATTTAACTGCTGGTTTCCCATGCCTTTTTCAAGGCGTGCACATCTCACTGTGGTAAATGACTGCGAATCCACTTTAATCTTATACTTCTATATAGATTATGAAGAGTATGAGCAGTTACCGGAAGAAATGCTTCGCTTCCATGCATTGTGGAATCGGGAATTGCCCACCAGGGGTGTGACAGAAGAGAACTTTGAAACCCACAGAGACTGGTGTTTTGAAGGGGCAAACTTAACAGGCGAAGACAACTATGTCTTATTTGAAGCTGCCGGAAAGGGCCATTATGTAGGCTGTAATATTAATATACATAATCTGAATGCCAATGGACTCTGGGACTGGCCGGGTGAAGGGGATGACATGATCTTTATCGATGGGGAGCCATGGCCTCCGAGACTCCACGGAACCGGAACAGAAGACTACGTAAATATGGCATGGTGCCCTCAGCAGGAATACAGTGCACCCTATCATGGGCTGATCCTGGGGGGTGACGACAACTGGAAAGGAAAAATATCTTATTACCGTTATCATATCCAGGACCCGATCATGTTCGATAAGTCCATCAAAGTCACAATTGAACATGGACATGACAATCACAGAAGTGACGACTGGTCCACAACGGCATATTGGTACCAGACAGAACCCCATGCATCTTTTCCGGAGATACTGCCGGTGGAAAAGAGGCTGCCCATAGACGAAGAAGAGTTTAACTGGGAGGGGAAAATTTAATGACAAATTAAAATAGATTGTTAAAAGAAATTATAATAGAGGAAATTTAATAGAAAAAGTTTGCGCATTCCGATGCACAAACTTTTTCTTGTGTCATGATAAAGGATAAATTTCTCCCCTGATCACATATTCCATGGAGATTCTGATAAAATCCATGGATAAAAAGTTCTCCCCTTGTAAAAATAAATATTTATCTATGCTCTTTAGTGTAATGTCCATGTTCAAACACAGACAGAATATGATAGGATTTATTTATCAAAAAACGGGAGGAAACAAATTATGAAACAGAAGAAATTAATAGCATTATTGTTAGCATCCGCAATGGCATGTGTCAGCTTAGCAGGATGCGGAAATTCAAAAAGTGACAGCAAAGCGGATGAACAACAGACAACTGCGGCAGGCAGTGAAGCAGCAAAGGATGAAAGCAAGGCAGAGACATCACAGGAAGAAGGTAAGTCAGAATCAGGTGACAAACAGTTTGAAGGCGTCACGTTAACGCTGCTCAATCGTTCATCTGCCACACCCAAAGGAGTCTTAGACCAGGCATGTGCGGTCGCGGAAGAAAAATTTGGATTTAAAATCGATATTGAACCCTGTGAAGAAGATAATGTGGTGAAGACAAGGCTTGCTACAGGTGACTGTCCGGATCTGCTGATCTATAATACCGGAAGCCTCCTTTCATCCCTGAATCCTTCCGAATATTTTATTGACCTTACCAATACGGATATGGCAAAGACTTTTGATGATGCTTTCACCCAGGCAGCCAGTGTAGACGGGGTCTTATACGGTATTCCCCAGTGTGACAGTATGGGAGCCGGCGTTTATTATAACAAAGAACTCTATAAAGAACACAACCTGGAAGTACCGAAGACCTGGGATGAGTTCCAGAATAACCTGAAAGTATTAAAGGATGCAGGAGTTACCGGAATCGGAACAGCACTGAAAGATGTCGTATATGCCCAGCTTCCATTCCTGGCAGATAATTTCCAGATTATGCATGATGAGCCTGACTTTGCAAAAGAATTTACTGCTGGTAATGTAAAATTTGCAGATTCCAAAGCAGGACTAAGGACCTGGGAAAGATATGAATCATTGGTGCCATACTTTAATGAGGACTGTGCTTCCGTGACCATCGAAGAAATAGCAGAGAGAATATTTACCAATGAAGTGGGGCATCTGATTAATTTCTCCAATCAGATCCCGACCTGGAGTGAGACTTATGGAGATGATATAAACAAACTTGGATTTTTCGCATTGCCAGGAGATACAGAGGAACAGACCGGTCTTACCATCTGGCCATCCAACGGAATCTATGGAAATAAAAACAGTGAAAATGCAGAAGCAATTCAGGCATTCCTGGAATGGTATGCATCCGACGAGGGAATGGATACCCTGACTTCCTTCTATTCACCAGCAGGCGGCTTCCATACCGGTTATCAGCCGAAGGGAGATTCACTGGAAATTATCAAAGAGGTACAGGCATATTACACGGAAGGAAATACAGCACCGGCTCTGGAATATCTAACCCCAATCAAAGGTGCAAACTGCCCGCAGATATGCAGCGAGATCGGCAGCGGACAGACAAATGCCAAAGAAGCGGCAGAAGCTTATGATGAAGACTGCAAAAAGGCAGCGATGCAGCTTGGAATGTGGAACTAAATGGTTGAAAAAGAGGTGGCTGTCTCATTCAGGCAGCACCTCATTTTTTTACCCTGTACTATCTGAAAATCAAACCAGCGCTAAAATATTGGCGGTACTGGATATTCAGACAGGAAAAAGTTGAAAGAAAATGTGAAAAAAGAAAGGAAGCCACGTTGTGATTCTTTCAACCTGTTTTATTGTGGCAGTATTGCAGGCAGTCCTGCAATATGCAATGGGAAAAAGTATGAGTAAAAAGAAAACATATTCCAATTGGTTTTTTGCACCTGCGATGGTGATCTTCCTGGTCTTTTTTATCGTTCCCCTGATCCTGGGATTTTACTTCAGCCTGACAGTATGGGATTTTAACGGGGCTACTTTCGTGGGACTGGACAACTACAAAATGTTCTTTTCAGAGAGATCTTTGAACATCAGTATCCGAAACACACTGGTCTATGCGGTATTGACCTCCGCTTTAAAGACAGTGCTTTCATTTTTTATTGCCATATTCCTTACCAGTGCGATCCGTACAAAAAATATGATCCGTTCTATTGTATTTTTTCCGAACCTGGTAAGTGCAATCGTGGTTGGTATTACGTTTTCAACGTTTATGAATTATTCCAAAGGATTATTTAATAAAATCATCGAATTTTTTGGAGCAACAGGGGTAGACTGGCTGGGCGAGCCATCGTTAGCACTCTATTCCGTAATCTGGACAGATGTGTGGAAAGGGCTTTCCATCGCCACGGTAATATTTGTCTCAGGGATTGTAAGTATTGACAAAACCTTTTATGAAGCGGCATCCATAGACGGTGCCAATGGCTGGCAGAAAATGAAAAGCATTACCATGCCGCTGTGCCGTCCGGCAATGAACAGCATTATTATCCTTTCCTTTATCGGGGGATTAAGAAGCTTTGAGCTGATCTGGTCCATGACAGGAGGGGGACCCGGATTTGCAACGGACGTTTTGTCTTCTGTAATTTATAAACAGTACGCATCGGGATTCTATGGTATATCTACTGCCGGCAATGTAATTATGCTAGTGTTGGTTTCCCTGCTGGCATTCCCGCTTCAGAAATTCCTGCTGAGCAAGGAGGTGGATTGAGATGAAACGAAGAAAAAGGCTTTTGCTGTTTGGCGATATCGCAGGTATGACTGCCGCAATCCTGATTTTTGTAACGCCGTTTATTTATATGTTTATCAATTCTCTGAAAACGGCAAAAGAGGCGAACCAATTCAGTTTTGCATTACCGGAAAAACTGATGTGGAGTAATTATTTAGAAGTATTCAAAGAGAGCGATTATATTCTGCTGACAGCATTTAAAAACAGTATTCTCCTGACCTTATTTTCCGTAGCCGGGCTGGTGCTGGCCTGCTCTCTGGCAGGATATGTGCTTCAGCGGAGAAAGGACAAAACCACTAATTTTGTAAATCTGCTCATTATGACGGGGCTGATTATCTCTCCGGCAGTACTGCCGACGATTTGGGTTCTAAAGGGATTACATATTTACAGAACCCTGCTGGGCGTCATATTAGTTCAGATTGCCACCGGAATTCCATATACCACCATGTTATACCGGGGATTTATTTCAAGTATTCCAAAAGAACTGGAGGAAGCAGCCTGTATCGATGGGTGCAACCCCAGGGTGATGTTCCGGAAAATAATTTTTCCGCTGCTGAAACCCATTACTGCAACCGTAACTATATTAAACTCCGTTAATTATTTTAATGATTTTACCACCCCGCTCTATTTTCTGCCCGGAAAAGAAAATATGACGGTACAGATGACCCTGTACTACTTCAAAGGAAAATATTCCACATCCTATAACCTGCTGTTTGCAGATGCCCTTGTTGTTACGATTCCGCTGCTGATCATCTTTATCTTTCTGAACAAGAAGATTATGGACGGAATGGTTGCGGGTTCCGTAAAAGGTTGAGGCGTGCCCCAATCCATCCAGAATGCTTCTACCCGGGAATTGGAATTCATGATACAATAACTACTAGTGCCTCCCGGCTTAAATACGTCGATATATAGTGCCTGATATCTGTGTCAGGTGTGGGACTGTGAATCGACGGCATAGCGGGCTACGGCTAGATTCACAATCGTGCAGATGGCGCAGATAGCGGGTGCTAGTGGCGTATTTGCGCCGTGAGGTATTAGTGTAGCGACACGATGAACAGATTTTCTGGGAGGGGGAACTTAATGAAATTTCAGACTAAGATGAGAACGGTCTATACAATCCTGGGGATTCTGACCGCGATCGTAGCCGGATATATCTATTACTCCATTAGCATGGAAAAAATAAAAGAGAGGGAGATGCAGAATCTTTCAGTCAGTGTGAAGCAGCTGAGCCAACAATACGATGAGATGATTCAGACCATGAAAGATGTGAGCTACTATCTGCTCAGCGATGCGGACACTTTGACAGCGATTACTACCATTTCCACAATGGAACGGTCTGAAGCGACGGAAAGGTATTTCCTAAATGCAGAAGATACGATCCTGTCCCAGGAAAATAATGATTATATCAGCAAAAAATTTTACCGGGTGGTATTCTGCAACGACAACTGTGACCCTATTGCCAATCATAACATGGATAACCGGAAAATCCGCAGACATCTGGACTATAAAAAAATGCCCTGGTACGAAAGGGCAAAGGCAAATAAGGATACATTCACAATTTTGGGGGTACATCAGGATACCTGGGGAGATAATGAGGAGCTTAAGGTACTGTCAGTCATAAAAGAAATTCAGGGAAAAAATATGGGATATATCGAGGTTCAGATGAGCCTTGCGGATATGCAGTTAAAGCTGCACCAGGCAGATGAGGATTTGAACGTATGCCTGTTGGATAATGACGGGGAAATCATTTATCAGAACCGGGACCTGGATCTGAATTTCTGCAGAAGCCTTCTGCGTCAGGACCATATCCCTGCAGATACTTTTAAAGGAAAAGGAGGCGCCGGATATCTGGCGATGGGCGAGTATAATAAAGATACCGGGACTACGGTTCTGGCATATAAGAGCAGTTCGGTTATTCAGGAAGATTCTTCCTATGTGGTATATATGAGCTTTTTTCTCATTGGCGGCATGCTGCTATTTTCTCTGCTATATGTAACAGTTTCCACCAGACATCTGACGAAGCCCATGATCCAGCTGCAGGAGGCTATCCGGAACACCAGCCTGGAAACCTTAACCCAGTCTATGAACCTGGATCTGAAAGACGGCAATGATGAATTCCGGAAGATGGGACAGGTATATGAGGATATGAGAAGCCGTCTTCATACGGCAATCCAGCGGGAAAAGCAGCTGTCCACGCTGCAGCTCCAGACCCAGTTTGACGTTCTTCAGGCTCAGGTCAATCCTCATTTTATCTATAATGTCCTGAATGTAATCTCAGGAAGAGGGAGTCTGAATGATGATGAGGTGATCTGTGATATCTGCGATGAACTGGCAGGAATGCTAAGGTATTCTACCGACACAAAAGAGAAATATGCCACGCTGAAAGCGGAGATCACCTACCTGGAGTTATATTTCTCTTTGCTGAAATACCGGTATAAACACAAACTGGAATATACCATGGAACTGGATAAGACCATCGAAAACCAGGTACTGCCCAAACTGGTTGTCCAGCAGCTGGTGGAGAACAGTATCAACCACGGATTTAAAAATATCAGCGGTATTATGATGATTGCGGTAAACAGCTATAAGGATGAAAAACACTGGTATATTAAAGTGAGTGACAATGGAGAGGGATTTTCACCGGAAATCAAAAAGAATCTGGAAGTGAAAATGAAACAGTTGAAAGAAGATCTTTCTACCAATTACCAGAATGTAGAACTGCGGATCGGAGGGATGGGGCTTTTAAATACCTTTGCCCGCCTGTATCTGCTGAATGGAGGTGATCTGATCTTTCGTTTACAAAATAAGGAGGAGGGCGGAGCCGAGATTGTCATCGGAGCGCCGCTGCATTAGAGCGTGTTTAAAATTACTTTCAGATACGCGCTGGAACCTGTTTAAAATCACGCTCTGGGAAAGGAAAGATGAAAGCATATGTATCAGGTATTTATTGCGGAGGATGAGCCTGCTGCGCTGGAGCATATTTGTACAATTATTCAGAACAAATGCCCGTATTTTCAGGTGATCGGAACGGCGGAGGATGGAAAAAGTGCGTTGGAGCAGCTGGAGTATCTCCGCCCGGATGTGCTGATTACGGATGTAAAGATGCCTGTCATGGATGGAATATTTCTGATTAAGAGGGTAAAGGAAAAGTATCCGGATATTCTTTCGGTAATCATCAGCGGATACCAGGAATTTGAATATGCTCAGTCTGCACTCCATTATGGAGTTTGCGATTATATATTAAAACCGGTAAAACCATCCACGCTCCAGGAGAGCATGTATATGATTCAGGGCAGGCTGGATGAGTATTATTACGGTCTTCGCAACAGGATAATCCGGGACATGTATACAGGGAATATTTCCGATCCGGCACTCTTTCGGCGTATCTTTTGTGAAGATGAGTATTATATTGCTCTGCTTAGAAGAAACAGCCTGCCGAGGAGATTTGCAGAATTCCGGGGAGTAGAAATATTTTCCATTAAAGAAGAACAATTGATGGTATATGGAAGAGATGAGATGGAGGCGTTATATATTTGCCCCGTAAAGCTGATGGTACACGGCAGCTTTGTCAGGTTTATGATGCATATTCTGGAGAAGGAGAAGAATACCACAGCATTTCATACTCTGGTACTCAAGGACAATCCGGTTTCGGCAGAGAAGCTCCCGGAGATGATAAGGCAGCTTTACCAGACCATGGACTATCAGCTGGTAATAGGCAAAAACCAGATTATCCGGGATAATGACGGGGATACTGCTGAAAAAGGAAGGCATAAATTTGACAATTCATCCCTCAGCAGGCTGGAATTTCTGGTAAAGGAGCATAACCAGCCGGAGATCCCGGATGAAATATCCCGGTGCTTTGCCAGGTGGAGCAGGGAAGGGTACACCCAGTTATGGACGGAGGAAAAGGTTCGTGAAATGTTCAGCCTTTTCCGCAGGGCAGATCTGCTGGATGAGCCGGTAGCGATGTGTGAGTACTTTATTGATGAGGCATTTTATTATGCGGAGAATATGCAGAAGCTGGCGGAAGATATCCGGCAGATTCTGTGCAGAAATATACTGGAGGAATCCAGAACCTGGAAGATAGATACACCGGAGTTTTTTGAGAAAATAGAAAAATATCTGAGGGAACATCTATCAGAAAATCTATCTCCGCAGAAAATATGCGATGTCTTTGGCATCTCTCAGGCATATTTGAGCCGGCTGTTCAGAAAATACAGTACCGTAAGCTTCAGTAAAAGGCTTGCCGTACTCCGGGTGGAAAAAGCACAGCAGATCATGAGGGATAACAGAGAGCTTTATATTAAGGATATAGCATCCAGAGTGGGATACGGGGATCAGTTTTACTTCAGCCGTATTTTCAGGTCAGTGACCGGGATCAGCCCCACGGAATATATGGAAGAATTAAACCAGGCGTGATAGCCGCGGAAATAACTGGATTGGAAACCGGATAGAAATCGAATCAGAAACCAGATAAGAAACCAGATAGAAATCTGATAAGAAATTGGATCAAATACCGGATAAGAAACCGGGAAATCAGGAGAATGGTTGGGAGGCAGCATGAAACTATACGAAAAAAGCAGTGAAAAGAGATTAACAAGAGAATTATTTGAAAATCCCCCATCAGAATACAGGGGAGCGCCGTTCTGGGCATGGAACTGCAAAATGACCCGGGAACATATAGAACACGCCTATGGGGAGCTTGAGGAAATGGGGATGGGTGGCGCACATCTCCACTGCCGCACGGGGCTTGATATCCCATATATGAGTAAGGAATTTATGGAACTGGTAAAGTACAGCCTGGAGCAGGCAGAGAAAAGAGATATGCTGCTCTGGCTGTATGACGAAGACCGCTGGCCATCGGGATACGGGGGAGGTTTTGTAACAGGAGATCATCAGTACCGCACCCGGTTCCTGGTGTTCAGTCCCGAGAATTTAGATGGGAAATATTTTAAGCCGGTCTATATCTCCGGAGCACAGGCGGTACGGAGTATGGAACGAAAGCTGTTACAGTGTTACGGGGTAAAGCTTTTGAATGGATGGCTGGAAGATTACTGCACGCTGAAAGAAGATGAGGAACCGTCACCCGGATATGAGAAATGGTATGCTTACCGGGAGGTCTCAGGGGATAATCCCTGGTTCAATAACCAGGCTTATCTGGACACCCTGAATCCGGAGGCGGTACAGCAGTTTCTACAGGCTGCCCATGAAAAGTATGCAGAGGGTGTGGGAGAAGAGTTTGGAAAACGGATTCCGGCAATCTTCACGGATGAACCACAGTTTTGCCATAAGGGAAGGCTGGGCTACGCAGACGCCAGAGAACAGGTTATCATACCATATACGGATGATTTGGAAGATACCTTTCTGGAAACCTATGGGGAAAGCCTGCTTAAGAAACTGCCGGAACTATTTTGGGAACAGGGAGAAGATCAGGTGTCGGAGACCAGATACCGTTATCATGATCATATTTGTGAACGGTTTGTACAGTCCTATGCGGTACAGGTGGGAGACTGGTGTAAAGAACACGGTATCCGCCTTACGGGACATATGATGGAAGAGCCGGAACTGATGTCTCAGACGGCAGCCCTGGGTGAGGCAATGCGCTCATATAAAGCATTTGACCTTCCGGGAATCGATGTGCTCTGTGACAGCCGGGAACTTTCCACTGCAAAGCAGGCGCAGAGTGCGGTCCATCAGTATGGCAGGGAAGGAATGGCAAGTGAACTCTATGGGGTGACAAACTGGGATTTTGATTTCAGGGGACATAAATTGCAGGGAGACTGGCAGGCAGCCCTGGGTGTCACGATCCGCGTGCCGCATCTGAACTGGGTGAGCATGGCAGGGGAAGCAAAAAGGGATTATCCCGCTGCTATCGGGTACCAGTCTCCATGGTATCGGGAATATAAAATGATTGAGGATCACTTTGCAAGAGTCAATACCGCTGTCACCCGGGGAAAGCCAGAGGTAAAAATAGGTGTCATCCATCCCATCGAGTCCTATTGGATTTACTGGGGAACAGAAGAGAAGACAAGCGGTATCCGCCGTGAGCTGGAAGATGGGTTTCGTTCGGTGATCGAGTGGCTGCTTTATGGGCTGATGGATTTTGACTTTATTTCTGAATCCCTTCTTCCGGAACAGATGCAACCCGAACAGATTACAGATAAGATATTTCCGGTGGGCGTGATGCAATATGACGCAATAGTGGTGCCCAACTGTATTACCTTGCGAAAGACCACAGTGGAGCGCCTGGAAAAATTCAGGGATCAGGGCGGTCAGGTAATCTTTACCGGCAGGATTCCCAGGTACATGGATGCAAAGAAGGACAGCCGTCCCACACAGCTGGCTAAGAAGTGCACCCAGGCTGCATTTTGCGCCAACGAACTGCTGCATACCCTTGAGAACTGCCGTATGCTGGATATCAGAGATGCCAGAGGCATCCGCACAGATAACCTGATTTATCAGATGCGTAAAGACGGAGAAAACCGCTGGCTCTTCCTGTCTCATGTAAAGCCCATGAAAAACAGGGATATCCCAAGACCGGAGCGGGACACCATAAGCCTGGCAGGGAATTGGAAACTGACCCTGTACGATACGCTCACAGGAGAAACCCGGGAACTGGAAACAGTAAATAACGGTGAGAAGACAACCGTTACAATGACATTGTTCGAACATGACAGCCTGCTTATATATATGGAGCCGCTGCATGGAGATGATTTTCCTAGAGAGCCGCTGCCGGAAGCAGCTGATCAAGCAGACGCTGCACAGATGCCGGATAAACGGGCAGCCCTGGGTGAGACAATAAAAAAAGAAATTAGTATTACGCCCCAAGAGCCGATGAAATATACCTTATCAGAGCCAAATGTCTGCATTTTGGATCTGGCAGAGTATCAATTTGACGGAGGAGCCTGGCAGCCACGGGAAGAAATTCTGCGGATCGATAATCTGTTCCGGGATCATCTGGGGTATCCAAAGAGGATGGAGGCATTTGCCCAGCCCTGGACGGACCCCAAAGAATATCCATATGATCACAGCCTGAGCCTGAAATTTTCTGTTCGAAGCCTGTCTCCCCTTACCGATCTGCACCTTGCACTGGAAGATGCAGACGATGTGGAAATACGAATCAACGGGGAGTTAGCAGCAGGCGGTGTGGACGGATGGTATACAGATCGTGATATCTGCACCGTACCTGTAGGAGGACTTAAGGAGGGAATCAACGAAATCCTTGTGAAAATCCCATACAATGCAAAACGAAATGTAGAAGCCATGTATCTGCTGGGTGAATTTGGAGTATATGTGGAAGGCAGCAGAAGCGTCTTGCAGGAAAAACCCAGTACACTGACGTTTGGAGACATTACCCGTCAGGGATTTCCTTTCTATGGGGGCAACGTGACTTATGAATTTCCTGTTGATCTTCCCAGCGGAGATGCCTGCCTGCAGATTTCCAGATTTAGAAGTCCGCTGCTGAAAGTTGAAATGAACGGAGCATCAGTGGGAAATATCGCATTTTCACCGTACAGTATTTCTCAGGGCGAAGTACAAGCAGGAGTTCATCACCTTAAAATAACCAGTTTTGGAAACCGGGTAAATACCTTTGGCGCCATTCATAACTGCAATGAGGTGGAGCGGTGGTTCGGACCAAATGCGTGGAGAAGTACAAAGGAAGAATGGTCTTATGAATATTTTATCAAGGAGACCGGGATTTTGAAAGCTCCTGAAATTTTTGTGAGATGTGAAAGCAGATAGGAAAAAAGTAAAAAGCATAAAATACCAGCATGTTGATTATAGCTGTAAAACATAAAAAGTCCGGTTTCTTTTTGAAGAAAGATACCGGATTTTTCTATGTTGTACAGTTAATTGACGATGGTATATTTACTTACAACAAATGCGATATATAGAATGTATAAATTAGTACTATGTACGATTTTAAATGCAAAAAAACAAAATAAATTATACAATATGAATATAAAAATAAAAAATAAGAGAGGAAAAGTGTTAAATAACACAAAGAGAAGAATGGTGCAGCATTACGCAATGCCGTACTGGAGACAAATCAATAGTCAAAAACCCCGCTGCAAGCAACAGCTCATCAAATTTCCAATGCTGTAAGCAGGGAATGGACGCGACAGCGTGTCCGTTTGGCTCGTTGCTCCCGGGAATAAAGAAATTTAAACACGCGGAGAGAAACAATTATTTGAAATCATGGAGGAAGGTACGAATGAAAAAGACATTAGCAATTGTTTTAGCATTAACAATGATATCTGGATTGTGTGCTTGCGGAGGCTCACAGGAAGGAACAGAGGAAGGCAGTACAGCAAATACCATCCAGAATAATTCTGAAGAGAATGCAGGAGATCCAAAAAGTAAGGAGATCCCAGAGAATACGGACAGCACATCATCTGGTGAAGAAGTAAATCTAAGAATTTTGCTGCAGGAAACGTCTGCTGAATCAGTAGAAGCAGCTATAGCTCCTTACCTGGAACAGCATTCCAACATAAAAGTTGAACTGGTAAAGGCACCAGATTTTGTAGCAATGAACCAAAATGCAATTGCCGCCCACCAGGCAAATGATGACTATGACTTAATTACTGTTAACCATGTTGACACCCTTGCGTATGTAAAGGGAGATATTATTCAGTCTCTGGAAGAATTTACAAAGGCAGATGAAATTAAATACGAGGACATTATCTTTACCTCGTTGCTCGAACAGGGAAAGTCTGACGGACACTTATATGCGATTCCAATAAATACAGGTACAAGGGTATTAGCAGTAAATAAAGAATTGTTCGAAAAATATGGACAGAAATATCCGGAAACCCAGAAAGAAATGCTGGAAGCGGCGGCAGCTATGACCAGAGATGGAAATTTTGGATTTGTAAATTCCATGTGCCGCAATTCCTATGTTCCTACCTATGAACAGGGAGTATTTCTAATGGGGAATGGAGGAAGGCTGTATGAAATAGAAGACGGACATCCTGTTGCAAAAATTGACACACAGGAAATGAAGGATTTTCTGAATTTTAATGTAGAACTTTTAAAATACATGCCAAAAGACTGCCTTACGATGACAGAGGATGATGGAAGAAAAGCATTTGCCACCGGAAACATAGGGATGTATGTATTTGGTCCCTGGGAATACTCTTTAATGCCTGAAGTGGATTTTACCTGTGAACTGATTAAAATTCCAAGCGGTACAAAAGAGCAGGCATCAACCTCGGGTGGTTTCCAGATGGCAATTGGAAGTGGGACGAAAAATTCTCAGGAAGCTTGGAATCTTCTGAAGTATATAACAACAACTCCTGAAGCAATGGCAAGTATGGCAGCAACGGATCTGCCTACAATGGAAGATGCATATAAGGTTGCACCATACACAGATGAAAAATATGATATTTTCAGAGAGCAATTAGAAACAGCTTATCTTGCCGGAATACCTGTTCCCAATTTAAATGAGGTGTCAGAAGATTTTTTTTCCTATTGGACTGATGTATTGTATGGAAAGATTTCAGTGGATGAAGCTTGCAGTAAAGCTCAGGAAAGTGTTCAGAAACTGCTGGATAAAAATAAATAGTGGAAAGGGGCATGAGGTTTTGATTAAATCTAAGAAATTCCGGGGTATGTTTCCCTATTTACTGATAGTGCCAGGTATTTTATTGCTGATGCTGATCATTTTCCTGCCGTTTCTGCAAAATATATTTTATAGTTTCACAGACTATTCGTTATTAAATTCCGATACTTCAATAATTGGGGTTGAAAATTATACAAATATTATTCAGGGGGATGAATTTGCAGGGGCATTAATCAAGAGCCTGATATATGTAGCAATTGTCATAAGCTTTGTAGCGCTCTTTGGATTAATAGCTGCATTTTTGCAGAACTCCAGAACCATTAGGGGAATTGGGGCATTGCAGGTATTTTTACTGCTTCCCTGGATTTTACCCGAGGTAGTTACCGGATATACGTGGAAACTTCTTTTAAATTACCAAACCGGACCATATTATAATCTTCTGGAAACATTACATATCATTCCGGCGGGGGAAGATATATTTTCAAACAGCGTGTATGCCATGCTTGCTGTTGCCTTTGCCAATATATGGAGAGGCTTCCCCGTAGTGGCAATTACTGTTTTTGCAAAACTTCGCACCCTTCCATCTGATCAGGTGGAAGCAGCAGTGATAGATGGTGCGAACCGGTGGGTTTTATTCAAATCTATCGAGCTGCCCCATATTGCCGCAGCATTTACTTCTGTTTTGACATTGTGTTTTATCTGGACCTTTAATTCATTTGGTTTGGTACATGTTATGACAGGAGGCGGGCCGGCAGGTGCCACAGAAACTCTGCCGGTTTTACTGCAGAGAAAAGCATTTAAGTTTTTTGATTATTCGGATTCGTCTGCTTTTGCGGTTATGATGATCCTTGTTTTACTGGCAGTTGTAATGGTGCTCAATACAATTCCCAAATTGTTGAAGAAAAGATCGGCCGATTTATAGGAGGTGCTTATGGTTGGTAGGAAAAAAAATAAAGGATATCTACTGTTTAAGTATGTTATTTATATTAGCTTGATGCTTTTTTTGGTATTTCCATTATACTGGATCGTTTCTACTGCGTTTCGTACAGACAAAGAAATATTTAACAACAGATTGTCGTTAATTCCACAGACATTTACATTGACTCACTTTCAGGATGCTTTCATTAAAGTTGATTTGTTAAAATGTTTAACCAATAGCCTTATTATCACCTGTATTACTGTCATAATAAGCATCCTGACCGGATTACTGATGTCGTATGCCTTTGCAAGAAAAAATTTCAGGGGTAAAAAGTTTCTAAATTCAACAATATTATTAACTCAGTTTATTCCAATGATTGCCTACATTATTCCTTTGTATCTGATCATGAGTAAATTAAAAATGCTGAATACTTTTTCATCCTTGTGGATTACCTATTTGGGTATAGCATTTCCTATCGCAGTAGTTTTACTGATAAACTATATCAATGATGTGCCGGTTTCCCTGGAGGAAGCCGCATACATTGATGGCTGTTCAAACTTTAAGGTTATGTTTTATGTGGTCTTTCCCCTGGCAATGCCGGGAATTATATCAACGGCAATTTTTATATTTATTACTATATGGCAAGAATATCTGGTAGCAGTGTCTTTCATTTCAAATGAAAAATTATATACCGTTTCTATGGCTCTGGCTAAATTTCAGGGCCCCCATGGAACTGACTGGGGCGGTATCATGGCTGGTGCAGTTTTAATCTCTATTCCGGCGGTAGTATTGTTCCTGTGTTCCAGGAAAATGTTCACGGACAACCTGGCAGGCGGGGTAAAAGGCTAGAGATCCCTGTATTGAGAAGGTGTGAAGCCAGTAAACTGTTTAAAGACTGAAGAAAAATAATTACTGGATGAAAAATTAAGTTCGAAAGCGACATCTGTAATGCTATAGTTTTTATCAGTCAGCATGTTTTTTGCATACTCCACTTTCAGAGAATTAATATACTCTCTGGGAGTAATGCCCATCTGCTCCTTAAATTTAGTCTTCAATCTGGAAACAGACAGATTACATACTTCACTTATGGAAGAGAAATTAATAAACTCCGTAATATTTTCCTTGATGTAGTCAATAGCCCTCTGGATATCACTGGAAATATCCTGGGAAATGTTCTCCGTTAGGGTGAGTCTGGTCAAAAATGAAAGGAACAGGCTGTGACCAAGCAGTTTCCAGGCAGGGTCTTTGGAACAAAAGCAATCGAAAGACTGCATGATTAGCAAGAGCTCTGAATTGCTCACTTTATGAGTTCTTTTTTTGTAGCTGTTAAGCTTTTCATACAGAAGATCGCTTAAGGGCGGTGATAAACCAAGAAAATTACATCGTTTTGTCATGTCGATCTGAAACCAGATAAATTCACATACAGCCTGATGAGAATTGTTATTGCCATGAGGTTCATCAGGAAAAGTAGTAAAAACATCCTGACCAAACAGATGGTAGATATGGTCATTTACGGAATACTGCTGGTGGCCATTAATTACGATTACAAATTCTAACCGGTTTTTGTGATAATGCTCAGATAATGGGGCAGAAGCTCTGTTTAGTGTGGCACGAGCGATCATATGTAAAGAGGGAATCATAATATGCTGTTTATTCAGCTTTTTAAAATCTTTTTCCCAGATATAGTCATCATCAAAACATTCTGTCATAGGCACCTCCATATAGGGATTTCTTATGATATAAATATAAGGTATGAAAAACATTTTTGCAATATCCAATCATTGGTACCAAAACCGGAATTTAAAATGTCCGGAGAATACGGTACTGCTTATTACCGGCTGTGTTTGGAATTTTACTCCTGCTATCTGCCACATACTGAAATGCACAGATGCCAGAAAGCAATTTCCAAACACGCCTTAAGAAAAATAGAGGAGATATCACATGACATCAAGAGAATTAGTAAATGCAACCCTGGAGTTTCGAAATACAAATGGGAGAATACCCAGGCAGTTATGGCATCTGCCCTGGGCAGATATGAATCACCGAGAGATGGTAGAACGTATCCATAAGGAATACCGGGATGATATCGTAGAAGCGCCCAATCTCTTAAAGACGCCAACCCAGTCCAGGGGTAATTCCTGTGAAGTAGGAGAATACGTGGATGACTGGGGCTGCAGATTTATAAATATTCATCAGGGAATTATAGGTGAAGTAAAAGAAGCATTAATAAAGGATGAGGATTGGCTGGATGTTGAAAGGGTTCATATCCCGGAAGAGCTGCTGGATTTTGATGTGGAAGCGGTTAACAGTTTTTGCAGAAATACAGATCAGTTTGTCCTTAGCGGCTGCTGTCCCCGGCCATTTGAACAGCTTCAGTTTTTAAGAACAACAGAAGAGCTGTATATGGACATTATGGATCCACCCGAAAAAATGATGGAGTTTATATCTAAAATGCATGATTTTTACTGCAGGCTGGTAGAAAAATGGGCACAGACAGAAATTGACGGTATCATGTTTATGGATGATTGGGGAAGTCAGAATACTTTGTTAATCAATCCCGATATTTGGGATCAGATATTTTGCCCCATGTATAAGGATTACATAGATATTGCTAAAAAGTACGGAAAAAAATCTTTCATGCATTCGGATGGTAACACAAAAGAAATTTATCCCAGATTGATAGAATTGGGTCTTGACGCTTTCAATTCTCAAATTTTCTGCATTGGCTTAGAAGAACTTGAGAAATATCGCGGAAAAATTACGTTTTGGGGGGAGATAGACCGTCAGCATATTTTACCTGACGGAACAAAAGAGGAAGTAGCAGAGGCGGTCCGGCAGGTATATAAAAAGCTTTGGAAAAACGGGGGATGTATTGCACAATGCGAGTTTGGTCCCGGTGCTGACCCTGACAATGTTTATACGGTTTTTGAAACCTGGAGCAGTTTTAATCAGGATACAGAATAGGAGGTATTCTATATGGAGACAGATCACTGTGAACTGGATCTTTATCAGTATCAACTGGATGTAATACATAATAAGACAAATGGAAGAATCCTATGGCAGCCAAGAATTGGCTGCTGGTACGATGATAAGAAGTTTGCACAGGAAGAGTTGCCCGGCAGATTTAAAGGAGCAAACCTGCCGGATATTTATCGGGGGCTTAAATGTGCTAACCGGATTTATGAATACAATGACTGTTTTAAAATAAAGGAAGACAGTAGCATTATACGTAGAGAAAACAAAATCTCTGAAATGGAAATAGAACAGATTATTCAAACTCCGGTGGGTATCCTCAACTGTATTATGGTGTCTAATTCTTCCAATTCGGGAAGCTTTCCGAAAAAATGGTGGGTAGAGACAGAAGAAGATCTGGAGGTTATGAGTTATGTTGTAAACCATCAGGAGTGGGAATGGGATCAGGGAACATATGAGAAAGTCTATGAAAAATGGGAAAGAATCGGTGCACCTGCCATATTTATGCCAAGGGTAAATATACAGTATTTGTACATAGATTTAATGGGGGTTGAAAATGCCATATACGCTTTGGCTGATTATCCGGATGCGGTGGAACGGTTTTTTCTTGCCCTTGAAAAAAATCATGAGCGAATGATTGCAGTAATTAACCAATCTCCCATTGAAATGATTAATTTTGGGGATAATCTTCATTGTAAAACTCTGCCACCGTATTATTTTGAAAAATATGTGCTTCCTGCATATCAAAAAAGGTGTGAGCTTCTTCATAAAGCGGGTAAATTTGTCTACTCCCACTGGGATGGGGATACAAAAGATATACTGAAATATGCCAAGATGACAGGTCTGGATGGTATAGAGGCAATTACGCCCAAACCACAGGGGGATGTTACATTACAGGAGGTGAAAGAAGCCCTGGGAGATGAAATGTGGTTGATAGATGGTATAGCAGCCATCCTATTTGATAAAGAGTTTACCGAGGAGGAATTGAAAAGCCAGGTTCATGAATGCATTTCGTTGTTTGCCCCAAGGCTGATACTGGGGATATCTGATGAATTATCATCTACCGGTGATATTGAACGTGTTAGTCTGGTAGGCAGAATAGTAGATGAATATAATCGGAGTATTATATAAACGGAATTACAGCAATAGATGAACGGACTTAAAAGGAACATATCCAAAATAACAAAACAGCAGACCCCATATTAACTGGCGTCTGCTGTTCTGCTAATTGTAGCAATATTCGTACCGCTATTACGAAACGGTTCATTGCTTATGCGTTTCCGGAAATGAAACCGTAACCTTGAATAAATCTCCGTCAACATCAATATCCAGATTCCCGTAACACATCTCCGTAAAGCTTTTGGCTATGGAAAGGCCAAGCCCGTTTCCTTCCGAACTGCGCTCTTTGTCACCCCGTACAAAACGCTCGGTGATATCACCGTCTATAAAGTTCATCTCGTACCCGGCAATATTTTTGATCACCGTTGTTACCCGTGCGCCCTCAACTAAAAGGTCAATATAAATTCTGGTACCGGTGAGGGAATATTTCAGTGCATTTTCAATCAGATTCTGGTAGACACGGTACATTCTTTTTCCGTCTCCCAGGAAATAAGCATCCTCTTTACAGAAATTTTTCTTAATTACAAGGCCTGATTTTTGAATCTGGTCATCCATATCGCCCAATGTCTGCTCCAGCAGTTTTCTCATATTCAGGCATTCCAGCTCCAATTCAATGGTTCCGCTGGTAGCCTTTGAGATCTCGAATAAATCCTGAACCATATCCTTGAGACGATCTGACTTCTGGGCAAGAATCTTCAGATAATCATTTGCTTCTTCCGAGAGCCCCTCTTCCTTTTGCAGTAAATCGATATAGCTGATAATGGACGTAAGAGGAGTCTTCAGGTCATGAGACACATTCGTGATCAGATCCACCTTCATCCGTTCACTTTTTTTCTGCTCCGTAGCGCTGGTCTGCATCTGCTTCTGGATAGACACTAACTGGTCAGATGCCTTTTCAAATGCAGGGTTTTTCTTTAATGTACCATCCGGATGGTAAGTGCCCCCTGATTCAATCAGTTCAACCGCATCCAGGACTTTACCCATTCGTCCAACCCGCCGTTGTCCTCCAATATACTGGAAAATACCAATAAAGCCGCATATATATAAAACGATAATAAACAGAGCGCCGGGGCCGCCGGTATACATTAAGAAGTCCGATGCGCCTAAAAATAAAGCCAGGGCAAACATCATCATAATAATTGTCACAACGCCGAAAACAGTATGCTTATACTGCTTTTTCTGAAAATCATAGTTTTGTTCATATAAAGACCGGTTTTGCCGGTAGTATTCTTTGAGTTTCGGCAATATTGTTTTGTAACGGTTATTCTCCCTTAATTCCAGAATTTTAAAATGTCTGATAAATACCAGGATCAGTCCGGATATTACCAGCATAAAAGGAATGGACAGTAAAAACAGGTTCAGGGACGTCAGCAGAAAGGCAAAACTCATGCCCAGACTTCCTGCATCATCTACAATTCGATAGAACCAGCTGTGATAAATAAATATTTTATAAAAGAAATAGAATACCAGTAAAAGAATGACTGGCGTCTCCAGCTTCCAGTTATCCAGGTAGTCAATAAAGATCTCTTCTTTTGCAGCACCCAGGCGTCTTACTAATTCAATGACCGCCAATACAGAGGCAGCACCGCAGGCATAAATAACCAGCCATAATAAAAATCCCGGAGCGGAATCTGAAAACGACAGCTCTGCCGAAGCTGCGCTGATACCGGACAATCCCAGGGTCAGAATTCCAAACCATACATATTTATATTCTTTTTCAGTGTTGACATTTTTCAATTTTATATCCAATTCCCCATACCACCTTTAAGTATTGCGGCGTTTTCGGATTGATTTCAATTTTCTCCCGAATGCGCCTTATATGCACCATTACCGTGTTCTCCACCGAGTATGCTTCTTCATTCCATACCCGGCTGTATATTTCTTCTGCAGAGAAAACTCTGCCTGGATTGCCCATCAGCAGTTCCAGTATCTTATATTCTGTTGCAGTGAGCTTCGCATTTTTGCCGTTAACCTGGATTTCTTTGCTGTTTTTATCCAAAACGAGATCTCCAAGTGAGATGATATTATCATTTGCCTGATCCCCGGATCCGATTGTACCAAGTGCCAGATACCTGCGAAGCTGGGATTTTACTCTTGCAATAAGCTCTGCCGTATTAAAAGGCTTTGATACATAGTCATCCGCACCCATAGATAAACCAAGGACCTTATCACTCTCCTCTGTTTTTGCTGAAAGGATGATAATGGGGATGTTTTTGCTCTCCCGGATCTTCATCATTGCCGACAGGCCGTTTAGCCTGGGCATCATCACATCCAGCAATATTAAATGGATTTCGTTACTCATAACCAGATCCAGAGCCTCCAGCCCGTCATAGGCACGCAACACCTGATAACCCTCCAGTTCTAAAAGCTTTGCAATTGCACGTACAATTTCCCGGTCGTCATCTACCACCAGTATTTTTCCAGACTCCATATCTTCCTCCTACCGCTTTTCTGAATTCATTAAATCTATTATAGCTGATAATACCGTCATTTTTAAGGGTTATTTCTGAAATTTTTCTTACAAAATAAATTATCTGCATCAAGTAGCCTTTTTTGCATTCCTTTGGTATAATGGTTTCAAAGTAAATGATGATGTCTGCAAGCCTCATATCTAAGCAAAACAATAGCCATGCGGGGCAGAAATAACAAATCGTATGAAGGAGTAAACAGTATGACAGAAAAAGAAAAATCATATGCGGAAATGCTATATCAGCCAGGGGATCCTGAACTGGCAGCAGACCGCGACGTAACGGTAAAAAAGCTATACGAATACAACAATATCCACCCGCTTGACCGGGAAGCAAGGCAGGCAGCCATACAGGAACTGCTTGGCAGTACAGGCAAAAACTGCGTTGTGGAACAGCCGCTTTTCTGTACTTATGGTTATAATACCACAGTAGGTGATAACTTTTTCCTGAACGTCAACTGCAAGCTTATGGACAGCGGAAAGATCACCATTGGAAACAACGTGTTTATTGCGCCCAATGTATGTATTATAACGGAAGAACATGCCATGGACACGGAACAGCGGATTCAAGGACTGGAATACACACATCCGGTTACCATAGGTGACAATGTCTGGATCTGCGCAGGCGTTATGGTGCTTCCGGGAGTAACGATTGGTGCAAACAGTGTAATCGGTGCAGGCAGTGTCGTTGCAAAGGATATTCCGCCAGACAGTCTGGCAGTTGGCAATCCCTGCAGGGTAATCCGTAAAGTAAACGAGAATTAATGGATTCATCAGGGTACGCACATTCAGATATATGCTCTTGTCAGACAGGCTCTGCCAAAATGAAAAAGAATAACGTAAACATATAGAAAGCAGGAAGCACAGTGAAAAAGAACAAGGTAACTTCATCAGACGTAGCAAAAGCATCGGGGGTATCCCAGGCAACTGTTTCCATGATATTAAATAAGAAATACAACGTTTCTTTTTCCAAAGAAACCGTTGAAAAAGTGGAACATACAGCCCGTGAACTGGGATATGACATACCAAAGCGAAGAGTAAGGAAAGACAATAAAGCCAGGAAACTCATCACCGTTTTCTGTCCGACGCTGACCAACCCTTATTATGTCATGCTGCTTCAGGGTATTGAAGGGGTTGCAAAAGAAGAGGGATATGCTGTATTTGTCTGCAACACCCAGAGAGATCTGAAGATGGAAGAATATTATCTGAAAATGATGGACAGTGTCCAGCCCCTGGGAATTATCTATACCAGTAATCCCAGTACCTGCTTTATGGAACAGGTGAAAGAACTGGCAGAACACATCCCGTTTGTAGTAATCAATAACCGGGAAGATATCATGGAAGTGGATGCAGTGGAACTGAATAATTCAAAACCCGGCAGGCTGATGGCAAAGCACCTGCTGGAATTGGGACACCAGAGGGCGGCATTCGTATCACCACCCCTGACTGACCGGCAGAGGCAGCGATTTAAACGTGTGGAAGGATTTGTCAAAGAGTTCCGTGCAGCAGGGTTTGGAGATACGGTATATGTTAAATCAGCAGATGAAGACATGGATACCGTCATGCCAAGTATTGATTCGGAATACAAGATGGGATACGATCTCACCAAAGAGCTGCTAAAAGAGCACGATGACCTGACGGCGATTGCTGGACTGAATGATATGATTGCTTTTGGAATTATGGATGCTTTATATGAAGCAAAGCTAAAAGTTCCAGGAGATGTTTCCGTTATTGGCTGCGACAATATACTTTTTTCTAAAATGAAGCGAATGTCACTTACCACAATCGAACATTTTGTACCTTTAAAGGGCAGGGATGCCTGCGATATTATTATCCGTAAAATCCATTCCAAAAATACTCTGGATGCGCTGGAACTTCAGCCAACCAGCATTTATCATGTGGAATATGAACCCAAACTGATTGTCCGCGGAACGACCTCCTATGCGAAGAATTAAAAAAATAAATTAAATACTTTTGTAAAAATTATTATTAATAAAATTTAATATTAAAAGGGAAAATGCTCCAAAAAACCTAAGAACAACAGTTAATCCCAGAAAATATACGATATTTCTATTAATAAAATTAATATTATTAATAGATAAAATAATTAATAAAAATGCGCCCTATTGAACATTTAAAAACATATGCTATACTGTTAATAACAAAGAAAGGATGAATCCATTCAGCGATTCATTAAAATAAATGTCATAACCACACATTCCAAAGGAGGAAACAAAATGAAATTTTTCATCGACACAGCAAAAGTAGAGGACATTAAAAAAGCAAATGATATGGGCGTTATCTGTGGTGTTACAACCAACCCATCCCTGATCGCAAAAGAAGGAAGAGATTTTGTTGAAGTAATCAAAGAAATCACATCCATTGTTGACGGACCGATCAGCGGAGAAGTAAAAGCTACCACAACTGATGCAGAGGGAATGATCGCAGAAGGAAGAGAAATTGCGAAAATCCATCCAAATATGGTAGTTAAAATTCCAATGACCGTAGAAGGATTAAAAGCAACAAAAGTTCTGGCAAGTGAAGGAATCAAAACAAACGTTACTCTGATTTTCTCCGCTAACCAGGCATTATTAGCAGCTAGAGCAGGTGCTTCCTATGTATCGCCTTTCCTTGGACGTCTGGATGACATCTCTGTAAGAGGTGTTGATTTAATCTCTGAAATTGCTGAAATGTTTGCAGTAGCAGGAATCGAAACTGAAATTATTGCAGCAAGCGTTCGTAACCCGATTCATGTTACAGACTGTGCTTTAGCTGGCGCTGATATCGCAACAGTTCCTTACTCTGTTATTGAGCAGATGACAAAACATCCGTTAACAGATGCAGGTATTGAAAAATTCCAGGCAGATTACAAAGCAGTATTTGGTGAATAATAGAAGATCATTTCATTTATAGCCAAAGGCGGCTTTAGATGGGCAGATGCTGCTACTGTGAGCAGGTGTGGACAGTAACAAGTCATTTGCGGGAGGTTACCCGTATGGAATTAAGTACTTTACATATGGAATATATTAAGGTTATAATGTGACTATCCGGTCAAATACCCCACTGCTGGCGGCAGGGAAACAAATTAGCAGCGCAGCAGCCTGCGGGGGATTTGACCTTCGCAGCAGCGCCAGATGGACATACAGGCATGTCCGCCTGGCTCTTTGCTCGCAGGAATAAATTTCAGGAGGATTATATGAACAAATTAGAGCTTCAGAAAACTGCCAATGAAGTCCGTAAAGGGATTGTAACTGCAGTGCACAGCGCTAAAGCAGGACATCCGGGCGGATCTTTATCAGCAGCAGATGTGTTTACTTATTTATATTTTGAGGAAATGAATATTGATCCGAAGGATCCAAAGAAAGCAGACAGAGACCGTTTTGTGTTATCAAAAGGCCATACGGCTCCGGGACTCTATTCCACTTTGGCTAACAGAGGATATTTTCCGGTAGAAGACTTAACAACTTTACGTCATCTTGGTTCCTATTTACAGGGACATCCGGATATGAAACATATTCCGGGCGTAGATATGTCCAGCGGATCATTGGGACAGGGAATCTCCGCAGCAGTAGGAATGGCTCTTTCTGCAAAATTAAGTAACGAAGATTACCGTGTTTACACCCTGCTTGGTGATGGCGAGATCCAGGAAGGACAGGTATGGGAAGCATCTATGTTCGCAGGTGCCAGAAAGTTAGACAATCTGGTGGTAATCGTAGA
This sequence comes from Clostridiales bacterium, assembly GCA_018365455.1. GTDB lineage: Bacteria > Bacillota > Clostridia > Lachnospirales > Lachnospiraceae > Robinsoniella. The sequence goes on from JAGZJZ010000069.1 coordinate 25,044, forward strand.
TAACAACGGACTGCAGATCGACGGAAGTGTTGCAGATGTTTGTTCTCCTTATCCCATAGACAAAAAGTTTGAAGCATTCAATTTCCATGTGATCAATGTTGCTGACGGAAATGATTTTGATCAGTTAAAAGCAGCATTCGACGAAGCAAAAACAGTAAAAGGAATGCCTACAGCAATTGTTATGAAGACTGTGAAAGGTAAAGGAGTTTCCTTTATGGAAAATTCAGTAGCATGGCATGGAACTGCTCCTAACGACGAGCAGTATGCAGTGGCTATGTCAGATTTAGAAAAGGCAGGTGAAGCATTATGTCAGAAGTAAAGAAAATTGCAACCAGAGACAGCTATGGAAATGCGCTGGCAGAATTAGGAGCAAAATACGATAATCTCGTAGTACTTGACGCTGACCTTGCAGCAGCTACCAAAACAGGTATCTTTAAAAAAGCATTTCCGGAGCGTCATATTGACTGCGGTATCGCAGAATGCAATATGGCAGGAATCGCAGCAGGACTTGCAGCAACCGGTAAGATTCCGTTTATGAGTTCCTTTGCTATGTTCGCAGCAGGACGTGCATTTGAACAGGTGCGTAATTCCATTGGATATCCCCATTTAAATGTAAAAATCGGTGCGACACATGCCGGAATCTCCGTTGGTGAAGATGGAGCAACCCATCAGTGTAATGAAGACATTGCATTAATGAGAACAATTCCGGGAATGGTAGTAATCAATCCTTCCGATGATGTGGAAGCAAGAGCAGCAGTTGCGGCAGCTGTCACATACGATGGACCGGTATATTTACGTTTTGGACGTTTAGCCGTTCCGGTAATCAACGACAAACCGGAATATAAATTCGAATTAGGAAAAGGTGTTGTCTTAAGAGAAGGAAAAGACCTTACGATCGTAGCAAGCGGACTTCCGGTATCTGCATGCCTGGAAGCAGCAGAAAAACTGGCAGCAGACGGCATAGAGGCAAAAGTTATCAATATCCACACAATTAAACCCCTGGATGAAGAATTGATTATTGCAGCTGCAAAAGAAACCGGTAAAGTTGTGACAGTAGAAGAACACTCTGTTATCGGCGGGCTTGGCAGTGCAGTATGTGACTGCTTAAGCGAAAATGCACCGACAAAAGTTATGAAAATCGGTATTAATGATGTCTTTGGTGAATCAGGTCCTGCAGTAGCATTACTGCATAAGTACGGTCTTGATGCAGAAGGAATCTATACAAAAATTAAATCGTTTGTTTAATTTTAATGAATCATAATGTCATATGGAAGTCAGATTTTATACAAAAGTATGAAGCCTGGCTGCCATATGGCATTTTTAACGTCTGCTGAAAAATCTTTTGAGCCGAGAATCGACTAAACATGCTCTGGTATTTAAATGGTGTTTTGGGTATAATAAAAAACGAAAGAAAATTTAATGTTCAGAAAGAAGGGATATTATGACGCGTGATGCCAGAGCCAGGCGGGCAAGGAGTCACCGCAATGACATGAAGCAGGAATTTTATGAATGTATCCGGGATATTATGGAACATCCCGTGGTACTGCTAATGAAGAAGTTTCCCCATCATTGTGATACCGACTGTTACCAGCATTGTCTGAATGTGGCTTATTATAATTATCAGATTTGTAAACTGCTGGGGCTGGATGCCAGAGCAGCGGCAAGGGCTGGCATGCTGCATGATTTGTTTTTATATGACTGGAGAGAACATGCAGCAAAGACCGGCGACCGTTTTCATGGACTGACACATCCCAAAGTGGCTCTTAGAAGGGCAGAAAAATACTTTGACCTGAATGATATGGAGAAGGATATTATCCGCAAGCATATGTGGCCATTAACCATCATACCGCCAAAGTATTTTGAATCTTATATTATCTGCCTTACGGATAAATATTGCGGAGCATGCGAGATCACCGACCATTATTCCGGTAAGATCATGCCAAAGAGGATCAAGCTCCCCTTTGGATATCGTACCATGTATCAGTTAGCGTCTAAGGTTGCGCCTGTAGTGGGAGCCAGAGCAGGCATAGGGGAATACAGGTCATCAAAATCCCACAGGGTATCCAGGGAGTCTGTGTCCAGGGCATAATAACGGCAGGCAAGCAGAATGCCGTCGATCATGCAGTCCGCCAGGTGCATTACGGTAGAGAGCCTGGTTGTCTGCAAAGCCAGGTGGGCGAAGCGCCCTGCAGTATTAATGATCCCGGTGATAAAGACATCTCCTACAGCGTTTAACTTCTTTTCTACGCCGGCTCCGGGAAGCAGACTGCCTTTCCCAATGGAAATGTATCCCTGATGCCGTTTCGTGCCCAGAGAAGCGTCTATAGCAATGATCGTATTGTTGCTGTGGCGCTTTTTTATATTTTGGATTGCCTCATCCAGATTCAGGGCATGGATTGGCGAATCTAAAGTTCCATATACTGCGAAATGCCGTCCTAATTGCTTCTTTAACCGGCTTCCGATGAGTGGTCCCAGGCTGTCACCGGTTACCCGGTCGCTGCCGATGCACACGAATACAGGGGGGGCCTGGCTAAAATCCGGGCTTTGTAAAAAATCAAGTAAATGTTCGCCTAAAACAATCGGGGCGTTTTTTTCTTTTGAGTTGATATAATGTGTTTTTTTCAATGAGTCGGAATGCATGTTCTTTACCCTTTCTGATGCTTTTCTAAAGTTTATCCTCATTCTTTTTAAAATATTCACTCAATGTGATACCGTATTTCGAGATTAATTAAATAATATAAAAAACCATGTTGCCAAAATTGATATTATGTCGGAAATCTCTGGATTTCCTTACCATGAATTGATAAAATCTGCATTCAAAATATGATAATCTCTGTAATATCATGGAACCAATAAAGGAGTGAACAGGGGTATGATAGAAGTCATTTACAAAGGGGAACACAAAGGGGACAAAGATGGAGAAGCACAGGTAGCTCTGCCAAAAAATATCAGGCAGATCGGAGAAGGCGGACAAGACAGGAAAATTTACATTGAAGATTATGCGGTTACTTACATGCATCAGTTAGCAAACGATAGGAAAGAAGGAACGCAGCGGGCAGCGGCAATTCTTCTGGGGGAAGTACAAAGGGCAGGTAAGAACCGTTATATATTTATAAATGGAGCACTGGCTGTAGATGAATTGGATTTCGGAGAAGAAATGTGGGACAAGGTCCAGCAGCAGATGATGGAGTATTTTGACGGCAGAGAAATAGTCGGCTGGTATCTGGGGGAAGAAGAATCCACGCTGATTGCAACGGAAGAAATGCAGCGCATACATGAAAGCCAGTTTCCGGGAGAAGACCAGATACTTATACTGCGGGATTTCACAGAGAATGAATCAGCAGTATTTGCTCTTGAAAGCGGCAGGCTGGTGGCTCAGAGAGGCTACTACATTTATTATGAAAAGAACATCATGATGCAGGAATACATGGTGGCTATGAACAAAGACCGTTCGGTTGAGGAAGAGACAGAGGTAAAAGATGATGCAGTACAAAGCTTCCGTAAGAAAATAGCGGAAGAGAAAAAAGAGAAGAAAGAAAAACAGGAAAACAAAGAGTCGGACAAGCAGCCAATTACTACAAAGCTTTTGTATGCAGCCAGCTCTTTTCTTGTGCTCACCGTTCTTATAATAGGAGTTACGCTCATTAATAACTATGATAAAATGAAGGATATGGAAATGGCACTTGCCGGAATCTCAGAATCCATGGGCGGCAAAGGAACCGGGGCAGAAGGTGATGCGGATTCCGTATCTGCTATGGCACCTGTACAGACAAAGACAGAGAAAGAGCAGAGTGTTTCCGAAAAAAATGCAGCAATTGATAAAAATAAAGAAGACAGCAGCAGGGAAACAGAACCCCAGCCGGCTACAGAAGAGGCAAACGGAGTAAAAGGAAACCAAGAGACAGAGGCAGCGAAGGATAACGGGCAACAGGCAAAATCAGATGAAGCAAATAGTACGGAAGCTGCCAAGGATACGAACGCAGTGGCTTCAGAAAGCCAGGATAGCAATGCAGCACAAAGCGGCCAGACACAGCAGACGGAACAGGCTGACCAGCAGGATAAGACAAGCCAGGCACAGCAGAACGATGCCCAGAACCAGACAGATCCGGCGAAACAGCCTGCAAGAGAGACAATGGGACGTGCTTCGTATGTGGTAAAGGACGGCGACACCCTGGCAACCATAAGTGAAATGTATTATGGAACACTGGATAAAGTCGAAGATATCTGTTCCTTAAATGGAATTACAGATAAAAATACGATTTTACCCGGACAAAAAATTGTACTCCCATAAAAAAGTATGTTATACTGTTTCAAACGATAAATTAAAATAATACTTGGAGATACGAAAGAGAGTACAGATGGGAAAGATAAAAGACTTTTTTAAGGACAAGTTTAAGTTTATTAAGATCAGGGAAAAGATTCAAAAAATAAAGGATAAGAGGCTGGAGAAAAAGCAGCTTCAAACGCAAAGTGATGAAATGCTGGATTTAACAACAAAGATTAAGAAACATAAAAAATTAATTTTTTCCCGATGGGGAATTACAATCGGTGTAATAGCGCTATTAATAATTGGGTATTCTATTTATAACTATGTTCGGGTTTTTCATAGTTATGCAACGCTGGCAAATGAGAAAAGATCTGACATAACAGCGACACAGTATGCACAGCTGGGAGGGAATCTGCTGAAGTACAGCCCAGATGGTGTGAGCTGCGTCAGTTCAGGAAATGAAGTCTTATTCAGTGCGACGTTCAGTATGCAGAGCCCCATAATTGATATCTGTGGGACAACGGCGGTTGTAGGGGATCAAAAGGGAACCCAGATCTATATTTTTGATGAAAATGGACAGATCGGTTCCTTTGAAACTTCAATGCCCATATTAAAAGTTAAGGTGGCAAATCAAGGTGTTGTAGCAGCAGTACTGGAAGAAGGGGACACAACCTGGATTAATTTTTATGATACCAAAGGTAATCCAATTGCAGAGAACCGCACTTCGGTTAATGATTTTGGATATCCCATGGATATTGCCCTGGCACCGGACGGATTAAAGATGATGGTATCTTACCTGAATGTAGCAAAAGAAAAGATGAGTACCAAGATTGCATTTTATAATTTTGATTCTGTAGGGCAGACCCAGATTAATAATGAAGTGAGCAGTGTAACCTATGATAATACCATAGTTCCTAAAACATTATTTATGAATGATTCGACGTCGGTGGCATTTCGCAATGACGGGTTTACCATTTTTAAAGGCAGCCAAGTCCCCCAGGAAAGTGTTAAAATCGATCTGGAGGAAGAGATCGTTAGTATCTTCTACAGCGATACAGATATAGGGATAGTAGTAGGGAGTGATGATCCAGACCACAAATATCTCATGCGTCTCTATAACCTCAGTGGCAGAAAGACCATGCAGAAATATTTTGACCTGGATTATAAACAGATCAAGATTGATGGCGATGAGATTATCATGTTTAACGAAGGCAAGTTTGCCATATACAGTCTGGGAGGAAAAGAGAAATTTTCCGGCAGCTACCGAAAGCCCATCATTAATGTTATGAGTGCGAAAGGTTTTCGGAAATACACGATAATTACACAGAACAGTACTGATCAGATAAGACTTAAATAGGAGAAAACATCATGAATCTACTAACAATTATAGTGCTGTTGGTGCTATTATTCTTTATATTAAATGGTTATAGAAGGGGATTTATCAAGACATTTGTATCTATGGTTTCATTAATTGTATCTATTGTTTTGGTTTCCATAGCAACGCCCTATGTTACGGAGTTTTTGAAAACCCAAACCCCTTTGTACAGCATGATTGAAGAAAAATGCCAGTCAGCCTTTGGAATTACCGGTAATGAGAAGAAAGATGCCAAAGACGTACAAAACGGGGATAACCAGAACACCGATAACCGGAACAACAGCGAGAACTCCCACAGCCAGAATCCAAACAGTGCGGCTGGAGGAATTAAGGGTCAAGATGGATCCGGGGATAACTCGGGTAATGGAATATCAATGCTTGATCAGGCAAAACTGATAGAAGAGTTGAAACTGCCCGCCGTAATCCAGAATATGCTGGAAAGCAATAACAATAAGACCGGCTATGAAAAACTGGCTGTGCAGAGTTTTGAAGAGTATATCCCCAGCTATATGGCTACACTTATATTGAATATTATTTCTTTTGTGGCAACCTTCCTGTTGGTGGTGAGCTTTTTATGGATCACAGTGATGACCCTGGATGTTATTGCAAACCTGCCGATTATCCACGGGATAAATCAGGTGCTGGGATTAGTGTTAGGTTTGGTGCAGGGGCTTGTATTTGTATGGATCGCATTTTTAATTATTACCGTCTTCAGCAGTATTGATTTAGGAAGAGATCTCATGCTGATGATTCACAACAGTAAGATCTTAAGTTTCATCTACGACAACAATATCTTCCTGAAATTACTCACGGATGCGATGTCTTATTTTACCTGAAGATGAGTACAGGGGTGCTAATGCTGTATGGCATTGATTAGTTAGTACAAATTTGAAAAAATAGATTTAAAAATTTGAAAAAATATTTTGAAATAATATTTAAAAAAATAATTGAAAAAATGGGAGATTTATCTTGACAGTTTTTTTGAATAATGATATTATAACAGTCCACTGCAAGTGATTGCGGTGGATTGTTTTGTGTCAAAAGAAGGCCTGAAAAAATAATTAAAAAAGTTTTGAAAAAGGTATTGACATCTTTTGACAAAAATGGTAACATATCAAAGCTGTTAAAAAACAGCACGGATCAATCGAAAGATTGAAAAAAATAAATTAAAAAAAGTTGTTGACAAACACTTGGCAGTGTGATAACATATAGAAGTTGCGCTAAAGAGTACAACAACAAAGAAAAGCAAACAGAACCTTGATAATTGAACAGTGAAACAACCTTGAAAGATTCTATTAAAGAGAT
>JAGZJZ010000020.1 GCA_018365455.1 Clostridiales bacterium
ATAACTAATGATTCATTGTTCTTACATACCTAATTTTCAGGGGATCTATGACCCCTTAGGTAAGTGCGTCTCAAAATCTACTTTTCTTTTCACTCTTTCCTCCTATACCGCATTTTTTTTGTTTTCAACCAGGTGAATGTGAATGTTTACTATTTACATTCACCTGTATGCTTGTGCCTCAGACAGTACTTATCTTACTGTGATAACGCAGGAATCTTTCTTTCCTCCAGGTGTCTTTACCGTAATGATAGTTGTTCCTTTATGCAAAGTTGTAACGACTCCTTTCGATGAAACTTTTGCAGCCTTTTTATTTGAGCTTTCCCATTTCAGAGTATCTGTACTGTTCTTTGGCTTTACAGTTGCTTTTAGCTGTAATTTTTTTTGTGTCTTTAATGTCTTCTTATGAAGGTTAATCTTAACCTCCTTTGCCTTCACCTCCTTTACCGTAATGATGCAGGTTACTTTCTTCTTACCGGATATCTTAGCAGTAATTGTTGCTTCTCCAGCTTTTCTTGCTTTTACCAGACCTTTTTCAGATACGGCAGCAACTTTTTTATTTGAACTGGTCCAGATGACGTTATCTGTTGCATTTGACGGTTTTAAGGAAGACTTAAGCTGATAAGTTTTTCCCTTATAGACGGTCCTGCTTTTTTTGTTCAATGAAATTTTCTTTGCCTTAACCGTATGAACTGTGATCCTGCAGGATGCTTCTTTTCCTCCGTCAGCAGTGCTTACCGTGACGGTTGCTTTCCCTGCTTTTTTAGCGGTTACTTTTCCGTTGGCATCAACTGAGACAACGGAACTGTTGGAAGATCTCCAGGAAACCTTCTTGTTTGATGCATTGCCAGGCAGTACTTCTGCTTTTAATTGTTTTGTGCCTTTGCCTTTTATTGTGAGACTGTTGTAATTCAGTTTTACTGAAGATACAGCAGTTACCTGGATCTTATTCAGGGTTTTAAAGGTTACACTTGCTCCGCCGGATACATTTCCTGCCTTATCGTATGCATATACAGTAAGCGTATAAGCTGTGTTGGGAGCCAGCCCCTTTATTTCTGCTTTTGTACCATTTGTCACCGTTGATACTACGTTATCTTTATTCTTCACCAGATATTTTTCCACACCGGTATTATCTGTGGATGCATTCCAGGTAATCGTAACGGCGTTTTCTGTAATTCCGGAAGCTTTTACATTTCCCGGCGTGGAAGGCGGCTGTTTATCACCTGCAGGTACCAGTCCTTTTACCGCTGACTGAAGACCTTTTACTGCTTCATCCGCTTCTTCCTGGACAGCATCCTTCTGTTCCATTACCTGAACGGCTTCATCCAGCTTCTGTTTTAAAATTCCAAAACTCTCAGCCGTATATTTTAACTCCTGGGACAGGTATTCATTTGCTTCTTTGATTGCGTTTTTAAGGGCTGTCTTATCTGCTCTTAGTACCAGACCGCTTAATGCATTTTTTAAGGAGTCCGTTGCTGTATCAATTTCCTTCTGGGTAAGATTTGCATTATACAACGCTTTTTCTGCATTTTTTAACGCTCTGCTAAATACCTTCCAGCTGGAACTTGTATAATCAGATTCACTGCCTTTTAATCCAACTGCCTGCTCTACTGCATTTTCTAATTCCTGTGTCTCAAGACCAGCCTGATTATAGATGCCCATCTCTGCCAGCTGGAAGTAATTAATTTCTCCTGCCGGTGGATTTCCAACTTTTGTTACATGAATCCGGACTTTTCTGGCTGTTACTCCTTCTTCCCATTTTAGAACTGCCGGCTTACCAAAAGGTGCCTGGTAATCGGTAAAATCTGCAATAGCTGTATACTTGCTCTCTCCGTCCTTACAGATTTCAACGCTGAAATCTTTTGGGAAAGACGGTGTCTTGCCATCAGCTGTAAACACATCACTTCTTGGATATAAATGAACTCTGTTGAAATTCATATCCTCTCCCAGATCAATTTCAACCCAGTGGTCTACATCTGCACTATTTGTTCCGTTTGATGTAAATCCAAGGCTTCCTTTTACAGAGAGTAACTGACCGTCATTAATATTCTGGATTCCCCAGTCTGCATTGGATATTGAGGTACTTGCATCTGCCTTCCCCAACAGTGCCAGGTTCTCCCTTTCTATACGGCTGTTCTCTATTGCAAGCTTAGTTTCTCCATTGATCTGTAAGGTGATTTCCGGACTCTCTTCTTCGAAACCTTCCCCATACCATTTTGCAAATGAATAATCTACTTCATTCACCGGTTTTGCACTTAAGGTAATTTCATCACCTGTGTAGACGTTCTCAATAATTGGTAATTTCTGAGGCTCGCCCCCGTTGATGCTTACCATGCTTCCCTGACTTCCATCTTCATCCACAATGTTTAAAACAACTTGCTTTCTAAGTACCGTTGTGAATTGGTACTGTCCGGAACCAGCTTCATATACTGCTTTTCCATCCTCCATTTTTACAAAGGTAAGACCCTCACTCTCAGCTGAGGGAATCCCATTTTCCAGTACCTGATCCTTGTTTTCAGCCGGTACATATACCGTTGCCGTGCTATTCGCAGGAATCGTAACGTTCATAAAGAAATTATCGTCATCTCCATAGCTCCAGCTGCTTTCGATATTGCCGTAAACAGATTCAAAGGAACTGTCCATATAGCTTAATCCGCCGCCGGGATATGGTTTTAAATAAAAGTGCTTGTAACCGGGGTTTTCCTCATCGTATGAGATACCTGCCACGTAGTTATAGAACCATTCTCCCACGGAACCTAAGGAATAGTGGTTAAAGGAATTCATTCCCACATCACCAAACTGTCCTGTCTCATAATCATAAGAGTTCCAGCGCTCCCAGATCGTGGTTGCTCCGGCTCTTACACTGTATAACCAGGATGGATAGGTATCCTGTAATAACAGGCGGTATGCCACATCTGCGTACCCCATCTCGGTCAGCATCGGACAGAGGTAAGCAACGCCCATGAATCCCGTTGATAAATGCCAGTTCTTATTCTTAATGTCCTCCACAAGATATGCTGCTGCTTTTTTTCTTGCTTCATCGTCTTTTAATAAGTTGAACTTCAGTGCCATGAGGTAACTGGTCTGCGTTCCATTTCCTACATGTCCTTCTTCATCAACAAATGCCTTGTTAAACCCTTCCTTAATCTGTTCAAATAAATTGCGGTATGAAGCGGCATCTTCTGTTTCTCCAATTGCCTCTGCCATCTTGGAAAGTAAATCACAGCTGTATGCATAATAACCGGTACAGATTAAATCAATAGGCGTATTTGCCCCAACCGATAACCAGTCTCCATAATTATTTCCGCAGCCCTCTACCAGATGATCTTTTGTCTCCAGATTCTGATAATACCGGATCCACCCTTTCATTCCTTCGTAGCTCTGCCGGATGATGGAGGTATCACCATAAGTGTTATACATGGTCCATGGAATGATAATAACGCCATCACCCCAGCCCGAAGCTCCGAATGAACCGCTCAGCCCATCTCCGGGTGTTACATAGTTAGGTGTCCAGTCGGCAATTGCTCCGTCTGCTCTCTGATTCGTGGTAACGTCCATCATAAATTTCTGAAAAAATCTCTGTACATCCTGATTCATCGCCGCAGTGCGGACAAATACCTGTGAATCTCCGGTGTATCCCAGTCGTTCGTCTCTCTGTGGACAATCCGTAGGTACACTGATGAAGTTATCTAACTGGCCCCAGGTAATATTGCTCTGAAGCTGATTGATATCTTCATTTGATGTGGTAAAGCTTCCCGTTGTATTTTGCAGGGAACTGATTGCCACACCGGTAATATCATCCACAGCAGGTACACCCGGATAGCCTGTTACCTCTATATAACGGAATCCGTGGAATGTGAACCGCGGCTGCCATGTTTCCCCATTTGGATCACCCTTTAAGGTATAGTAATCTGTTGCTGCCGCACTTCTTAAATTTGCAGTATACAGACTTCCGTCATTTTGCAGCATCTCTCCAAAACGCAGCTTAACAACTGTGTTTGCATCTCCGGTAACATTCATTCTTGCGAATCCGGATATGTTTTGTCCCAGGTCAAAAATATAGGTACCTTCTGACTGCTCATTTACAGATATAGGCTTAATTTCTTTGATCACCTTTACTCCAGGACCCATATGTGCCACAATATCTCCGTCATATCCGGATTCTTTAACCGGATTCCAGCTGCCCTGGAAATTAAATCCAGCTTCCGACCAGCCCGGCATTTCCCTGGTTGCGTCATAGGTTTCACCCATCTGGAAATCATCAGAGACTATGGGGCCATCTCCGCTGGCAACCCAGGTAGAATCTGAAGATATCCTTACTTTTTCTCCATCTGCATACTCAATTTCTAACTGGCAGAGCAGTTTTGAATCTTTTCCATAGCGTTCTTTTCCGCCTACAAACAGTTTTCCGGAGTACCATCCGTGACCGGTTATGGCTCCAATAACATTGGTACCATCCTGCAGCATATCGGTTACATCAAATGCCTGGTACATCACATAATTCCGGTCATCCTGGTTCAATTCATAGTTGGTCCATCCGGGATTGAAGAAATCATCTCCCACCTTCTGCCCATTCATTTCCAGTTCATAGATTCCAAGTGCAGAAGCATATATGGTAGCCTTCTTTACCTGTTTATCAACTTCAAAATCTTTTCTGTACATTGGTGCCGCAGCTTTTGCATCATTTTGCAGCCCCAGCGCATTGGTTACAACCAGTTCACCTGAATCAATATTTCCAACGCTGAAATTGTTATTGATTCCGCTGTCAAAGTTGTCCGAAAATAAAATATTGCCCTCTCCATCTTTTACAACAATATTGTCATAGGCTGCCTGTTCATCACAGTCACCGGGATTGTAAGTCTGACGGAAGCCCAATTTTCCATAAGCTGCATAGTCGCTTGTTCTCTGGTCAACCTGAGTGTCATTGATAAATGTTGTAATCTGATTGCCGTCCACTTCAATTTTAATATGATGCTGTTCCTTCTGAGCTTCTGCCGGAATAACATCTTCAATTGTAAATTCATCAATACATGCCGCTGCTCCTTTTACCCACTGATGAGGTCTGAAGCTGGTCACTCCTTTGAATTTTTTTTCAAAGGTATTAATCTGCCACATGAGGAAGTTGGAGTTATCTTTTCCTGCAAAAATAATTCCTGCATCATCATTGATAATCCGAAAATCCATTTCTACCGAATATTTTTCCGGTGATGGTGCTTCTCCCATATCCAGCTCGATCCACTTTGCATCCCATGGAGTTCCCATCAGTCCTGTTTCCCAATAAGCTTCCTCTGTTGATACAGCCGTGTTTCCTTTATTATCTGTAACCTGGACTTTCCAGTAATATCTGATACCCGGTTCTAATGCCTTCCCCCCGTAGACAACATCCACTGACTGGTCACTCTCTACCACTGTGCTGTCCCAGATGTCATAATTTCCGCGATCCAGGTTATCTTTGCTGGTTGCAGTCATGATCCGATAGGATGTCTGCATAACACCTCTTTGTGTTGAATCCAATTTCCAGCTGAGTTTTGGTGTACTCTCATCAATCCCCAGGGGATTTACCGCAGATTCACATTTTAACCCATATACCGTAAATGATCCTTCTGATGCTTCTGTCTTCATGCCAAGACCTGTAAATAGCTGCATAACCATACAAATTATCAATAACCATGCTGACAGTTTCTTTCTCATCCTCTTTTTTGCCATATGCGTCTTCTCTCCTTCTGCCGGCATCTGTTGTTGTATGCCCACAAAACAAATAAATATGAATTACAATCTTAAACAATGTAAAATCAAGATTATTATTTGCACTTTGAATTCAAAGCACATTAGCAAAGTAACACAGGATATTTCTATCCCTGTGTACTTTGCTGATTTTATACTACTGTACGGTAATGACTACATCTGCATTTTTACCATTAAAAGTTTTTGCTACAATTTTTGCCTTTCCTTTTTTAATTGCTTTTATTTTTCCGGAAGAACTCACCGTTGCCACTTTTTCATTTTTTGAGATAAAGGTAACATTTCCAGCACTGCCGGTACTACGGGTTACTTTTAGTTTGAATGTTTTTCCTTTTTTCAGGGTCTTTGTCTTACCAACATTCAATTTTATAGAAGAAGGTGCTTTCTTAACGGTAATGTCACAAGTTGCTTTTTTACCGTTTGCTGTGATAGCCGTTATAACTGCGGTTCCTTCTTTTACAGCTTTTACTCTGCCTTTTTTATCAACTTCTGCAACTTTTTTATTGCTGCTTGTAAATTTGATTTTGCTGGTCACAGCCGTTGATGGCACGAGCGTTGTTTTTAAATTATAAGTTTCCTTTCTTCCCAATGTCTTTTTGCTTGCATTTAATTTTATCTTAGTAGGATCCGTAGTTACGGTGATCTTACAACTGGCTGACTTTCCGTTGGAAGTTGTTGCGGTAATGGTTGCTTTACCTGCTTTCTTTGCAGTTACTTTTCCATTTTTATCGACACTGGCAATGGAAGATTTACTGCTCTTCCAGGTAATGGTTTTATCTGCTGCATTAGCCGGAGATACCTGCGCTGTCAGTTTCACTGATTTATTTTTCTTAATGCTGACGCTGGACTTATTCAGGCTTACTTTATCTGCTTCAACCTTTGCAGGTGGTGGTGTAACTGCTGGGATGACATTGGAAGCAGTTACTGCAGTCAGTGATCCCTCCAGGTTTTTTGCTGTTACCACAGCAGAAATCTTATATCCAACATCTGCTTTTGTAAGAGTATATGTGGTTCCGTTTACCCCCTTAACCTCCTGATTTCCACGCTTCCATATAATGGTTAAATCTCCAGGTTTTTTATTCTTAATACCGGTTGTATCTAAGGTTAATTTTTCACCTTCTTTAGCAGTTCCTTTTAAGATAACTGATCCCTGCATTTTTTCTTTATCCGTTGATACTTCTAGCGCTTCACTTACACTTCCGGCATTATGTGTATCTGTTGCTGCAATCCTCTGATAGAACACATAGACGGTTCCCGGCTCTAAGTCTTTAAACTCGGCAACATGGCTGAATACAGGCTCTTCATTTGCTTTTTCAACTGCGTATTCATAACCTTCTATCGCTTCCAGTGTAATGCTGGTGGTTGTTTTCGATGCGAGTACGGGATGAATTACCGGAATTTCAGAAACCGTAACTGTAAATTCTCCGGATTTTTCCATTTCGCCTATGGTAATCGTAACAATAATTTTTGTACTTCCTGCGTTTCTAGCAGAAATCTTTCCATTTTCATCCACGATAGCAATATTGGTATCCTCTGAGCGATATGCAATGTCTGCACCAGCCAGATTCATTTTGTTTCCGTCAGATCCAATTGCTGCAACTCCTGTAACCTGTGCTTCTTCATCCCAGAACAGTTCCGGATGATCAATTTGTGCTTCTACCGACTCCAGTGACGGTGAAATGGTAAAGCTGCCGGTCCACTGACCTGCGTATGCCGGATCCTCCGGTACAACTGTTACGGTATAATTACCTTCTTTTACCGGAGCACTTCCGTCTTCGGTATTGTAAGTAATAATAAATTCTCCTGTGTATGCTTCTCCTGTTTCCGTGATTTCTGCACTTGGAGTTTCCAATCCTTCATAAGCATTTCCCGTATAGATTACATTTTTTGCACTGCTCTTTACCGTTACGGGGATTTTATCCGTCAGGTTAACACTTACGTTCACTACCGTATCTTCATAGTTCTTCATAGTTACGGTTACCGGAATTACTGCAGTCTGACCAATCTCACCGTCTGCGTTAACTGACAGGCTCAAAAGTCCATTTTCATCAACTGTAATATCCGATCCGAGTATTTTATGTTCGTCAGAAACATTTCCCACTACAAATTTCACAAAAGGCTGATACTGTTTCATAACGTCAGCAATAGATATTTCGCCATTACCGCCTGCTGCATATACAAAATACAGTTTCTGTTCTTCCACAACTGGTGGTGCCGCTTTCACAACTTCCGTCAGATATGTATATACTAATTTTTGTCCGCTTCCTTCAACTGTAACTATTGCGCCATCCTTACCGGTACCTGCAAGAGTGTCAGAGAAGATATAAGTATTTGGAGCCTGGAAGGTTAACTTCACATTATATTTTCCTGTCTCCGGTTTCTTGTTAAGATCAACTGCAGTACCATCCTGGTTTACAACGGACCATTTACCGGTGATATCCACGCTTCCATTAATCGCTGCCTTGATATCTGCCATATCCACCAGTGATTCACCATAGACTGCTGTGGACTGAGGTGCTTCATAATCGGATAATTCTATACTTTCTACCGTATTTTCACTGTGGTAAACTTCAAACTCACTAAGCTGTAAATAATAGAAATCATGATCATTTGACTTTGGATTTAAATTCCTGGCAAATAATTTTACGTATTTGGCATTTGTTGATCCAAAGGTAAAGCTCACCGGTTCATAGCCAGGTACCGGATAATTTTCTTTTGAAACTACCGTTGTCCAGTCTTTACCATTTTCGGATACCTGAATATCAAAGTTCTTCGGAAATCCATAGCCTGAATTTTTTTCTGCCGGGTTTTTTACAGCCGGGTAGATTGCTACTGCATTGACATCTTTGACTGCTCCAAGGTCAATGCTTATCCACTCTTCGTGGTCTTTTGTCTTGGCATCGCCGGTATTGCTGGAATATCCGGTGTACTCACCATCCTTATTTTTATTTTTTCTATCCCCGTCATTAATCAGTTTACTTCCCCAACCCCAGAAGTTATCTTCATGTGAGGTGGAGTATGCTACCTTTCCGTTTAACGCCAGGTTCTGGAATAAGTTACTGTTCATTTCTTGTTCAGCTTCCGCGAGATTTACCACTAACTGATCCATCTGTTCATTTGTTAAATCAACATTGGTACATCCTGCCTTCGCTGCATCATATGCTGCCTGGTAGGCATCCGCGAATCGAACCGGTGTTGCTACGGGGTTTGCTTTATCATCCGCATTTTTTACTGCTTCTTTTAATGCTTCCCTGCTTTTATTTACGTGAAGCTTTAATTCTGCTGTGGCATCTGTAAGCGATATTACCATCGCATCTACATCTTCCTGTGCTGCATTCAGATCTGCATCTAATGCTTTTGCAGCATCCAGAACTGCCTTAAATTTTGTCCAGGCATCCATTTCATAATCCAGCTGCTTTAAACTTCCTGCATCTAAAATAGCTTTTTTTAGTTTTATTTTTTCAACGCTTATTAATTTTACACTGGTTTCGAATTTGTAAATTCCTGATCCTGCTTGAATATGTACTTTTCCTGCTTCCTCAGTTACTGCATGGATTCCATTCAGTGTGTCACTTAAAGCCTGTCCGTTGCATAGTATTAGACTCTTATCATTAGTGGGTAGAATAATTTCCGCTGTTGTCCCAACCGGAACCTGTATATCGAATACACCCTGATCTTCATTTAAGGTCCAGTCACTCTGCAGCTGACCGCGCACGGTATTCACACCTGCTTTAGCATAAGTTAGTGATTCATTTAATGCTGGTTCTATGGTAACGGTTTTATATCCGTCCTGCATATCCTTGATGCCGCCGATTCCTTTGTAGAACCATTCATCGTAGGTTCCAAGGAAATAATGTCCCAGAGAACGGGATGTTGTCTCCCACATTTCCCAGAGGGAAGTTCCCCTGTCAGCCATGAATCCCCAGCTTGGATATGACTTCTGTTGTGCTACTTTATAAGCTACATCCGCATATCCATTGTCTGTAAGAACGGGAAGAATGAACTTGGAACCGACACATCCTGTATCCAGGTGATAGTTTTTATCCTTAATGTCATTAACGAGATTGGTTAAAACACCGTCTTTATATTCTTCCGGAACTAACCCATATGCCAGCGGTACCAATTGGGAAGTCTGACGGTATCTGTTTCTGTTTTGCTGCTGGGACCATGTTAATGTCCTATAAATCTGGTTTTCTGCATCATAGAATTTTTCATTAAATGCCTTATACATTTTTTCCATTGCTGCTCTGTATTCTGCCGCATCTTCTGTCTTACCCATCCGGTCTGCTAAATCAGCCATTACATCTAATAAGTGATAAGCAAATGCAGTGCCGCAGATACCCGAACCCTCGCTTGGACTTTCAGAGTACGGTAAATCCTGGTCGTCATCCCCCTGTCCCATTGGTGATACCCAGTCAGCAAGCTGTCCGTCTGACCATGTCCATCCATTTTTCCTGCTCTCTTCAATATCTTTTAACGCCAGTTTCCGCATTGCATCATATTGCTCATACAGATAACTTTCGTTTCCGTAGGTATCAATCATCTGATCAACGCCAAATACGAAAATAGAATTCCATACAACTGTATTGTCATTTCCCCAGCCCTGTGTCGGAACCATATTCGGAACATTATTAAACTCGTTCTGGCAGTCTTCCATTGTTTCCACGAACTGTTTTAACATGTTTACAAAACCAAAGTTGTAGGTCATCGTCTCCAGAGCAACGTTGGCATCTCCAAGCCAGCCGTTCTTTTCCCATACCGGAGTGTCGGTTGGCTTTCCCTGCATATTGTTCTTCATGGTTGTAATCATCATCTGGTGCATTTTGTTAAACAGTTCATCTGAGGATTCGAATGTTCCGGTATCCTCCATATCATTGCTTACCCGGTAACAGGTTACATTCTCTGCTGTAAGCTCTGACGGATACCCGTCAATCTGTACATATTGATAACCTTTATAACTGAATTTCGGCTCAAAAGTTTCTACGTCCGCTCCGCCTTTACAGATATAATTATCCTGCTGATTATAAGCACGGGGCCACCAGCCGGAATTTACACCGTCTTTACCGCCTAGCTTTTGCACCTGGCCGTCAGCATTTAATTTCTCACCATAGGTGATGGTAACTTTATCTCCTGCACCGGCTCCTTTGATATCCAGTTTGACCCAGCCGGCCAGCATCTCCGGTATGGTTAAAACGTAAGAACCATTTTCCATCTTAGTAATCTCAGACGGCCGCATTTCTTTGGTACGTCTGATTGGTTCCATAATCTGCGCTTTCAACTTACCTTCCGGGGCATCCATTAACTGTACAGCACCCCAGTTTGCATCATCATAATCAACCAGATCAAAACCATTTAATTCTTTTCTTGCATCATAGGTCTCACCATAATAAATACTGTTGGTTGTGATCGGACCTTCTTTGGTGGCTTTCCAGGACTCATCCGTTACCACAGTTTCTTTTTCCCCGTTTTCATATTCAATCTCAAGTTCCATACGAAGCTTAGGGGCATCTCTCCAACTTGCATCCTGCCAGTTCCATACGGAGCAGGTCTCATTGTAAAAGCTGTTGCCAAGCTCTACGCCAATGGCATTTTTTCCTTCTTTTACTAAGTCCGTTACATCAAACACCCGGTAAAGAGAAGTTTGGTTATACTGCGTATTTGCCGGATTCAATAAGGTGTCATCCGGTAATTGTCCATTTATTTTTAATTCAAAAAACCCAAGACCGGAAACATAGGCTTTTGCATCTTTAATCGAACCTTTTTTTGCCTGAAACTCTTTTCGAAGAACGGTTGCAGCAAATGCATTTTCTGCGTTAGGAGCAACGCCGCTGTTCCATGGGGAATTTCCATATGGTTCGGACTGATCGGGATTCGTCCACCCGGAATCGTTATAATTCTGATCACTCCATCCTTCTTCTTTTGTTTTACTTAGTTTCCATGAATTATCTGTAACATAGGTATCCTTTGTACCATCATTGTACAGAACCTCGACCTTGGCAAGTAATCCGGCATATCCTCTGGAGGTATTATGTGCAGATGCTGCTATTACATTTTCACCTTCTGCAGAAATCAATTTTGTAATATCATATAATTTACCATTCTTCCAGGAATCTACACCGCCGTTCTCACCTGCTTTTTGCCCATTTACAAAAAGTTCATATTCATCATCAGCTGTAATACCTATATTTACATTGCTGATAGTTTTCGTCTTATCTGTTTGAAAACCTTTTCGGAAATACTGAACGCCTTCCGGTGCTCCGCTAAAATCACTTCCGTCTCTTCTCCAGATCCAATTGGCACCCTGGAAGTTCATATCTGTATTTTTAATACCTACCCATTCACCATTCCACTCATCCATAGACATGATTCCTGTCTCAAAGCTGGATACGGCGCTCCATCCGTTATCATTACCATCTTCATCCCAGACCTGAACTGCCCAGTAATAAGATGTACGGGAAAGGAGTTGATTTCCCTGATAGGTAATATTGTAGTTGTTTTCATTCTCAGTCTTTCCTGAATCCCACACATCGCCTTCGTGTCTCTCGGCACCTTCTCTGGTTGAAGAAACAATAACACGGTATGCGGACTGTCCCTTATCATAACCATCCGATGCTAAGACCCAGCTAAATACAGGCTGTGCATCATCAATCCCCAATGGCTCACTTAAATAATTAACCTTTAAGCTTCCAATCTGCAGGTTACCCTGGGCTGCTGCTGCGGTAATTGGTGAGATCGATGTTACAGTTACTGCTGTAGCCAATAAACATGACAATAATCTTCTTCTTAGTTTCACTACTTCTACCTCCACTATTCAGTTTTATTAGGAAGTGAAATACTTTAAGGGAAATAAAGGATGACAGAAATAAGCGGGTACGAATGTACACCTATGAATAAGCTTATTGCTGTTTATTTAGAAAATGAGATCATATCTTTGCGGGGAATATGATGGTCTGAAGACTTTTTTAGTTAACATAACGATTTTTAAGTCATTCGTTCATTTTCAATCATCAATTTATCACTTCCTAATTTCGTGAACAAATTCATTTTTAAAATTTTCACAAATTGTTCACATTTAGAATAACAACGGCTGTACAAATTTACTAGAGGAAAATATTTCGCTTTAAGGTAATATTTTTCTGTCCCTGCCAAAAAAGTCACTTTTTTTGCTGTCAGGGTATAATTTTGTGTTAAAAAAGGGGGATTTATAATTTTTAGGACTTAAAAAAGTAAATTTAATTTACATGATATATGGACTTGATATCCAACTTTGGAGGGAGGTGTTATTAAGGAGGTGGTACAATGAGTACATATGAAGAATTTATGATTATCATTAATATAGCTTCTTTAATCATTACTATTCTTATTTACTCGAAACATAAAGATACAAAAAAATAATCACCCCTGCACTCCAAAGTAGTGGGTGATTATTTTTAATTAACCATAGTGGAAGTCACGCTTGTGAAGGCGACTGCCTTTGTATCTTTATCTTACATACTTTTTTCGTATTTGTCAACTATTACTTTGCATTTTCTAAGCTTTATTCTGATTTTCCAGAAATCTGCTTATTCCACTTATTAAGATTGCATGATCTTTTAAATGTGGCAGACCAGAG
Source organism: Clostridiales bacterium (assembly GCA_018365455.1). GTDB lineage: Bacteria > Bacillota > Clostridia > Lachnospirales > Lachnospiraceae > Robinsoniella. The sequence continues at coordinate 13,352 of JAGZJZ010000020.1, forward strand.
ACACAGATTGACCCTACTACGCTTCCTCCCCTTAGACGGATTGGGAATCCTCCGCCGCAGGCAGCATATTCTCTTGGATCCAAGAGCCAGTCTTTCATTAACTCTTCCTGATTTGCTTCCATCTGAGCATATGCTCTCAAAGTGCTCATTTCCATCACATCTACAATATTACCTTTCCTCTGAAGCCACATTTCATGAAACTTTCCAGTTCCATCCGGTAGGTATTTAAAGACACTTACCTGATTAATTCGTATTTCAATTCCTACCACTTCTTCTCTTTCCCGGCTAACCTGTAACAGCTCTAAACCTATATCCAATGCATCTTGATGAGAAAAAGCTGTAAACTGATACCGCTTTTCCTCTTCCATGCATTGTTCCAATAATGATTGTTCCATTCTGAAACCTCACTCTTTCTTTTATTTATCATCCGTTAATGTTACAAAAACCTGAAACTTTGTCTTTTTGCTTTCAGACGGCTCTATGCTGGGTGCTGTTTTCTGTTTTATTGCTTCACTAAGTCCTCCTGGAAGGGAATTCCACATTTCCAACGCAAGGGTATATGCTTTTCCATAGAATGGATAATTAAAACCACCCCCATACATTTGCCATACCCACAGATTTGGGAATAACTCCTTTTCCCATCTCATGCCAAATCCAAGCTGCAGACTGTTATTTTTAACAACAAACTCTGCCTCCTCAAGATCTGACAGAGAAAACTCCCTGTAGGTTTTGCTTTCTATCCCCTCCACTTTACTTAAATCAAAATGATTTCCATATTGATCTGTCACCACAGGCCAGATTCCTTCCTGCCCTGCTTTCAGACAGCTAACGTCACCTAAATCCGCCTGTACTCCTTTTATAGCAGGACTTCCCTTAACTATAATCTCACAGTTTTCATCCAGAAAATTACCTCCTATTGCTGGATGATGCCCCCATTGATACTGCAAGGTCTGCATACCGGTATTGGTAATTTCTTCCTCCACATACAAGACCGGGTCATTTATCAGAAGTGTGAGATTTTTTTTCAGAATAAATGGAAAACGCAGGGTTGAAACGGATAACTCTACCTGTATTTTTTCCTCTGAATCCTCCAACACATCCATGTTCCAAGGAAGCAGAGCAACCTCTCCATGCATTCCTGTTTCGGCTCCATTTACCGTATCCCCGCAGCTGATACCTGGAAATAGCTCCTGCCATCCACCTTCATAATAGTCCATAAAGTTTCCTTTGCATGATGCAACACCGGGTACAAAATTACGGTCCATATGCGCCCCCCAGCTAAACATAAACTCAATATCTTTGGGTTTATATAAAAATTCATAAATATCTGCTCCTTTGTCTAAAGCAATTCCAATCTTCAGCAGATTATTTTCTATGGTCATATGGCGGAATCCGTTGATTGTAAACTCTTTTATTCTACATCCATAGTTTCTGCGGTTATCATAAATTCTTCCCATACTATAATTCCTCCTTATATCAGAAAACACTTCCCAAACATTCCCTAATTTACAGTTTTTGTGGTTTACACTCTATTCAAAATAGGTTACAATATATATAATAAATTATTTTTATAAATAAAAGGATAAAACGTTATGAAAAAATCAGGATTAAACTTAATTGGCGTAAAAGAATATAACCGCGCTTTAATATTACAGTTGATAGCCACCGGAAACGGGACCACACGCAACAGTCTCGCACAGCGCTCAAAGCTGACTTCCATGACACTGACCAATATTACTTCAGAGCTTTTACAGCAAAATATCATTGTAGAATCAGAGGCTTCCTCCGATTCTAAGAACCTGGGTCGAACTCCAAAGATCCTTACAATTTCTCCTACTTCACCTGTGGTTGCGGGAATCTGGATTTCAAAAGACTTTCTCTTTGGTATTTTAAGTGATCTGAGTTTGAAACTGGTAGCTGCCAAACAGGAAGATTTTGAGGAAAACGAAACTTCTGAATCCATCCTAGAGAAAACCTACCGTCTGGCGGAATATCTCCTTCACCTTACGGAGCGTCCCGTACTTGGTATTGGCATCTCCACCATCGGAGTAGTAGATACCATACACGGTGTAATTAAAAATGTAACAAACTTCTTTGATATTAAAGAAATGGACATTAAAAGTTATATGTCTTCCAGATTTAATATCCCAGTTTATGTGAAAAATGATATGCAGGCAGCTGCACTTTGTGAAATGTATTATGGTATTGGACAGCAAAAAGAAAATTTTCTGTATATTGGAATTACAAATGGAATAGCTTCGGCGATTGTATCGAACAAGCAACTGTTAAATAACCTCACCGGATCCTGTGGAGAACTAGGACATACAACCATTGATTTCAAAGGCCCAAAATGCAATTGCGGCAACCGTGGTTGTCTGGAGCTGTATGCAAGTGCACCTGTTATTATTCAGCGAATTAATGATGCTTGCGGTACTAAATTGGCGACTTTTAAAGATACCATGGAATACTGTACCACTTCCGTAAAGGCATACTCTATTCTGCAAAATATATCTGATCAGCTTGCCTATGCACTGAATAACCTGATTAATATCATAGATATCAGCACAGTTGTATTCGGCCACTCAGCAGTTTATTTTCCGGATGAAATACTGGCTTCCATTGCATATACCCTGAATCAGATCAGTATCTTCCGCAACAACCGCACCATTACCCTTCATAAAACAAAATTTGAAGAAAACAGCCCTCTTTACGGCTCTGTTTGTGTTGTATTAGACCAGCTATTTACCGGCAACCTTACTATTTAATAGCACAATACATCCCTTTACTTCCGCTCCGGTCGTTGCTAAACGAACGTTCACTGGACGTTCAGCAACCCTCGCGGCAGTCGCCAAATGGACGCGCCAGCGTGCCGTTTGGCTCGTTGCCCGCGGTAATAAACAAACACGATCTGGGGCTTTTAAAGATATATCATCCTCTCTTCTTTTGATGACTGGTAAACAGCATCAATGATTCTCATGGTGTCATAAGCATCTTCCATGGTTGTCCTTGGTTCTTCCCCCTTCTGTATACACTCTGAAAACTCACTCAGCTGCTTTGCGTACATATTTATTTCATCAAACTTAAGAGTCACTGCTTCAGCCTGCTGGTTTCGAACCTGGCTGCTCTCATACCCCTTATCTTCCTGCTCAATGCAGACTTTTATATTCCCGCAGCCGTCCTGTCCAATTGTACCATTTGCAATAATACTTCCCTTTGTACCGTAAATCTCAAGGAAACACTTCGCCGCCTGGTCCGGTATATTAAAGTACGCATCTATGTAGCAGGTTGCTCCTTTTTTCATTTTTAAAATTACGGAAGCTGAGTCTTCTACTGCATATGAAAAGCTTTTATTTTCAATAACTCCCACTGTTTTTTCTGCTCTGTCATCCAACAGGTATTTCATAAGATCAATGCAGTGGATTCCCATATCCATCAGTGCACCGCCCCCGGAAACCGCAGGATTTTGCCGCCAGTTACCTTCCATCGGCGGAAACCAGCATGTCAGCTGCCCTCTGCAGGAAACGATCTCTCCCAGCTCCTTCTGCTTAATCATCTCCCTGATCTTTTGATGGCCTTCATGAAAACGCATAACCATAGCTACTCCGGCACATACATTTTTCTGCCTGGCACATTCCATAATCTCTTTTGCAGCTGGCGCATTAATTCCAAGAGGCTTTTCAATCAACAGGTGTTTTCCATCCTCTAATATTTTAATTGCCTGCTCTTTGTGAAATAACACCGGAGAAGCAATATACACCGCATCAATATCTGCATTTCTCAGCATATCATCAATATTTCCGTATACATCCGGTATATCATACTCTTTCATCAAATCAATCATACCATTGGTATTTGTATCCATTACTGCCTGAATGGATGCGTTTGGTATCTCATTAATTGCCGGAATCGTCCTTCTTCTTGCAATACCTCCTGCACCTACAATCCCCCATCTAACTATATCCTTCATCTTTGCTCCTTTCATACTCACAGGGTATCCTGAATTTTGCCTTCAAAAAACAGGTAAGGCTCTTTAACCGATGTACAGATAAAGAGCCTTACAAATACTATTTACTCAGATACTCATTAATGTTATCCGTAGTTACCAAATCCAGGTCAATATTAACAACCTTTGGAATATCTGTCTTTCCTGCAAAATAGTCATCCATAACTTGATAAGTTGCCTTTACCAGTTTGCTTGGTGATACCGCTACCGTCCCCTGATAATTTGAATCATTTGCTTTTAATGCATCAAATGGTTCTGTACCGTAAGCACCCATAGAATAACATTTAGTAGTTGTATTATTCAATGCCTGTAAAGCTGAAACTGCTCCCCATGCGCCATTGTCCTGACCAGAGACTACAAAGTCAATATTTTCCTTAATATTAGTAATAATATTAGCTGCCTTTTCCCGGTTTCCTTCATATTCCTGTTCTGCTACATAGGTAATATCCAGATCTTTTAAAGCATCCTTCACACCTTTGATTCTATCTGCGATATTAACCGGGCTTGCCATGGTTAAAACTGCTATATTAGCTTTTCCGCCATAGTCCTTTTCAATTAATCCATGGAGATATTCACCGATTAAAGTACCTGTCTCATAGCTGTCCCATGATACATAGGATACAATATCCTCATAAGTTGTAGCGGAATCAAATACTACAATGGGAATACCAGCCTGCGTAGCTTTTTCCAGTGCCGGTATAATTCCTTCCGGGCTTGCCGGGTCAACCGCAATCAGGTCATACTGCTGGGTAATAAAATTTTCTATCTGTTTAACCTGTGTCTCATTATCCAGATTACCATCCTGAATATTTACCTCATAACCGAAATCGGAAGCCTGCTTATTAAATTCCTGGTCTACAGCTGCACACCATTCATCTCCTTTGTATACCAGGCTGATTCCAATTCTTTTTTTCTCTCCGCTATCAGCAGCTTTGGCAGTTTCTTTCTGAGTCTCCGCCTTTGTTTCTCCTGCTTCCGCTGTTGTCTCCTTTGCTGCACCTTCCGTAGCCTTGGTTGTCTGAGTTTCACTACCGCTACTGCATCCAGCAAGCATTGCAGCGCTTATGGAAGCTGTACATAATAAAGCCATTACCTTCTTCATCATTCTACTCATAGTTTTCCTCCTTGGTTTAAAACCCCTCCGGCAGTTTATTGATTTCGTGATCTGTCCGGACCCTTTGATTGCCGTTCTTCCTGGTTAAAGAACAGCTAAACACATAGTGACATAATTTTTTCCTGGGAAAGTTCTTCCCTGGACAGCTCTCCCACGAGTCTGCCCTCGTGAATAATGATTACCCTATCACTCATACCAATGATTTCCGGTAATTCTGAGGAAATCATAATCACGCTCTTTCCACTCTTCACAAGCTGATTAATCAACCTGTAAATCTCAGATTTGGCACCTACATCAATACCTCTTGTAGGTTCATCCAATATAATAATTTCACTGTCCTGCAGCAGCCATTTGGCTATTACTACTTTCTGTTGATTACCACCGCTCAGATACTGTACTTCCGTACTGATCTCCGGTGTAGATACGTTAAGCTTTTTTACATATTCGTGGGAAATCTTTTTCACCAGCCTGTTTCTGATCAGTCCCTTTTCAATTACACTATTTCGATTTACCATACAGATATTTTCACTTACAGCGAAAATCTGTACCAGCCCCTGTTTCTTACGATCTTCCGGAACCAGTCCAAACCCACGTTGGATTGCTTCTTTAAAGTTTCGGTTCACGATCTTTCTTCCCTTAAAGGTTACGGTTCCAGAAGTCGCCTTGTCAATTCCCAAAATAGCCTTCATAATTTCGGTTCTTCCCGATCCAACCAGACCTGATACCCCAAGTACTTCGCCTTTTTTAAGCTTAAAGGATACATCCCTGAATACACCTTCCCTTGTCAGATGGTCTACTTCCAGGATTGGTTCTCCGATTTTAATAATCTCTTTTGGATACTCCATTCCCATATCCCTGCCTACCATCAGACTGATCAGCTCCTGCCTTTTTACACCTTCCAACGGCATGGTCTTAATATGTTTTCCATCTCTTAAAACCGTAACATTCTGGCAGATATTGAATATTTCATCCATCTTATGAGAGATATAAATAATGGTAACGCCCTTCTTAACCAGTTTGTCAATAATTTCAAAGAGAATATCCAATTCTTTATCCGTCAGTACGGCAGACGGTTCATCCATAACCAGAACTTTACAGTCATAATTCATTGCTTTACAGATTTCCACAATCTGCTTTTTTGCAACCGAAAGGTTATCAATCGTCTCATTTTCATCCAGATCTACCCCCAGGTCATCCAGCATTTGTCTTGCACGTTTCTTCATGCCTGACCAGTCTACCATTCCCTTATCCATCTTAAGACGTCCAAGGAATATGTTTTCTGCAACGGTCAGCGTCTCTGCCAGTTTCAACTCCTGATGAACTACACTGATTCCATATTCCTTTGCTGCATAAGGATTTTTTACGGCAAACTCCTTTCCCTCAAAAATAACCTCTCCCTTATAATGAACATTAATTCCAGCCAGCACTTTGATTAATGTAGATTTTCCTGCCCCATTTTCTCCGACAAGAGCATGGATTTTACCTCTTTCAATCTCAAAGCTGACATCGTCCAGGGCTTTTACTCCTGGAAATTCCTGCGTAATATGTTTTAATTCCAGTATGATATCTTTCAATGTAAACCCTCTCCTTCCGGGAATATTAATGCTTTCTCCTGTTACGGAATACATCCAGGCCTATGGCAATAATCAACACAACGCCCTTCAGTACATCCTGCCAGAATGGATCCACATTCAACATTGTCATCCCGTTGAAAAATGTAATCAGGAAAATGGAACCAAACATTGCTCCAATAATCTTTCCTTTTCCACCTGCCAGACTGACCCCTCCAATGGCCGCAGATATGTATGCATCAAATTCATAGAGGTTACCATTGGTAATGGCCGCAGAATTCAGCCTGCTGGTAAGCACTACCCCGGAAACAGCTGCCAAAAGCCCTGCTATGGCAAATGATAAAAATATAATCATCTTTGTATTAATGCCCGAGTAGAACGCTGCTTCTGTACCGCCTCCTACTGCGTATACATTTCTTCCAAACTTTGTCTTACGCATAATAAACGAAAACAGTATATAAAGTAAAATCATAATTACAACACAGATGGGTATTGCTGCAATATATCCTCTTCCTATAAAAGAAATCTCATTTGGTAAATTGGCAATTGGTGTTGCGTTTGTGATAATTTTTGCAAGCCCCTTACAAACATTCTGAAGTCCCAGTGTAGCAATAAATGCCGGGAGTCTGCAGTAAGCTACCAGTACACCGTTTGCTGCACCAATTGCAAATCCTAATATTAACGCAACTATGATAGCCAGATATGGATTAAAGCTTAAATATTTCATTGTATAAGCAAATACACAACCCGTCAGACAGACATTATACCCAAGGGACAAGTCCACCTGTCCGGTAATCATTAAAAGTGCCTGCCCAATCGCAACAATTCCTACGGTAGAAGACTGCAGCAGAATATTTGCAAAGTTTGAACCGCTGAAGAAATAAGGCGAAGCAATGGAAAATACAATCCCTATTAAGAGAATAGCAACCAGAGACATATAGTCTTTTGAGAATTTTGCCAGCATTTCCATTACATTTTTTCCATGTGTGTTACTTTTTGCACCCATATATAACCTCCTTAATTACATTCTGCTACCAATGGTCCTGCTAATTCCTCCAAATAAAGAAGTGTACCGGGAACAGTTGGAATATAAGAAGAAGTAACCCATCTTGTTGGTCCATAACGCAATGTCATCCACAGAGACATACCCTGCCATTGCATTCCCCTGGAAAATGCACCATCTGCCCCCCCGATCATACGGTCCGACTGCAGGAACAATCCAGGTCCAATGGTATTAGCGGTACAGGGTACCAGAGTCGTTCGGCTCTTAAAGCTGGTTAATGCATTCTGCTCAATTGTAAGCGGATGCAGCAATGCACCTTTTCTGTAACACTGTTCTTTCCATGCATCATCCGTTTCAAACTCTGCTGCAAAATGCGGTTCCCAGAAAGCAATATGGCACATTCTTCCGATACCATATACAGTAACAAGCCTTGCTCCCTGTTCTTTCAGTCTTTTAATTTTCTCCGGATAAACAGGAAGGTTATCACTGGTTGCAAAATTCCGATGGGATTCCGGTACTGTTAACTCTCCCAGGGGATTATAAAATGCATGTTCCATAGCATATTGGAAGGAACCCGGATCTGTGCTGTCCAGTGTATTTCCATCTTTATCTGCCCATTCATCCATATTAAAGCAGTACAGGTGGTCGCAGGAAACATTCCATCTCTTCAGGTAATATACAATCCACTCATACATTCCCATAGGTCCAACCGGTAAAATAAGTGCAAGGGTCTGTCCCTTTTCTTTTGATTCCCTGATCTCCAGTGCAATTTCATGTCCAAGCTTCACATTGAATTCTTCCACCGATTTACAAGCTGCAATATGAAAATCCGGATTCCAAAAATCCTGTCTCACTGAAATATCCTTTGGGTTATGGCTGCAGCACTTATCAATCTTCTCCATGTCCCATCCCTTTGGATAAAATCCTTCTAATAAACTTCCCCCAACTGTTTCGTTAAAATTAATTTTCATAATATCCTGTCCTTTCTTCCATTACATGGTTTTTGCTTATGTTTTGCCGTAAACGTTTATTATGGCAATAACTGTTTTGTCGTCATCCTTGGATAAACGGTACACGGCCGATACCCCTCTGCATATGTAACCCCGCACTGATACCCCCTGTATCTGGAGCAGGTCCTCACCATATCCAGAAAGTCGATTCCATCGTGTTCCATCATCCACTTAATCTGAGATTCGTGGCATGCAAGAGCCTGTAACTTTCTGTCTATCTGTTTGGTAACATCTACATAATGCGTTGGTATAAAATCTACCCCCGCCAGTGTATCCATAAAATAAATTGGCACAAATTCATTAAACGCCGCATACTTTACGGATTTATGTGCCAGTGTTGCAATAAAACTGCTGTTAAATGCCAGTCTGCTTGTCTCAATATGATCCTGCATATAATCCATATCATTATGGGTTATAATTACATCCGGTTTTACAAATCTCACAACATCTGCAAGAGCATCCACCGCTTCATAATCAAACCGGTTTACCAATATATCTCCAATATCTAGATTAAATACTTTTTTCACTCCCAAAACTTCTCCGGCACATTCTGATTCCACCGCGCGAAGCTTTGCCAGTGGCTCCGGTAAAATTTCCACATGTCCCATATTCCCGTTTGCTGCATGGCACATATACACATCTGCGCCCTGATCCACATATTTTGCAAGTGTACCGCCACAAGCAATCTCCAGATCATCCGGATGGCACCCCACCGCCAAAACATTCATCTTAGTTCCTCCTGTCTCATACTTATTAAATCATTTTTATTTATGATGCCTTACCTGTATCTTATTTTTATATGATATTCTATATTTTGTCTATTGTCAATATATTTTTAAAATAATTTTATAATATTATTCCGTCGTATCGTCTAATTTATATTTAATATTTTCCATTTTTATACACATTTTAACCATGTATTGTTCTTAAATATTAGATTTTAACACTACCATAACATATTTTACTTTATATTATAAATCATTTTTAATATATATTTTCAACACTTTAAAAAGCTAAAATATAATACAAAATACTTATTTAAAATCATGGGAAGGGAATTGTAAGATGATAAAAAGCAGCGGAAACAATCAGAACATTTATCTGTGCTGGCTGTTTTCGCTGCTCCCCTGCAGTTATGTATATTTCCCTGTAACCTGTTCCTGGGCGTTTAGGCATATCTCAAAACTTTCATATACCTCATTTATGTCAGGCACAGCATCACACCCGGTCTCAATCATTTGGACCAGATGGTCAAATTGACGACCCGTTGGCTTTCTCTGGCTCTGGACATTAATCATTTCATAAACTTTTTCCGGATACTTGTAGTATTCAATCAGATCCCCTTCTTCCTGGTGAGTCTGCCTGTCCTTTCTGTAAATAATTCGGATACTGCCCCTGGGTCCCGAGAACTCCTTCAGGTTATCTGCAGACAGGGTATTGCTCCAGCCTGCTTCGTAATACCCCACAGACCCATCGCATAACTCCATGATCATCATGCCAAAGTTGAAGCTCCCCTCAGGAAGATCCGGCTCTGTTCTGGCACCGGAGGCTGCTACTTTCTTCACATCCGATCCGGTAAACCATTTAATAATATCAACATAATGCACTCCGCAATCCAAAAGCGGAGATGCCTCAGCAAGCATTCGTTTGTACTTTTCCCAATTCATGGTGTGATGGTTCTGCACCATGCGAAAAGCAATGGGCTTTCCTATTGCACCATTCTGAATCATATGTGCCACTTTCTGATAAGTGTCATTATGACGCAGAATGTGTCCAACTAACACTTTGCAGTCCGGATGTTCTTTTACCAGGCGCAAAAATGCCTTACCTTCCTCACGATTTCCTGCAATTGGCTTCTCACAAAGAACATGCTTATAATTTTTAAGGCAGATAGTAAGCAATTCTAAATGAGTGCTTGGATAAGTTGCAATTATCACAATATCTACATTCTTATCCTTTATACACTCTAAAGGATCGGTACTGGTCAGACGTGCCCCATACTTTTTCCGGAACAACTCCGCCCGCTTCCTGTCCAGATCGCAGACATACTCCATCCTTACATTAGTCTTATAATAAATATTGCTGATATGAGCCTCTCCCATATGTCCGCAGCCAATCAGGGCTACCCCATATGATTTATCCATTTGCAATCATCCCTCCGGCTTTTTCTATTTCTTTCAAAACAAGTTCCACCGATTTTACAGACTCAGACAAAGTAGCTATAGTCAGCGGCTCAGACACTTGAATCCGGTCTGTAAAATACTTAAGTTCATTGTAATACCCCCCAAGAGAGGAAACATTTCCCCCTATATCATTTTCACTTTCAAACTCTTTTTCAAGCTCCGGAACTATTCTCCCTCCTGCATTTGGATAAACAACCAGAGAAGGGCTGGCAGAAGAAGAAAATACAATCGTAGCCTCCTCTAATTTTATACGGTAATACATTTCAAATGGGAATGACTCCGGATAATCCCAGCATGCCTCAATGGTCACCGGCAGATTTCCATAATCATAGGCAGCAAAGATCTGCTGTATCATCCCTTTTCTGTCTCTGGATACAGTTGCCTGTATATCCTTTGGTTCCCCCAGCAGGTATCTTACATAATCCACATCGTGTATATGCATGTCCATAGCTACCGTCCCGCTGCATTCTGCTTTTTGCAGCCATCCATTCCATGCCCAGGTTGGTGCCGGACTGACTCTCTTAAAAACGGCAGAACATACTTTTCCATATACTTTACTGGTTACAGCGTCTTTTAGCCACGCATACTCACTCCACAGACGGATACACTGCCCGACCATAACCGGGACCTTTGTCTCTTCTTCTGTTTTTAACAAAAAATCCATCTCTTCTTTTTTCATGCATACCGGCTTTTCAATAAACACAGCCCGTCCTTTTTTCATCGCAGCAGCAGCAAATCTGGCATGCAGATAGGTAGGCAGGCAGATATCAATGGCATCCACCTCTGCATGATCAATTAATTCCATCCCGTCTTCGTATACCTTAGCCTGAAAAGCTTCTGCTGCCTTTACCGCATACTCCTCCCGTATATCAGCTACGGCTGCAACGGTTACTCCTTCTCCCACCAGTGCCTGATAACACGCTGCGTGCATACTTCCCATATATCCTGCACCTATTAAACCAATCCTTAACATAAACTACTCCTTTCTGAATATCCGCTCCATAGAAGCAGAGGTATTATAAATAATCTGATCGCTGTACTGGCTATACGGCGGCAGCATTTCCGCAGTACACCATCCGTCATAGCCTGCTGCTTCAAATGCTTCCATAACTGCTTTCCAGTCTACATCCCCTGCAAGCAGATCTACAAATCCACACAGACCTCCTGCTTCTCTTCTGTAATCCTTAAAGTGAACCTTTTTTATTCTTTGACCAAGTATCTTAATCCAATGTTCCGGATATCCGTTATATACCACATTTCCCACATCAAAATAGGCTCCTACAAAGGGGCTGTCTATCTGATCCAGAAATGTTTTCATTTCCAGCGGGGATACCAGGAATTTATTCCACACATTTTCAATACCTACCTGAATCTCATACTCCTCCGCTGTTTTTTTCAGCTTATGAAATGCTGAAATAGCCCTTTCATAAGCAGTATCATAGGGAATTACTTCTCTTCCCTTAATAAAATCCACCCCTACCGCTCCTGGAATAATTAAAACAGAATCCGCCCCCAGAATCTTAGCCGTTCGAATCTGGCAGACAGCTGTCTCATATGCCTTGTTCCTCTCTTCTTCTTCATTGGCAGTAAATGAATAATCCCAATACAACCCGCTGGCTACACTGTGAATCTGTATTCCGCAAGTCTCCGCTTCTTTTCTTATGAGAAAAAGCTCTTCTTCGGATGTATCCACTGCTACATTTCCGGTACGATCAAGTGCCAGCTCAATTCCCTCAAACCCTGCCTCCGATGCAAGCCTGATACATTTTCGTACATCACTTTCCTGAAATGACCAGATACTAATTGATTTCTTCAAATTAATATTCTCCTTTCCTGAATCTTATCTTTCCTGTTTACATCTGCTCGAAATCCGTATATAATTCTTATAAACCTAATTATAAATCATTTTTAAAAATATACCTTACCATAAACGTCACTGTTTTTATACGATTGGCTCAGACCATGCAGAAAAGAGGGATTTGTTGGTACAATATAACAAATACGAACTAAAAACTGTAGTATCTATTTCGGCTCTTATCAATATCTCATACTATAAACTTCCGAAAAACTTTTTATTTTCCGGAGAAAGCCATAATTTCTGGGAATTTATCTATGCCGATCAGGGAGAACTTGTGATTACAGCCGGCGAAAGACGTTATTTACTGAAAGCTGGCGAACTTGCTTTTCACCAGCCCGGAGAATTTCATAAATTTCAGGAAACAGGACATGGCGGCTCCAATGTCATTGTAGTATCCTTTGTATGCGAAAGCCCCTGTATGGAAACCTTCCGTCATAAGATACTTTTGCTAAACCAAAATGAAAAGCAATGTCTGCACAATGTGGTAAAAGAATCGGAACTTTCTTATGAATCATTTGAGAAAGCTCCTCCCAATATTAACATGAAGAAAAAGGAAAACACTCCCTTTGGCAGTGACCAGCTGCTAAAAACCAGCCTGGAACAGCTTATTATCTGCATTCACAGGCACGATGACAGCATTGGTATCCGAGAGCGCTGTATTCGTTCAAATGAACTGCTAAACCATGCAGCCACCGTAAAACAAATCAGTACACTGCTAGAAACAAAATACCACCAGAAATTAACATTAGACCAGTTGGCTGAAACTGCCGGAATCAGCATCTCCCAGCTAAAAAGAATTTTTAAAGAACAAACGGGATATTCCGTCATTACTTATTTGACAAGAATACGGATCGGCGAAGCAAAAAGGCTGATTCAGGAGAGTAATTATACGTTTACACAGATTGCTGAAAAGACCGGATTTGACAATATCTATTACTTTTCCAGACGTTTTAAGGAGATAACCGGAATTACACCTTCAGAATATGCACTGTCACTAAAAAACTGGTAACTGCTGCCTGAAAGAAAACAAAACAATTGCTTATGAGATCCAATCAGAAAAGGAGGTTTCTATGAATCAAATCGGCGTTATGCTGGAATCGTTTCACACAGACATTTTATCGTCAATTTCACTTGCTGGAAAATGCGGGGCGGACGGTGTACAGTTTTACGGGGGATCCGGCATATCAGACTGCGACAGACTGAGTACAAGAGAAAAGCTGGACATCTGCAAACATCTGCTAAATTGCGGTTTAACCGTCAGTGCCATATGTGCAGACCTGGGTGGGCATGGATTTGCAAAAGAATCCGATAATCCGGAGCGTATAGAAAAGACCAAAAGAATTATGCAGTGGACCCAAGAACTGGACTGTTCCATAATCACCACGCACTTAGGCGTGATTCCAAATGAAAAAAATAATACCTGGCATACACTTGCAGATGCCTGTAAACGCCTGAATGAACTTGGGGAAACCCATCAGATAAAAATTGCACTGGAAACAGGGTCGGAAACCATTCAAACGTTAAACTCTTTTCTAACAGAAATAAAATGCTCTCATATTGCCATAAACTATGATCCTGCCAACCTGGTCATGGTTACAGGGGATGACCCCTGCACCGGAGTTCTCCGGGTACATGATAAAATCGTGCACGTACATGTAAAGGATGGAATCATGCTGAAACAGGCAGATCCTGCATTTATTTACAATTATTTTGCCGAGGGCGGCATTGAGGACTTCCGGCTAAGCGACTATTTTTTGGAAATGCCGCTGGGGAAAGGTTCGGTAGACATACCAAAATGGATAAAAACATTAAAAAGCGTTTCATATAGTGGTTTTTACACCATAGAAAGAGAGACACATCTGGAGGATTGTTACTCTGAAATATCTGCCTGTGTCTCTCTTGTGAGATCTTTACTAGAATGATTGTTCCATTTATTTTAATACTGCTTATTTATGATACTGCGCCATTACTTCTTTCACTACCTGTTCAATAAGCGCATGAATATCCGGCTTATTGCCATAGACCTGCCCCACGGAGCCGAATAATTCCATTTTCTTTCGGACTTCCATCTTCACTGCCTGCACTGCTGCAGGCACCAGGTCTATGATCCCTTTTTCCATATACTCAAATGCACGGAATTCTGCTTCCACAGCTGCAATATTAATATCCGTAAAAATATTAACCTTGCTGATACCGCAGTTTATTGCTTTCTTAAAATCTTCATCCTTCAGTCCCGAACCGCCATGCAGTACCAGAGGAACGTCAATGGTATGGGCAATTGTTTTAATACGGTCAAAATCCAGTTTTGGAGGCAGCTTATAGGCACCGTGCGCTGTTCCTACGGCAATTGCCAGAGCATCAACACCGGTTTTATCTACAAAGTCTTTTGCCTGTGCCGGATCTGTATAGAATTTACTTGGATCATCCATATGAGAGCTTCCTTCATGAGATCCCTCATTATCTCCCACATGTCCTAATTCCCCTTCAATTGTTGCACCATAAGAGTGGGCAATATCAGCCATCTCTCTTACTTTTTCTATGTTTTCCTCATAACTGTCCGTAGAGCAGTCATACATAATCGAAGAGAACCCCAGATCTAACGCTTTCAGGCAGGCATCTTTTGTCAGTCCATGATCAAAATGAATGACAACCGGCACTTTTGCCTTTTTAGCCATTGGAATTAAAAAATAAGACAACTCTTCCATCGGACCGTAAGGAAGCAAAACCTCTGCGGTCCCCATAATAACCGGAGATCCTGTCTCTTCAGCCGCTGCAATAATCCCCCTGGCCAACTCCAGCGTAACTGCATTGAACAAACCAACTGCATATTTGCCCTTTTTTGCCGGATACAATACATCATTTAAGTTTGCTAACATTTTACCCTCTCCTATTCCTGATGCTAATTACATCAATTTTAAAATATTTTTATTAATTATAGATTAAAAACAACAGAAAGTCAAACAAAAAGTAATAAAACAAAGAAAAAACAGGATTGTTTTCACAATCCTGTCCCAATATCTATCTATGAATTTCCTCTTTTTGCAAACCTGTTTACAATATACTGATTTGCTTCCAATTCCTGCCTGTCATCCAAAGGCTCAAGCTCCACGTTTTCCCCATATCTGCGTTCCAGTGCCTTGGACAGAAGGTAGTCACAAAGCTGAGGGTTCTTCGGCAGCAGCGGGCCATGCAGGTAGGTTCCGATCACATTTTTGTAGATCACACCTTCATATCCAGTCTCACCATTGTTCCCGGAACCATAAAGCACTTTTCCAAGAGGCTTGTTTTTATTAATAAATGTCCTGCCCCCGTGATTTTCAAATCCCACAATTGGCGTATCGAACAATTCACTTTTTATCACAATATTCTGGATCAGGCGCTCCTTTCCCTGCTCTGTATGCAGGTTTACCAGTCCAAGCCCCTCTATATTGCCGGCATCTGTCATATAATAATTGCCCAGAAGCTGGTATCCGCCGCAAATTGCAATTACTACGCCGTTATCCTCCACATAATTTCTAAAGTCGCCCCGGATGGTTTTCAGCTTTTCACATACCAGCATCTGTTCCCGGTCCGAGCCTCCGCCCAGAAGGACAATGTCCAGCTTGGAAAAGTCAATCTCATCCTCAAGCTGATATTCGATTGTCTCTGCTTCAATTCCACGCCATTCACAGCGCTTCATCATGCATTGGATATTACCTCTGTCCCCATAGAGATTCAACAAATCCGGATATAAATGTCCTATAATGATCTTCATGCTTTCCTCCGCCCTATCCCTGTTCCAGCTTCTTCAAAATATTGTGGGTACTGTAAAGAGCCGTATAATTTACCAGCACATACAGATTGCCTGTCCCGTTTTGGATGCGTTCCTGAATCGCTTTTTCTACATCCGGTTCCAAAACAGACGGTATATCCACGTATTTCAGTCTCAGCCTCATATCCTGGCAGCGGATTCCGCTGACGGTAATGGAATTGACATTTGCATCCTTAAACCGGTCAAAATCCACATCCCAAAGCCAGGAGATATCGATGCCGTCCTGATCATTGTCATTAATCAGAATAATCACATCTTTTTTCGTATCGTCTTCCATCACTGCTGAAATATTCTGGTTAAACCCTGCCGGGTTCTTCGCCAGGTTCAGCATGATATGGGTTCCATTGATCTCAAATTGCTCCATACGGCCATTTTGAGGGTTGAACCTATATAAGACATCATTGAAGTGTTTTAAATCCATTCCTGCGGTTCTGGCGGCCGTATACGCGGCTAAAATATTGTAGATGTTATAGAACCCTCTGTAGTTAGCAGTAATATGCCTGCCCTCCACGTCAAAAGCCAGCTTACCGCCTGCATAGATATTGGAGGCATCAAAATCCGGATCCGGCCGTTTAAAGCCGCAGGAGGGACATTCATAATCTCCCAGCTGGCTATAATGATAAAAGTGGTAAACCAGCTTCTCCCCGCAATTTTTACAGAATCTTCCTTCTCTGATCTCATTGACGCTGGATTCTTCAAATACCTGTTCACTGATACCGTATGTGACATAGGAATTGCCGCTGTCCATTGCCAGATATGCTGACAGAGCGTCATCTGCATTCACAATAACGGTCATGTCCGGTGCCATATGCATGGCTTTCTTTAACAGGTTCATAGTAATATCTATTTCCCCATACCGGTCCAGCTGGTCCCGAAACAGATTAGTGAGCACCATATAATCCGGTTTAAAATGCGGTAAAATCCGTACTGTGGACGCTTCATCAATTTCAATGCAGGCGTAGTCAGCATCCAAATGTCCGTTCATTCCAGCAGACAGTACAAATGCAGAGACTACACCATTTAACATATTTGAGCCCGTATGATTGCAGACTACTTTTTTCTTTTCTGCCTCAATGGCAGAGCAGAGCAGGTTATTGGTTGTAGTTTTCCCATTGGTTCCACAGACAACAAATACTTTTTCCCTTACCTCTCCTGCCAGCTCTGTCAATATCTTAGGATCCAGCCTCAGGGCTATCTGCCCTGCCAGCGTAACTCCCTGTTTTCCGGTCAACCTGCATGCAAATCCAATAAACTTTGCACTCCAGACTGCAAGCAATCTGCGTATATTCATAATGTGCCTCCAATTACCTGAAAAGAGTAATACCGATTACTCGTCCTGTCCATCCTGTAAATCCGTTTCAGAACTGTTATCCAGAGATTCCTGTTCTTCTTTTTCCTTTTCTTCCAGTGCACGCTCTACCAGACTGTCGATGGATGCGTCAGCTGCTTCATCCACTTCTATGGAACCAGCCTCACCTGATGTTTCAGCCTCACCATCAGAAGATTCCTCTTCCAGCAATTCTTCTTCCAGTGATTTTAACATATCCTCTTCCGTCTGATTAGAACTTTCCCTTACTTTCGCAATGCTGGCAACCATAATGTCATTATCCACATCCATGTTAATCAGCCTCACGCCGGAAGTGACACGTCCCAGAACAGAAATGTCACCGCACATCATACGGATTACAATACCTTCCGTACTGATAATCATGATTTCATTTTCTTTATTAACTGCCTTAACCCCGATCACGTTTCCGGTTTTTTCCATGATTTTATAGCATTTCACACCTTTACCGCCTCTGTTCTGTGCCGTAAACTCATTCATATGGGTCAGCTTGCCCATTCCTTTTTCGGAAACAATCAGCAGGTATTCACCCTGTGTATTCAACTGCATTCCAATTACTTCATCCCCGTGGGACAGACTCATACCGATTACACCCATAGAGGTTCTTCCGGTGCTTCTTACATCGGTCTCGTGGAAACGGATACACTGTCCGTATTTCGTAACGAGTATGATATCTTTTTCGTTATTGGTTGTCTTAACTTCAATCAGTTCATCTTCTTCACGAAGGCTGATTGCAGCCAGTCCGGTTTTTCTGACATTTGCATAATCCCGAATCGGCGTCTTCTTCACGATACCGTTCTTCGTTGCCATAAACAGGTATCTGCCAGCTTTATATTCCTTAATCGGGATCATAGCCGTAATCTTTTCACCAGGTGATAGCTGCAGAAGGTTTATAATAGCCGTTCCTCTTGCCGTCCTGCTGGATTCCGGAATTTCATACGCTTTCAGCCTGTATACTTTTCCGGTATTGGTAAAGAACATCAGATAGTGGTGGGTGGAAGTCATCAGCAGATCTTCGATGTAGTC
Source organism: Clostridiales bacterium (assembly GCA_018365455.1). Taxonomy (GTDB): domain Bacteria; phylum Bacillota; class Clostridia; order Lachnospirales; family Lachnospiraceae; genus Robinsoniella. The sequence continues at coordinate 32,276 of JAGZJZ010000020.1, forward strand.
ATCATCAATGGTCTGCATTCCCTTGATCCCTTTCCCGCCTCTGTTCTGGCTCTTAAAGTTATCGATTGTCATACGTTTAATATACCCCAGTTTGGTCATTGCTATCACAACGTTTGACCTTGGAATCAGGTCTTCCATGGAGATATCAAATTCGTCAAATCCAATTGAAGTCCTTCTCTCATCCCCAAATTTATCCCGGATGATAATAATTTCCTCACGGATAACGCCAAGCAGGAGGTTTCTGTCCGCCAGAATAGATTTTAAGTAAGTGATCCGTTCCATCAATTCCTTAAATTCATTTTCCAGCTTTTCTCTTTCCAGACCGGTCAGTGCACGCAGCCTCATGTCTACGATTGCCTGTGCCTGTACATCTGACAGTCCAAAACGCTCAATTAATCCTTCTTTTGCAATCTGCGCATTTTTTGATGCACGGATAATACGGATGACCTCATCAATATTGTCAAGGGCAATCAGCAATCCCTGTAAAATGTGAGCACGCTCTTCCGCCTTATTCAATTCATACTGGGTTCTTCTGGTCACAACTTCTTCCTGGTGCTGAATATAATAATGCAGCATCTGAAGAATATTCATAACCTTTGGCTCATTATTGACAAGTGCCAGCATAATGACACCAAACGTATCCTGAAGCTGTGTATGCTTGTATAACTGATTTAACAGCACATTGGCATTCACATCACGGCGAAGCTCAATGTTAATACGCATACCTTCCCGGTTTGATTCATCGGTAATATTCGTGATACCATCAACTTTTTTATCTCTTACCAGATCCGCTATTTTCTCGATCAGTCTGGCTTTATTTACCATGTAAGGCAGTTCACTGACAATGATTCTGCTTTTTCCATTGGGCATGGTTTCAATATCCGTAACTGCTCGCACACGTATTTTACCACGTCCGGTACGGTAAGCCTCTTCTATTCCCTTTGTACCCAGAATCTGGGCACCGGTAGGAAAGTCAGGACCTTTTACAATTTCCAGAATTTCATCAATTTCCGTATCCCGGCTCTCTTCAATGCGGTTGTCAATCATTTTAATTACTGCATTTACGATCTCTTTCAGATTGTGGGGCGGGATATTGGTAGCCATACCAACGGCAATACCGGAAGTTCCGTTAACCAGAAGGTTGGGATATCTTGCCGGAAGAACCGCAGGTTCTCTCTCTGTCTCGTCAAAGTTGGGTACGAAATCGACTGTGTTTTTATTGATATCAGCCAGCATTTCCATGGAAATCTTGCTGAGACGTGCTTCTGTATAACGCATGGCAGCCGCGCCGTCACCGTCCACGGAACCAAAGTTCCCATGTCCGTCAACCAGCGGATAACGGGTAGACCATTCCTGTGCCATATTAACAAGTGCCCCATAGATAGAGCTGTCACCATGAGGGTGATACTTACCCATAGTATCACCGACAATACGCGCACATTTTCTATGCGGCTTGTCAGGACCATTATTTAATTCGATCATAGAATACAGAACTCTACGCTGAACCGGCTTTAAACCGTCTCTTACATCAGGAAGAGCACGGGCAGCAATAACGCTCATGGCATAGTCGATATAGGATTTCTCCATTGTTTTCTTTAGATCGACTTCGTGTACCTTATCAAAAATATTGTCTTCCAACGACTTTCTCCTCCTAAATGTCCAGATTTTCTACAAACTTAGCATTTTCTTCAATGAATTCACGGCGCGGCTCTACCTGGTCACCCATTAAGGTGGTAAAAGTAAGGTCCAGCTCCGATGATGCTTCTTCATCCATCGTTACACGAAGCAGCACTCTGCTCTCAGGATCCATGGTTGTCTCCCAGAGCTGTTCCGCATCCATTTCTCCAAGTCCTTTGTAACGCTGTATCTTATTACTCTGATCTCTTCCGACTTCAGCTAAAATTGTATTCAATTCTTCATCGCTGTAAGCATACCACACTTTTTTGTTTTTCTCCAGCTTATAGAGAGGCGGCTGTGCCAGATACACATGTCCCTCTTTAATTAAATCAGGCATAAAACGATACATAAAGGTCAATAATAACGTACTGATATGGGCGCCGTCAACGTCGGCATCCGTCATAATAATAATCTTATGGTATCTCAGTTTTGATAGATCAAAGTCATCGTGGATACCTGTTCCAAACGCTGTAATCATTGCTTTAATCTCAGCATTTGCATAGATTTTATCCAGTCTTGCCTTTTCCACATTTAATATTTTTCCACGGAGGGGCAGTATCGCCTGGGTGCTTCTGCTTCTGGCTGTCTTAGCTGAACCACCCGCAGAATCTCCCTCAACGATGTAAATTTCACAGTTTTTCGGATCCTTATCCGAACAGTCAGCCAGCTTACCTGGAAGAGACATTCCGTCAAGTGCCGATTTTCTTCTGGTCAGATCTCTGGCTTTTCTTGCCGCGTCCCTGGCTCTTTGTGCCATGATTGATTTTTCCAGAATCATCTTCGCAATCTGAGGATGCTGTTCCAGATAAATCATAAGCTGTTCAGAAACCACATTATCAACGGCACCACGCGCCTCACTGTTGCCCAGTTTTTGTTTGGTCTGTCCTTCGAACTGAGGATCCCCAATTTTAATACTGATAATCGCCGTGATACCTTCTCTGATATCTTCCCCAACCAAAGACTCACTTTCTTTAATCAGCTTGTTGGTTCTGGCATAATCGTTAAATGTCTTGGTCAGAGCACTTTTAAACCCGGTCAGATGGGTACCGCCTTCCGGCGTTGTAATGTTATTTACGAAACTGTATGCACCTTCCGTATATCCGTCATTATGCTGCATTGCAACTTCTACGTATACATCGTCCCTGGTACCTTCACAGTAAATAATGTCCGGATAGAGCGGATTTTTCCCTTTGTTGAGGTAAGTAACAAACTCCTTAATACCACCTTCGTAGTGGAATACTTTCTCCACCGGCTCTTCGTTTCTCTCATCTCTTAAAATAATTTTGATATTCTTGGTGAGAAATGCCATTTCACGAAGCCGTTGTTTTAAAGTATTAAAATCATAAACTGTTTCTTCGAAGATTTCTTTATCCGGAAGGAAGGTAACCATGGTACCTGTTTTCTCCGGATCACATTCTCCGATCACTTTCAGTTTATAGACAACTTTTCCTCTTTCATAACGCTGTCTGTAGATCTTACCTTCGCTATAGATGGTTACTTCCAGGTTTTCCGACAAAGCATTCACGACAGACGCACCTACCCCGTGAAGACCACCGGATACTTTATAGCCGCCGCCGCCGAATTTACCGCCGGCATGAAGAATCGTAAATACTACTTCTACTGCCGGAAGTCCTGATTTATGATTGATTCCTACCGGGATACCGCGGCCATTATCGATTACCGTTATGGAATTGTCTTTATTAATGGTCACCTGAATTGTGTCGCAGTATCCTGCCAGTGCTTCATCCACTGCATTATCTACAATTTCATACACAAGGTGGTGCAGTCCGCGGATAGATGTACTTCCAATGTACATACCGGGTCTTTTTCTGACTGCTTCCAACCCCTCTAAAATTTGTATTTGATCTGCGCCATATTCTGCATTTAATTCTGTATCCATAAGAATCCTCCTGTTTTCGCTGCTGAGTATTTTCACATGTTATTCATAGACGATACCGTCCACCACATGAAATACTTTATTAATCTTAAATTGATTCTCTATAAAATCATCAATCCCCGTACAGGTGATCAATGTTTGTATATCGTGAATGCTGTCTAACAGATAGTGTTGCCTGTTACTGTCCAGTTCAGACAGGACATCATCCAGCAATAAAATCGGTGTATCTTTGATTTCCTGCTTTACCAGTTCAATTTCAGCCAGCTTCAATGATAAAGCCGCCGTCCTCTGCTGGCCCTGGGAACCAAATTTCCGGATATCCACATCCTGGATTTTAAAGCAAAGATCATCTCTGTGGGGTCCGGTCATGGTCATCCGCATCTTCAGATCCTTATCCCTGCTTTTCCTTAGCTGTTCTTCAAAGGATTCAGCCGAAACGTTCTTCTCATAATCCACAATTAATTCCTCCCGGTCCCCCGAAAGCTTTTTGTGGATACCGGCAATGATGCCATTAATCCGTTCAACAAATAACCGGCGTTCCTCAATTACCCTGCAGCCGTATTGAACCATCTGCTGATCCCAGATATCCAGGGTATCCAGGTATTCCGGATGAAACGCAATATCTTTAAGCAGTTTATTTCTCTGATTCACTATTTTATTATAATTTGATAACTGAAACAAATATAATTTATTTAACTGACATAGCTCCATGTCAATAAAACGCCTTCTCTCAGAAGGACCGTTTTTAATAATATTAAGATCCTCCGGTGAGAAAAATACCAGGTTCACAATACCGAAGAGCTCACTGGCTTTCCGGATCGGAATGCCGTTGATGGCAATTCCCTTGGTCCTGTTCTTCTTCAGATGCATGTCAATCTTATAAGCACTGCCGTTTTTGTTCAGTCTCATACGGATATGGGATTCATCTTCATGAAACTGAATAATTTCCCGGTCTTTGCTTCCCTTGTGGGATTTGGTAGTCCCACAGAGATACACTGCTTCTAAAATGTTCGTCTTGCCCTGCGCATTATCACCATAGAAAATATTCGTACCACTATCAAACTTTAATTTTAGGGAATTATAATTTCTAAATTTCTCAAGTTTAATAGATTCAATAATCATGTCAGCACCAACTATTTTACAATTTTTATCGTTTCGCCATCGAAGTCCACTACATCATTTTCATGGAGCTTTTTCCCTCTCTGGTATTCCACTTCGCCATTCACCTTCACCAGTCCGTCCTGGATCACTACTTTTGCAACCACTCCGGAATCTACCAGTCCGGCTGCCTTTAAAGCCTGGCCTAATTTAATATACTCTTCTCTTAACTTAATCGTTTCCATGATGCCCTTTCCTCTATACCGTAAAATTAACCGGAAGAATCAAATAGATATAGGTTTCTTTCTCGTCTTTAATAAAGCAGGGTGCCTTGGGATTCACCAGATACAGCGTCACGTTCTCATCGTCAATGACACGAAGTGAATCAATTAAGAATCTGGGGTTAAATCCAATGAGAATATCCTTCCCCTCTTTCGTAATATCAATTTCTTCATCCATAGATCCGATCTGGGAATTGATCTTCAATTCCATCGACCCATCGCTGATTTGAATGATAATCGGTTTCTTGTCACTTTCCTTTACAAGAAGAGTAGCACGATCGATACAATCAAGCAATTCTTTTTTATTGATTTCCACCTTAGTTTCGTAATCGCTGGAAAGCATCTGCTCTATGCGGAAGTACTCTCCTTCAATCAGACGGGAAACAACTGTTGTCTGGTCAAATTCAAATACAATATGGTTATTCGTGAAGAACAGCCGTACCTCATCCTCCACTTCTCCTGATAAAATCTTGCTCACTTCCGTGAGTGTCTTTCCAGGAACGACAACCTTCTTGTGGCCGTAAGTATCCTTTAATTCGATTTTCCGAATCGATATTCGATGACCATCTAATGACACAACTTTCAGTTCATTTTCATTGATTTCAAATAATTCCCCGGTCATCATTTTGTTATTTTCATTTGCCGCAATCGAAAAAATCGTCTGACGAATTACTTCTTTCAAAGTAAACTGGGACAGGGAGATGGAATCATTTTTTTCTACATATGGAAGATACGAAAAGTCCTCCCCGGATTTTCCGGATATATTAAACTTCGCTTTTTCACAGGTAATGGTGGCCTGTAACTTCGCATCTGTTTCTATCACAATATCATTTTCCGGTAATTTTCGAATAATTTCAGAAAAAATCTTTGCATCCAGGGCAATAATACCTTTATCTAAGATCTCACCGGTCACTTTTGTTTCAATTCCAAGTTCCATATCATTAGAAGTTAACTTAATTTCATTGGTGGAAGCATCGATTAAGATACATTCCAGTATTGGCATTGTTGTTTTAGAAGGAACAGCTTTCATAACAATGTTAACGCTTTTTAATAAATCTGATTTTGAGCAGACAATTTTCATAATGTGGGTAACTCCTTTCGAGCCCGCTATATAATAAATTATTAAGAGAATCAGTAGTCTTAACCTTAGGGGCTGTTAGTTTGTGAATAAGTCTGAAGAGGCCCGTGTGTATAAGCCTCCCGTAAATTAATAAGTATGTGAAAAAGTCTCTGAAATTAAAGTATAAAAATCAGGTTATCAACAGAGCCCCTTAAAAATGATTATTATACACACATTTGAGGCTGGTTTTCAACAAAATCGTGTGGATTGTTTTAAAGGGGGAAAATCTACTGCCAATACCCATATTTTCTATTTTGAAATTAAGGTGTGGAAATTGGGTCATGCACCTCAATTTGGATTAATTTTTTTCTTAATGATTTCAACCGTATTGCGGACATTATCGGATTTCGCCATTTCATTGGTAATATTTTTACAGCCATGGATAATGGTGGTATGATCCTTCTTGCCCATGATATTTCCAATGGTTTTCAATGGAGTTTCTGTCATTTCCCTGCAGAGGAACATGGCAATCTGTCGTGGAAATACAATTTCTGAGTTACGTTTGTTGCCTTTTAGGTCTTCCGGACGCAAATGAAAATGCTCCGCAACGATATCAATGATCAATTCCGGGGTGATTTCACGGTTTTCATCCGGAGAAATGATATCTTTTAAGGCTTCTTCCGCCAGTCCTACCGTAATTTCACGTTTTTCCAAATTGCTGAAAGCCATTAATTTGTTCAGGGCGCCTTCCAGCTCACGGATATTAGACTTGATATTTGTGGCAATGTATTTAATAACATCATCATCAATCTGATAGCCGTCCAATTCTTCTTTTTTTCTAAGAATCGCCATCCTTGTTTCATAATCCGGCGAGGAAATATCGGCAATCAGGCCCCATTCGAAGCGGGATCTGAGCCTTCCTTCCAGAGTCTGGATTTCTTTCGGCGGTTTATCAGAGGAGATAATAATCTGTTTTTTGGATCCGTGGAGATCATTAAAGGTATGGAAAAATTCTTCCTGTGTAGATTCTTTTCCTATAATAAACTGAATATCGTCGATGAGCAGTACGTCAATATTCCGGTATTTTTCACGAAATTTTGTCATTGCAGTATTATTTCCGTTACGAATGGCTTCAATCAATTCGTTTGTAAACGACTCACTTGTTACATATAATACCTTGGACAGCGGATTTCTTTCTAATATAAAGTGAGCAATAGAGTGCATTAAATGGGTTTTTCCAAGACCAACACCTCCATAAATAAAGAGGGGGTTGTACATTTCGCCGGGTGATTCCGCAACTGCCAGTGATGCTGCATGGGCAAAATTGTTATTTCCACCAACTACAAAAGTGTCGAAAGTATATTTAGGATTTAAATTTGCTTTTTCCAAATTTTCATTTAAAGTAGAGGCAGGCGGCATTGATTTCTCTATCGTTTTCGCTTGTTCAGGTAAAATAAATTCAATATTATAATCCAGTCCCGTAATCTCGGCGACCGCTACTTTAATAGGAAGTGTATACTTTTTGCTTATATAATTAAGCCCCATCTGCTCGGATGGAACCAGTATTGTAATCGTGCTGTTTTCTATAATGTGGACCTTTAATGGTTTTATCCAGGTATTAAAGGAAACATCCGATAACTCGTGTTCTAGTTTTACTGTATACAGTATTTCTTCCCATTTTTCTATTATGATGTCCATGTTAACGACTCCTTAAATATATTCTTCCGTTTTTCGCATTGGTAAAAATCCGCTTATTTTCTGGTGTTTATCCAAAAACAATACAAATTTGTACTGTGTGGATGACCCTCAGAAAAACACAACAATAAATGATTGCAGCTAAATGTTATCCACAATCATTCATTTAGAGATAGATTTCCTTATCTAATTCTAAACTAAATTAAGCAATTTAGCAATCAGAATTTTTTGAAATAACACTTTGTGAACATATTTATCCACTTTCATCCAATAATTTCGACAAGGTTGTGAATAACCAAATCCACAAATCCACATAGAAAACAGGCTTTATTTACGGGGGATGTCCTTTAAAATCAAAGTTTTTCACATTTTTGGAAAAAGTTATACACAAGTTATCCCCAATTTGTGGATAACTTTATGTAAACCGTAAAAAATAAGTGTGGAAAACTAAAAAGAGGGTAAAGAATATAAAAAAATAAAGGAATAGCTTGACTTACGGCATATTTATGAATATAATTGAAATGATGTTTTTAAGCATGTAAAATTTAATTTACCAATTATGTTAATAGATATTTGGTTAGATAGAAGGAGGTGCCAGACTCATGAAAATGACATTCCAACCGAAAAAGAGATCCAGAGCTAAGGTTCACGGATTCAGAGCTAGAATGAGCACAGTAGGCGGAAGAAAAGTTATCGCTGCTAGAAGAGCAAAAGGAAGAAAAAAATTATCAGCATAGGCCGCAGATTTGTGGCCTTTTCTTCTCTTTAAATGATTGGTAAAGGATGGCCTATGGTATTTTCAGAATCATTGAAAAAAAACAAAGATTTCCAATATGTATATAGGAAAGGAAAATCTTTTGCGAACAGATATTTAGTAATGTATGTCTTAGAAAATCAGTTATCCAGGAACCGTCTTGGGATTTCGGTCAGTAAAAAAGTTGGCAATAGTGTAGTAAGGCATGGTTTAACCAGATTGCTGAGAGAGAGTTACCGGCTGAATGAATCTGGTTTTACGCCTGGATATGATATTGTGGTAGTTGCGAGGGTAAGCGCCAAAGAAAAAGGTTTTGCAGAGATCCAGAGCGCGCTTTTGCATTTAGGGAAACTTCATAATATATTTCATATAGAAAAGATTGATGGTAAATGAAAAAATTATTAATCGGTTTGATTAAATTATATAGAAAATATTTATCGCCATTAAAAAGCACCCATTGTCCTTATATACCTACGTGCTCACAGTACGGGTTAGAGGCAATTGAAAAACATGGTGCTGTTAAGGGAACCATCTTGACCTGCTGGAGGATTCTGAGATGTAATCCTTTTTCTAAGGGCGGATATGATCCGGTTCCTTAGAGGTGTAACTAATTTAGGAGGAAAAAGTCTTGTCGAAAATGTTGTTAACAAAAAGTACAACCTTCATTATTGGACCTGTTGCCGTTGCTTTAGGTTTTATCATGAATGCGATTTACCTGTTCTTGAATAATCTGTTCAATATTCAAAACATTGGTCTTTGTATTATTTTATTTACGATTGTTATTTATATGCTGTTGATGCCGCTTACGATCAAACAGCAAAAGTTTTCTAAACTTTCAGCACAGATGAACCCTGAACTTCAGGCGATTCAGAAAAAGTATAAAGGTAAACAGGATCAGGCTTCTATGATGAAGATGAACGAAGAAACAAAAACTGTTTACTCAAAGTATGGAGTATCTCCTATGGGAAGCTGTTTGCAGCTCCTGATCCAGATGCCGATCTTATTCGCATTGTATAAGGTAATCTGGAATATCCCGGCTTATGTAGGCGGAATTAAAGATGCATTTATGCCTTTAGTGGAGAAGTTACTGAATAATTCTGCAGCGCAGACATTTTTAACTGATATAGCAACTAAGAATCAGATTAACTTTGAAAGTGCCGGATATAAGGCAGAAACAATCGTAGATACCTTATATAAATTTAAACCGGATGACTGGGGAAATTTAGCCAGTAAATTTCCTGATATAAAAGAACTTATAATTGGAACACAGGATAAGGTAGACCATTTTAATAATTTCCTTGGCATAAATATCGCAGATGCACCGATGAGTATGCTTCAGACAGGACTTAAAACAGGAGCTGTCCTTGTTATTATAGGAGCAATTGCAATCCCTGTTCTGGCTGGTTTAACTCAGTGGTTTAACACCAAACTGATGCCGCAGCCGGATGCAAACGGACAGGGCGGTACCATGGCAAGTTCCATGAAGACCATGAATATGATTATGCCGATCATGTCTGCAGTATTCTGTCTGACACTGCCGGCTGGTATGGGACTCTACTGGATCGCCGGTGCTGTAATCAGAAGTGTTCAACAGATTATCGTTAACAAACACATGGACAGCGTAGATGTGGAAGCGCTGATTTCCAAAAACCTGGAGAAGCAAAATAAGAAACGTGAAAAGATGGGACTGCCTCCTCAGAAGATATCCAACCAGGCAAAAATAAATGTGAAGAACATTAATGAACCTGTTTCACATCCTTCCACACGTGCAAAGGCTAATGTGAAAAAAGAAATGTCGGAAGAAGATATCAAGAAATCTACCGAATATTATAATCAAACCGCAAATGCAAAACCTGGAAGTATTGCTTCCAAAGCAAGAATGGTTCAGCAATACAATGAGAAGAATAAGAAATAGGAGGGTTTTCTTATGGATTACATTAAAGTGTCTGCAAAAACAGTTTCGGATGCTATCATTGAAGCATCAATTCAATTGGAAACATCCAGTGACAATATTGAATATGAAGTACTTGAGAATGGAAGCTCGGGATTTTTGGGGTTTGGTAGCAAACCGGCTGTCATTCGTGCAAGAAAGAAAGAATCTGTAGAAGATATTTTAGATACTCCTTTATATGCAGCGCAGGAAACCGTTGTGAAAAAGGAAGAAAAGCCTGTAAAGAAAGAACCCGTTCGAAAAGATAGTGTAAAACAAGAAAGCGTTAGAAAAGAAACCTTTAAAAAAGACAGTTTTAAGAAAGAATCTGCTTATAAAGAGATAAAAGAAGCTGTAGAAGAAGTAAGAGAAGTAAAAGAAACGGTTAAGGTATCCAAAGCACCCATCAATAAAGAAGAGGCACAGAAGTCTGCATATGAGTTTTTAGAGGGTGTGTTTAAGGCAATGGAAATGAACGTGGAAATTAAAGCTGAATTTTCAGATGATACCCTGAGCGTGGATTTAAATGGAGATGATATGGGAGTCCTGATTGGTAAAAGAGGACAAACCCTGGATTCCCTGCAGTATCTTACAAGTCTTGTGGTTAACAAAGGGAAAGCTTCTTATACCCGTGTGAAGCTGGATACGGAGAATTACAGAAACAGAAGAAAAGAGACATTGGAGAACCTGGCACGAAACATTGCATTTAAGGTTAAGAAGACAAAACGACCGGTATTTTTAGAGCCAATGAATCCTTATGAGAGAAGAATTATTCACTCAGCACTTCAGAATGATCCATATGTTACTACACACAGTGAAGGGGAAGAGCCTTATCGTAAAGTAGTTGTTACATTAAAAAAATAAAAAATTTATTATAAGGGGGTGTCGTGCAATTCCTCAGTGTATCCAAATATGGATAGGGTTAATCAGCTGGGAAATTGCAAGGCACTCTTTTATGTATTGTGAGATGGAGCCGCAGTAAATGCGGCAAAAGGAGGAGAGTGTGAAAGAAAGACACTTGCACACCATTTATGAAAGCCGCAGTAAATGCGGCAAAAGGAGGTAGGGAACATGAAAGCAGATACCATTGCGGCCATTTCAACGGCAATGTCGGCTTCCGGGATTGGAATTGTCAGAATGAGCGGCAGCGAGGTTTTTGAAATTATAGATCGTATTTATCAGTCAAAAGGTAAGAAAAAAAAGCTGTCCCAGGTGGCGACCCATACCATTCATTACGGATACATTATGGATGGAAGTGAAATGGTGGATGAAGTCCTGGTAATGGTGATGAGAGGACCGCGCAGCTTTACTGCAGAGGACACAATCGAGATCAACTGCCACGGCGGTGTCTACGCCATGAAACGGATCCTGGAGACGGTTATTAAAAATGGGGCAAGACCGGCGGACCCCGGAGAATTTACAAAGCGGGCATTTTTAAACGGAAGAATGGATTTGTCCCAGGCAGAGGCGGTAATTGATGTTATTAATGCAAAAAACGAATATGCTCTGAAGAGTTCGGTCAGCCAGTTAAGAGGTTCCGTCATGGAGGCGATTAAGGAAATCCGGGAACAGATTATTTACCATATTGCATTTATTGAATCCGCTTTAGATGATCCTGAGCATATCAGCCTGGATGGGTATGGGGATGAACTTCAGAAGGTAAATGATCAGCTAATTGGTAAATTAGAGAAGTTGATTGCTTCCTCAGAAGATGGTAAGATGATGAAGGAAGGAATCCGGACCGTAATTGTAGGCAAGCCAAATGCAGGAAAGTCATCCCTGTTAAATATTCTGGTAGGAGAGGACAGGGCGATTGTAACGGATATCGCAGGAACAACCAGAGATACCTTAGAAGAGACCATACAAATTCACGGGATCAGTCTTAACATTGTGGATACAGCGGGAATACGCAGTACAGAAGATGTGGTAGAGAAGATCGGGGTGTCCAGGGCAAAAGAATATGCTAAGGACGCAGATTTGATTATTTATGTGGTGGATTCTTCTACAGAACTGGACGAAAATGACAGTGAGATTATAGAATTGTTAAGAAATAAAAAAGCGATCATTATTCTAAATAAGACTGATCTTCCAATGGTGACTTCAGAAGAAATGTTAAAAGAAAGACTTGATAAGCCTGTGATTCCCATTTCAGCAAAAGAAAACAAGGGGATTGATTATCTGGAAACGACCTTAAAGGAAATGTTTTTCCATGGGGAAATTTCCTTTAATGATGAAGTATATATTACGAATATACGCCATAAGACGGCACTTGCAGATGCCCTTGCAGCCTTAAAGCAGGTAAGGGAAAGTGTTGAAATGGGAATGCCGGAAGATTTTTATTCCATTGATTTGATGAGTGCATACGAAGAACTGGGTGGAATTATCGGAGAATCCGTAGGGGAGGATCTGGTTAATGAAATATTCAGTAAGTTTTGTATGGGAAAATAGAAAGGATAGAACATGAATACCATAGAAGAAAATGTGGATGTGGTTGTAGTTGGAGCCGGACATGCCGGATGTGAAGCTGCACTTGCCAGTGCAAGACTGGGCCTTGAGACAATTGTATTTACAGTAAGTGTAGACAGCATTGCCCTGATGCCCTGTAATCCCAATATCGGAGGCAGTTCCAAAGGGCATCTGGTACGGGAAATAGACGCTCTCGGCGGGGAAATGGGCAGGAATATAGATAAGACCTTTATACAGTCTAAGATGTTAAATAAATCAAAGGGACCGGCGGTACATTCTCTAAGAGCCCAGGCGGACAAAGCAGATTACAGCCGTGAAATGAGAAAGATACTTGAGAATACGGATCATCTGACCATTAAGCAGGCGGAAGTGACGGAAATTATGGTGGAAGATGGCAAAATCAGCGGGGTGAAAACCTTTTCAGGAGCAGTGTACCGCTGTAAAGCATGTGTTTTATGTACTGGAACATATCTGAAATCCCGTTGTATTTATGGTGATATCAGTAATTATACAGGACCAAACGGACTTCAGGCAGCAAACTATCTGACGGATTCCCTGAAGGAAAACGGAATAGAAATGTTTCGCTTTAAAACAGGAACACCGGCCAGAATAGACAAGCGGTCCATTGATTTCAGTAAAATGGAAGAGCAGTTTGGTGATGAGAAAGTGGTGCCCTTTTCGTTTTCTACCAATCCGGAGGATGTTCAGATTGAGCAGGCATCCTGTTGGCTTACTTACACGAATGAAAATACCCACGAAATCATTAAAAATAACCTGGACAGGTCCCCTTTATATTCCGGAATGATTGAAGGAACGGGCCCCAGATATTGTCCGTCAATCGAAGATAAAGTTGTTAAATTCTCCGATAAAAACAGACATCAGGTATTTATTGAGCCGGAAGGACTTCATACCAACGAAATGTATGTGGGCGGAATGTCCAGTTCTCTTCCGGAGGATGTTCAGATTGCAATGTACAGAACCGTACCGGGGCTGGAAAAAGCAAATATTGTAAGAAATGCCTATGCGATTGAGTATGACTGCATTAATCCGAGACAGTTAAATGCTGCATTGGAATTTAAAAATATAAAAGGGCTTTTCAGCGGCGGACAGTTTAATGGGAGTTCGGGGTATGAAGAGGCTGCAGCGCAGGGACTGGTAGCAGGGATAAATGCAGGCCTGAAGATACTTGGCAAAGAGCTGCTGGTACTGGATCGTTCAGAATCCTATATTGGTGTATTAATTGATGACCTGGTAACAAAGGAGAACCATGAGCCATACCGGATGATGACGTCCCGTTCAGAGTACCGTCTCCTGCTCAGACAGGATAATGCAGATCTGCGGCTGAGAAAAAAGGGGTATGAAGCAGGTTTAATCTCGGAAGAGGATTATAATGCTTTGTTAGAGAAAGAAAGACAAATTGTGGAGGAGACGAAAAGAGTAGAGCATACAAATATTGGGGCGTCTAAAGAGGTTCAAAGTTTTCTTGAAGCACATAACAGCACCATTTTAAAGACTGGAACTACTCTGGGTGAATTGATCAGAAGGCCGGAGTTGACTTATGAAATGCTAAGTAAAATAGATGATGCCCGTCCGCAGCTGTCGGAAAGTGTTCAGGAACAGGTTAATATTAATATTAAGTATGAAGGATACATTAAACGCCAGTTAAAACAGGTATCTCAGTTTAAAAAGCTGGAAAGCAAAAAGATACCGGAAAATATTGATTATGATGATATCAGCGGTCTTCGAATAGAAGCAAAACAAAAATTAAAACTATATATGCCAATGTCAATTGGGCAGGCATCCAGAATATCCGGTGTAACACCGGCAGATATTTCTGTGCTGTTAATATATATGGAACAATACGGCAGGAGGTCATAATGGCGGAGAAGAATAATGTGCTGGTCAGTGGATGTATGGAGTTGGGAATACAGCTGACGGATAACCAGATCGATCAGTTTGAGACATATTACGAGTTATTGGTAGAGTGGAATAAGGTAATGAATCTTACCGGGATTACAGAGTACGACGAGGTCATGCAGAAACACTTTGTAGACAGCTTATCCATCGTCAGGGCAGCAGATATGGGGCAATGCAAAAAAGTCCTGGATATGGGCACAGGAGCGGGGTTTCCGGGCATTCCAATTAAGATAGTATTCCCCCACTTAGAAGTTGTGCTTCTGGATTCATTAAATAAAAGAATAAAGTTCTTAAACGAAGTAATCGAAAAGTTAGATTTATCAGGAATAACTGCCATTCATGGCAGGGCAGAAGATTTCGCAAAGCAGAAAGAATACCGGGAAATGTTTGATCTCTGTGTTTCCAGAGCAGTTGCAAATCTTTCATCTTTGTCTGAATATTGTATACCATATACAATGTTACATGGAAAGTTTATTTCTTATAAATCGGGTAATATAGAAGAAGAGTTAGCGAATGCAAAAAATGCAGTTTTTCTGTTGGGCGGTAAAATGCATAATACCGTGAAGTTTACTCTTCCTGGCAGTGATATTGAACGTTCGCTTATTGTTATAGAAAAGGTTAAGAAAACACCGGGAAAATACCCCAGAAAAGCAGGACTGCCTGCAAAAGAGCCAATCACCTGAGCCGGGCAAGAAAAAATGATTTCTGCATATAAGGGATGTCAGAATAAAATGGAATAGTACTATCATATGTAAATTATGATTATTTCTTATAAAATATAGAATATTCTGAAAATAATATGAAAATATATTTATATTTTAACTATAACTAGAAGGTTTTAATTTGAGTATTGTATGAAAACTATGTTAAATAAATTGAATATTCAGTAAATATTATGCCACACATCATTATGCTATATTCCAAAAAATCAGCCTGCCACAGTCCAGGGGGTCCACCATGCTGAGAAAAGCAGCTTTATAGCAACAACCTGAATTTCAAAAAGATGAGCGTGGGAAAAGGGAGTGGGCGAAGGAAGAGTAGCATGCCAACTGTCTCCAGCATATCCAATTTTGAAATTTATGTTTCACGTGAAAAGGAAAATAAAAACAGTAAGCAAGTATATTTATCAAATTAAAATGTTCAAATGAACAAAGTAAAAAGACAAACAATTATAATCCATGTATAATTGTTTGTCTTTTTGTTTTAGAGAAATATATTTAATTGTTCAAGAAAACAATCAGCAGATTCCACTTGGGGAAGAGATTTTGTATCATTAACATAAGCAGTTTCAATAGCAGGATTGATTTCCATATAAGTTTCAACAATACTGTCCATATCCTGACATTTGTTGCCGGCAATAATAAATATGCTATTATTAATTTCCTTAAGTGCGTGTGCAATATTTACATTCAAATATAGACCGTTCAGGCTGCTAAGCAAATATTTTCCGCCGCTGTCTTTTAAATGAGCTGCTTCATAATATACGTCAATATATTTTCCTTTCAAACGGAAAGGATTATATATATATTCTTCTGTAAAGCGATATTCCAAATTTGATCTGTTAATTATCATGTTATAAACCGTGGTACCAATAATGGGAAGGTCCATTAATACTTTAGTCACCTTAGAGCGTTTTCCGGGAATACTATTTAATTTAGAAAGTTTTTCCGGGTTTATCATAAATATTTTATTAAACAATTCTGAATCATTATGGCACGCCATTACTACAAAAGAAGATGAAATTCCGGTTGCAGCAACATCCGTTTTCTGACCAATTACTTTTTTAATAAAATCAGTAACTAATTGAACATATAAAAAGTTTGTGTATGTTAAATTAGGCTTATCGGACCGACCACACCCTAATAAGTCTATAGCATATACGGTATGGTTTTTTGACAATTTACGAACTACTTCGTTCCATTCATAAGAGGATGAATATGGTGTAAGATCATGGATTAAAAGTAAAGGGTTTCCATGACCGGTTTTGGTATAAAATATATTACCAAATCGCCACTCAAAAAAGTTCCCTGTATTTGCGTTTAACATATTTTTTATTACAGCGGCTGAGGCTATACATTTATTAATAATGTGCATGACAGCAATTGCAAAAGTGGTGAGTAGAATCGTAGTTTTTATTTTGTGTTTCATAATGCTGTAACCCCTTTCTAAACAAAATCGTGATTATTCAACCACGCAAACCTTATCTATATTATAATCTATATTGCATAGACTTACAATTCTTTTTTTCTGGTAATGCCCTTTTAAAGTAATATGTTTTAGTAAAAAAGCAATTTAAGGGAATGTCAAAAATTGCTTTCCTAATGTCGGAAATTAGTATATGATAGTATATAGAAAGTAATAAATAATTAGTATTTTTAAAAATAGATGAAATTGTAAGAAGGAAAAATAATGATAAAGGAATACATTGAAGATAAGCTGAGAACAAATAAACTACAATATGAAATATTAGATAGAGAGTATAAAACTATTCGCAAAAGTGAAGGCGAAATTAATGAGCATATAAGAAGATTGCAGGAAGATGATGATATTGATTTTGTTATTTTTTCACCACGAAGTATAAAGTATTCAACGAAAAACAGTATAGTAGAATATGACAGAAAGCTGCAGGATCTTGTTCAGGAACGTGAAACAGTTAAAGGGAAAATGAACCGTTTATTGGAACAAAAAATGGAATTAGAAAAAATGTTCCAGGAGGCAGAAGAGAAGCAATTAGAAAGTAAAGGTGTTAAAGAAAATACGATAGATGGAAAAAATGATATATATGAGAATGTAAACAGTAAAAGCAGCGAACAAGATGAAGATAGAAAAAATGATTTACAACAACAATGCATGGATGAATTAAATAATATCCAAAATCATGAGAGTATTATTAAGTGTAACAGTGAAGAATCAACGTCCGATAAACCCGACCTGATTATGGACGAAAAAAAAATAAAAAATTGGAATGAAAAAGGAACTATTAAAATAAAAACAAACGGAAATACCGGTAAATTTTTTGATGCTTTGGCACATAAAAAGGGAAGTACAAGTTCAAGGGTTGTAAGAACTGGACTTAATCCAAATTTAAAATTAGATTATAACTCAGAAAACTCCAGGGATAGACGAGAAATAAAAAATGTGTTAGAGAAAAAAAGTCTAGTGGAAACCCCTGTAAGTTCCTTTATAAATATTATGGAAGGTAAAAGTATAGACGGGGAAGAAGATGCTAATAATATAAATATAGATAGCAGTGAAAATAAAGTATATGATAGTGTTGAAAGTCAAGAGATCGTAAGTAAAGATGATAATGGTGGCAACCGATTTATAAATATTATAGAAGGTTCGGATAAAAAAAATTCAGTTATGGGTAATGAGGTACATGATGTAGTAAACTTTGGGAAAGCAACGGACAGTTCATTGGAAAATAAGTTTTTAAGCAGTAGATCTAAAGGGCGGAAGACAGGTGATAAGGTAATACGAAGTGATGATATGCAAAAATTAATATCAAAAATAGAGTTATGCCAAAAGTTATTACTTACAAATAAGGAAGAATGTAATTTAGAATTAAAAAATCTAAAATATGTGTTGGAAAACCTTGTTTAATATGATTTCAATGTTTCACGTGAAACATTGAAATCTTAAATTTTACATAAATGATGTTTCACGTGAAACATTTTTATAGATTATCATTTCGATAAGTGCTATAATGAAAAAGTATAAATTTAGAAAGGGATTAAATTATGGGAAGAACGATCGTAGTTGCTAATCAAAAGGGCGGCGTAGGGAAAACTACTACGGCCATTAATTTATCTGCTTCCTTGGCAGAATTAGGTCAAAAAGTTTTAATCATAGATATGGATCCTCAGGGAAACGCTACTAGTGGTATTGGCGTTGAAAAAGAGGATGCGGAAAATACAGTATATGAATTGTTATTAGGACAATGTACAATAGAAGATTGTATGATAAAAGATGTATATGAAAATCTTAGTTTGTTGCCTTCTAATATAAATTTGGCTGCTGCGGAGATCGAACTGATTGATATTGAAGAAAAAGAATATATACTAAAAAAAGAAGTGGCTAAGGTAAAGGCTAATTATGATTTTATTATCATTGACTGTCCTCCATCTCTTAGTATGCTTACAATAAATTCTATGTGTGCATCAGATACTGTTTTAGTGCCGATTCAATGTGAGTACTATGCATTGGAAGGGTTGACTCAATTAATGCATACCATAAATTTAGTAAGAGAAAGATTAAATCCGGATCTTGAAATGGAAGGTGTAGTATTTACCATGTACGATGCGCGTACAAATCTTTCATTACAGGTAGTGGAAAATGTTAAGAATAACCTAAATCAAACAATTTATAAAACGATTATTCCACGAAACATACGTCTTGCAGAAGCACCAAGTCATGGAATGCCAATTAACATATATGATTCCAGATCAACTGGAGCCGAAAGTTATAAACTATTGGCAGAAGAAGTGATACATAGAGGAGAAGAAGAATGGTAGCAAAAAAAACTGGTTTAGGAAAAGGACTGGATTCGTTAATACCGACACATAGTTCCTCTCCAAAAACTATGGTCAAAGAAGTAAAAGAAGAAAAGCAACAAATAAAGACAGTAGTTAAACAGGAAGAAATAAAAATTAAAATTACAGAAATAGAACCAAATAGAGAACAGCCTCGTAAAAAGTTTGACGAAGATGCACTTTTAGAACTTGCAGAGTCAATCAAACAGTTTGGCGTGATACAACCCCTAATTGTTCAAAAAAGGGGTGATTACTATGAAATAATAGCAGGTGAGCGCCGCTGGAGAGCTGCTAAGATAGCCGGACTAAAAGAGGTTCCAGTAATTATCAAAGACTATACAAGTCAGGAACGAGTAGAAATATCTTTAATTGAAAATATTCAAAGAGAAGATTTAAATCCAATAGAAGAAGCTCATGCATACAAACGATTACTGAACGAATTTAGTTTAAAGCAGGATGAGGTTGCCGAAAGAGTATCCAAAAGCCGAACAGCGGTGACAAATTCCATGCGCTTACTAAAATTAGATGAGCGCGTTCAACAGATGGTTATTGATGACATGATTTCCACCGGACACGCAAGGGCTCTGTTATCCATAGAGGATAAGGAATTACAGTATACAGTTGCAAATAGGATATTTGATGAAAAGCTAAGTGTACGTGAGACGGAAAAACTGATGAAATCCATTCAGTTAGAGAAAACAGATAAGGTAAAAGAGGACAAGAATACTGTTAACAGTCTTATATATAAAGATATAGAAGAAAAAATCAAAGCAATCCTGGGTACAAAAGTAATTGTTGATCACAAAGCAAATAATAAAGGTAAGATACAAATAGAATACTACTCGAATGAAGAACTTGAACGTATCGTAGAAATGTTAGAATCAATCAGATAGGGGAGCTATTAAATGGAAAGTAAAATCATCAATGCTTTAGGAATCGATCCGGGGATTATTTTAATTCTTATGATGATCATGATAATCATCCTGTTTGTATTCCAGATAAAAAATTCATTTAAAATGGATCGTTTTATGAAAAAGTATAAAACTTTCATGAAGGGGAAAGATGGAATATCATTAGAGAAAACCATCCTTCACAATATAAATGATATTGATATGCTTATGGAATCCAGTAAAAATCATATGGAGGAAATAAAGCAGATTAAAGAAATACAAAATAAGACTTTAAATAAGACCGCGATTGTGAAATACGATGCATTTAAGGAAGTTGGAGGAAAATTAAGTTTTGCTCTGGCGATGTTAGATAAGGACAATAATGGACTTGTTATTAATGCAATCCACAGCAGAGAAGGATGTTACACCTATATCAAAGAAATTGTTAAAGGTGAATCCTATATAGTACTTGGTGAAGAAGAAAAAGAAGCACTAAGACAAGCAGTAAATGCCCATACGGAAATATAAAATTGTCATCGAAAAAGCAGTTATTATGTAAATAATCTGCTTTTTTTTGACCCTTTACGAATGATGAAAAATAGGTTATTATATAAGGTAGAAATTTAATATAACAGGGATTTAATAGTAAAATTAAGATAGAAGAGAGGACATTAAAACATGTTAGATATAAAATTTTTAAGAGAAAATCCGGAAGTTGTAAAACAAAATATCCGTAATAAGTTCCAGGATTATAAACTTGAAAAGGTAGACGAAGTTTTAAGACTTGATCAGGAAAACAGAGATATAAAAAAAGAAGTAGAATCTTTAAGAGCTGAACGTAATAAACTTTCCAAACAAATAGGTGGATTAATGGCTCAGGGAAAGAAAGAAGAAGCAGAAGAGGTAAAAAAACAGGTGGCTTCTCAGGCAGAAAGATTGAATGAGTTATCCGAAAAAGAAAGAAATGTTGAAGAAGATCTTAAAAAAATAATGATGATAATACCAAACATCATTGATGCTTCAGTACCAATCGGAAAAGATGACAGTGAAAATGTAGAAGTACAAAAATATGGTGAACCTTTTGTACCTGAATTTGAAATTCCGTATCATACAGAAATAATGGAAAAATTTGACGGTATTGATCTGGACAGTGCCAGAAAGGTAGCAGGTAATGGATTCTATTATTTGATGGGTGATATTGCAAGACTTCATTCAGCTGTTATTTCTTACGCACGTGATTTTATGATTAACCGTGGGTTTACTTACTGTATTCCTCCATTTATGATTCGAAGCGATGTAGTGACCGGTGTTATGAGCTTTGCAGAAATGGAAGCTATGATGTATAAAATAGAAGGGGAAGACCTTTATCTGATTGGTACAAGTGAGCATTCCATGATTGGTAAGTTTATTGATACAATCATTCCGGAAGAACAGCTGCCAAAGACTATGACAAGCTACTCACCATGTTTCCGTAAAGAAAAAGGAGCTCATGGTATTGAAGAAAGAGGCGTATACCGTATTCATCAGTTTGAAAAACAGGAAATGATTGTAGTATGTAAGCCTGAAGACAGTATGGATTGGTTTGAAAAACTGTGGCAGAATACAGTTGATTTGTTCCGTTCTATGGACATCCCTGTTCGTACTTTGGAATGTTGTTCCGGAGACCTGGCAGATCTGAAAGTAAAATCTATTGACGTAGAAGCTTGGTCACCAAGACAGAAAAAATATTTTGAGGTTGGCAGTTGTTCCAATTTAGGGGATGCACAGGCAAGAAGATTAAAAATACGTGTAAATGGGGAAAGTGGCAAGTACTTGGCGCATACACTGAATAATACAGTTGTTGCACCGCCGAGAATGTTGATTGCATTCCTTGAGAACAATTTAAATGAAGATGGAAGTATTCGCATACCGGAAGCGTTACGTCCATATATGGGTGGTATGAGTGTTATTAAATAATTCAGAACAAAAGATAAGTCAGTTAAAAGATCATGGTCACAATATATTGATTGTAAGGAGGTGAATGTAGTGCACAGTTATTTAAGGGCAATCGGTTTTAGCAACCTGGAGAAGAGAAAAGAAGTGGATCAGATCGTTAAAGACATCTGTGAAAATTATGAAAAAAAGCAAGTGGTAGATGAAAATGAAGGTGCATTTATTGAGATGTCAAAAGATTTTGGCCAGGATATAGGCATTACAGTTTGCGGGGAATTAGATGAGCAGGGGTTCCATCAGGAATATTATTTTCCATATTTCAGAGGAACCGGGATTACCAGCGATGAAGATCTGGTAATTGAAAAGCATGTAGGAAAAGAATCCTTTGCAGGTGTATGTGAAGATGTAAGAGTAGGAGTTTCTTTGATTTTTTATCTCCAAAATGCTGCAGATTATAAGATGCAGGCCAGCTTAAATAAATTAAGCGGTCAGAATATAAGTACTACATTTTCAGGTTTATCCACGAAAGGAAAGATCTTACTTCCGATTGAAAAAAGTGAACAGCAGATTGATACGGATAAAGAGGCTACAAAAAATCGGAATCATTTAATTGCGGCAGCAAGAAATGGTGATGAAGATGCTATTGAAAGTCTGACATTAGAAGATATAGATACTTATACGATGATATCCAGACGGATTATGCAGGAAGATGTATTTACCATTGTTGATACATTCTTTATGCCTTATGGTATGGAATGCGATCAGTATCATATCATGGGTGAAATTAAAACCTGTAATAAGGTCAAAAATACATTGAGCCAGGAAGAAATATATCAGATGAAAATATTGTGTAATGAGATGGTATTTGATATCTGTATAAATGAAAAAGATTTATTGGGAGTACCCGAAGAAGGTAGAAGATTTAAAGGTGTAATTTGGCTTCAGGGTCATTTGAACTTCCCTGAATAAATAAATATTAAAACAGCTGTTGTGCAATTACAGGCAATGGCTGTTTTTTTAGTAAATGGTTAAATTCACTTGACTTTTTAGTCTAAAAAGTGTAATATTTATAAAGTAACTTTTATCCTTGTCCCCTTAGTAAAATGGATATTACGAATCCCTCCTAAGGATTAAGTGCAGGTTCGATTCCTGCAGGGGACGTTAAGTAAAAGTTTAAACAGAGGTTCCTGATATATAGGAATCTCTGTTTTTTTGTGTATTTGTAAGTGTGTAAAAATCAACTCTATTATTTATTGGAAGATAAATTTCCACATACTATATGTGGCAAAGGAAAAAATATTGTTTTTTAATATATTTGATTTTTAATAAAGTCATTTATAAAAAGGAGGACATCTTGAGTTCAGATAGCCTGAACTGGACAAATAAAATTTATTTTGCTAAATCAAAAAAAAGATGCAACCTTTTTCTCACGCAAAGCATCTAATTAATGTGCACATCATTAAAAAAGTAAAAAATACAGTTAGACAATCAAGCGAAAATTTGTAAAAGGTAAAAAAGCTAAATTGTCATGGTAGGCAACCGAGCGAATTTGTGAAAGCAAAAAAGCTAAATTGACATGGTAGGCAACCGAGCGAATTTTTGTGAAAGCAAAAAAGCTAAATTGACATGGTAGGCAACCAAGCGAATTTTTGTAAAAGAAAAAAAGCTAAATTGTCATGGTAGACAACCAAGCGAATCTTTATGAAAGGCAAAAAAGCTAAATTGACATGGTAGGCAACTAAGCAAATCTTTCATGAAAGGCAATAATGCTAATCTGTCTTGATAAGCAACTAAGCAAATTATTCATACAAGCAACAATAATAAAAATAATAATAAGAAACAATAAAATAGTCCGCCAATAACAGACATCCATCAACATACTGTTATAAAAAGGATGAAGCGAAAGGAATGAGATAAAAATGGAGAATATGCGGGCAGAAGATCTGGTGCTTGTCCGAAAGGCAAAAAAGGGCAATACTCAGGCTTATGGAGAGTTAATTAAATTTCATAAAGAATATCTTTACCGGACAGCATTTTCCTATGTGAAAAACCAGGATCTGGCATTGGATGTTCTTCAGGAGGCGACCGTTCAGGGATTGCTGGCTATTCATAATCTAAGAGAACCTCAGTATTTTAAGACCTGGATAACCAGAATACTATATAACTGTGCTATGCAAATGTATCGGAAATCATCCAAAATAATTTCTTATGCCCAGGATGAGATACCGGCGGTGGAGAATCAGATGGACAGCGGTATTTCCCAGGAAGAGAAAATGGATCTTCACGATGCGGTAAGACAGCTGGACGAGCCATACCGGACGCTGATTGTATTAAAGTATTTTGAAGGACTGACGATATCTGAAATCTCTAAGATGTCTTCAAAGCCTGAGGGGACTGTTAAATCAGAACTGTCAAAGGCAAAAAAGAAACTGCGCACAATTTTGAAAGAGGGGTATATCTATGCTTAATAAAAATGAGTTTGATAAGATTCCAATACCGGAAAATATAGATGATGTGATTGATAAAGGTGTACTAAGGGCTGTAAAAATAAAAAAAAGACAGCGGAGAAAGAAATTTATTACAACGACAACGGGCATTGCTGCCGCTGTAGCCGTATTTTCTTTGTTCTGCGTATCTAATCCTGCCCTGGCAGCTAAAATCCCTTTAATCGGGCATATATTTGAACGGGTGGAGTCTACGGTAAGCTATAAGGGTGATTTTAGTTCCACGGCACAGGTTTTGGTGACGGAAGGCACGGATGATACCTTAGCTGATACAGAAATTAATGAAACAGGAGCAGCAAAAGAGAAACAGGATGGAGTACAGGAACAGGCTGCTGAGGAAAGTAAATATGTAAAAACTTCAAATGGGCTAACGGTTACGGTTTCCGAGGTATATTATAGTACAAAGGCTTTATATCTGGCTATGAGTGTTAAAAATGAGGAAGAGTTCCCTCAGGATTTTATGAAAACAAAAAATATGGATGGCTATATTTTGGATTATGATATGTTAGCTTTGAACGGAACTGCAAGTTTTAGTTTCTCGGATATGGATGTGGGGCCTGAACTGTATATAGAGGGTCAGTTTATTGACAATCATACATTTGCGGGAATCTACCGCGTACCACTGGATCAATTTTCTTATTATCCTACAGATGAGGAAATTGCGGCTACAGGGCTTGATATTAATGATTACTGGAAAGATGATATGTCTACCGATGAAGCTGCGGCAAAAGTCGATGAGTATAATCTGAAATTAAAGGAGAAGTTCCCGGATATCGGCAAACCGATTCCGATTCCGGATAATTTTACTTATAGTTTAAATATCACCAGTATTTTCGGAGAATTATTCGAGACAGAAGAAAAAACAGTTACTTTCCCGGAAGGAGACAGCGGAGTAGTATATGAGAATCTGGTTAAGAAATATGAAGGAAATTGGGATTTCCAGTTTGACGTCGCCCTGGATACCTCCAGAACCAGGACCATAGAACTTAACGATACCAATGAGAATGGTCTTGGCATCTCCAAAATAGAAAAAACACCGTATGAAATAACAGCTGAGATGATCATTCCTTCAGATAAACTAAACTATGACTATTTTCTGGTTATGTTAGATAAAGATGGGGATTTGATGGATTATCAGGGTAGTACCACAGACACTTATCAGCTCTATGGCAGGGATACCAGCACAGTTCATATCTATATCTGTGACTATATACAGTATATGGACGAGATTAAGGGGTATTACTGGTCTCCTGATTATGAGGAAAAGAAAAAAAACAAGACTTTCATGCAATATCTGGATGAGAAATCATTGTATCATACAGAGGTTTCTTTTGAAGAATAATGTCATACATTTTTGTTAATGAAATGAATAAGAGGTTCCCTGCTTATGATGCGGCAGGGAGCCTTTTATTCATTAACATAGAAAGTTGGCTCAAGCGTGCTTTCTATTGTTTGTGACCAGATAAAAATCAGCTTTTACGAAAGTCTCCGGGTCTTTTTCCTGTGGTCTTTTTGAAAATGGTAAAGAAGTAGGTAATATTTGCAAACCCAACAGATTCTGCAATGGATGCTGTCTTGTGGGAGCTGCTTTTTAAAAGGTGGATTGCTTTGGCAATGCGAATACGGTTTAAGTAATCGGAAAAATACTCGCTGGTCTCTATTGCAAATTGGCGGCCCAAGTAGGCGGCGTTTACATTTAACTGTATTGCAAGAGTTTTCAGGGAAAGATTGATATCCTGATAGTTATTGCGTACATAGCTGAGAGCATTTTGAATCAGGAACGAATAGGTTGGGTTAGTGTTCTCGTCAAGCTGATCCATAAGGCTGGTAAATAAATGAAATAGTTTTTCTTCCAGTTCTGAAAGAGAGTGTGCCGATCCAATAATACGGAAGGCCTCTTTTTTTTGGATGTCAATATTTGCGCTGGAGAAAAGAGAAGACTTTAGTTCCTGCATGGAACAGATAATAAACTCAATCAGTTGATATTTGATATTTTCCAGGCTGTTGTTGTTGTCCTGTCGGAGCATTTCGGCAAAGTACTGGCGAAGCAGCTCCAGAAGAGAGGTACTGTCACGTGCTTCAATTATATTAGCCAGACTGGAATAGTCGAAGATATAGGGGGTATCTTTTTCAAGTTGTACAATGGTATCTTTCTGAAACAGATTCTGCATGATTTCTTTGCGTTCGGCAGATTGCAGGCAGTATATGTAGGAAGCAGACAGGTCATGCACCGTAGAGGCGTTTTCGCTTATAGAAGCATAGCAGTCGCAGGTATCCCGGCAGATCTTTTCACACAATCTGGCGGTGGAGAAATCTGCCCATTTTATAGACCGTTCTCCACTGTGAAACAGTGGTTTTAGAAGTCCAACCCGCATTTTATTGCAGCGGAAGGTAAGATTGACAATTTGGAATGCCAGTTCTTCGGCCAGCTGACAGAGTCCATATCAGTTTCCCACACCCATCTTTTCGTACACTACCTATATTCTAAAAGCGTCCTTAATCAGCAAAACCCCAATATAATACATTTATATAAAATACATATAAAGAGTTTGCTCTAAAGCGGATTCTCCAAATATCCAATACCGCTCATTATCATACTTTCAGCCATTCTGGCAATTTCTTCTGTAGGGAGAACCATTCCTTCCTCTATCCATTTTCGAATGAGACCGATACAGCCTGTACTGACAAAGGAATAAAAGTATTCAATCTGCTTAATCGTAGCGTTGGGAAAGAGGCTGTGATAGGTATTGATACAGAATTCCTTACCGGTATCTAACAGTTTTGCCATTAGTTCCTTATCGTTATAATCACCCACCATAAAAGTACACATATCCGAGTTTTTCTTAAGACAGTAAAAGATTCCATTACAGATATCTGCAAGGTTTCCCTTTTTCGTGCTGTCGTTCAGGAGCGGTTCCAGTGCCTGGGAAAATTCAATCAGCATATCATTTTCAATCTCTTCCAAAAGGGCATAGATATCCTGGTAATGGCTGTAAAATGTGCCCCGGTTAATTCCGGCACGGTCACTGAGTTCTTTTACGGAGATACTTTGTATGGGTTTTGTTTTCAGCAGATCCGTAAAAGATCTGCGTATTAAAAGCTTTGTAATCCTTACCCGGTGGTCATTGGATTCTTTTTTCATAGGGAGCCTCCTTTTCAAGGGAAAAATTAGCGTTTCACTTCAAAGACATCAAATTCAGAATCTCCATAGGTACAGATATAATTGCTGCCTTTGTCATCTGTAAATAAAACAGCCTGATCGCTGCGCTTCTTTTTATCATCAAACCAGGATATACGGGAAGCTTTCCCAGTGGATAAGTCCAGGTCTGTCTCTTTCATACTCTGTAAAATTGCAGCATTATTGGATTTTAAATCATATACATACGGAGTGGTTTCGGTTACACCATAATTTTGAATACTGGGACCTTCATCATCATAGGAAAAGACAACATAGCCGTTTCTGTCAACCCCGTTGGAAAAAGTACAACTGTATAATAGCTGATCCGGGCGGATTTGCTGCATATCATGATTCCATATTTTATAATCGGTAAAGTTGTCGAATTTCCAGTTTGTATTTTCCATATCTCCTGTTGCAGCATCAACCCACATGGCCAGAAATTTTTGAATCCTTTTATGCTGGAAATATTCATATACCGGTGTATTCTGCGCCGAGTAATAGGAGTCCAATATATTGGAGGGCAGAGAATCACTGGTTTCGGATTCATTGACATTGGCATTGTCTTTGCTGTGCTCTCGATTCCTATCCGACTTCACATCAGTATCATTTGTGGTAACCGTAGATTCAGCCGGCGAATTTGATCCCGATTCTGATCCCGATACACGGCCGGAGAAGGTACGGCAGCCGGTTGAAGCAGTGATACAGAAGCACAACGTCAGTAAGACAGCATATTTCTTTTTCATTTGATGATCCCCTCGTTTCATATCACATATTTTTTCCTATCCAATGAACAGCACATCGTAAACTGCTGCGATGTACTTTTGTACACGTTTATTGTATAAATTTAAGCTTTTTTGTTCCAATCCAATATGCAGGTCAGGTGATACCATTCCGTCAGTAAATTTGAAATATTCATTTAACTTTTATTATACACCTACCTGATGGTAACGTCTATGAAAGGGCGCCAGAGCCAGCTTAAAAATTTATTCCTGCACCTGTCCGCCCCATTTTTCGGTATTAGAGTTTTTTAAAGTCTTTTTTAAAATCTTTGGATAGTGCAAAATAATCCAGATATCACAAAAAAGTACAAGAATTTATAAAAGTAACTTAAAATTTTGAAAATATATATAAAGTTAATACTATGGGTTCACAAATTTCCTATGCTAAAATACTAACATAAACAAAGACAAAAAAACCAAATAAAATCAGGAGGATATGAAATGAAGAAGAAAGTTTTAGCAGCATTATTAGCAGGAACTATGGTACTCAGCCTGGCTGGATGTTCAGGAAGCGGAGCTGAGACAAAGGGAACGGAAGCCGGAACCACGGCAGCAGAGGAAACAACAGCAGAGACTTCAGCCGCAACTACAGAAGCAGCAAATGATACGGAGACTGCAGGTGAGACGGCAGGAGATACCCAGGCTGCATCAGGAGAAGAAAGCAAAATTACAATTTGGGCATGGGACGAGTCATTTAATATTGTGGCTGCCAATCAGGCAAAAGAAATTTACCAGAAGAGCCATCCGGATGCAGAAGTAGAAGTTGTAACTATGGCACAGGATGATATCGTAGCGCAGCTTAATACCAGCCTTTCAGCCGGAACTTATGACGGACTTCCTGATATTGTGCTGATTGAAGATTATAAGATTCAGGGTTATCTCACATCTTATCCGGATGAATTTGCTGATCTGACAGATGTTGCAAGCCCGGAAGACTTCGCGGCTTATAAAACAGGTGTGAACCAGATGGATGGAAAAATGCTGGGTATACCATTTGATTCCGGTGTGGCAGCTACTTTTTACCGTACAGACCTGATCGAGCAGGCAGGTTATACAAAGGAAGATATGCAGAATCTGACCTGGGATAAATATATTGAAATCGGTAAAGCAGTTAAAGAAAAATGCGGCGTAGATATGTGTACCATTGATCCAAGTGATATTGGACAGATCCGTATGATGATGCAGAGTGCCGGAACCTGGTATACAGATGCAGAAGGCAAAGTTGATTTCAAGGATAACCAAGGGTTAAAAGATGCAATTGGCGTTTACAAAAAGCTGGTTGAAGCCGGAATTACAAAACAGACTGCAGACTGGGATCAGTTCGTAGGATCCTTCAATAACGGTGAAGTAGCTTCCGTAGTAACCGGATGCTGGATTGCTCCTTCCATCCAGAAGGCAGAAGACCAGAGTGGCAAATGGGCAGTGGCACCATTCCCGAAAATGGATGCAAATGCAGAATCTGTAAATGCTTCTTCTATCGGAGGTGCAGGCTGGTATGTTCTGAAAAATGTAGGCAACGAGCAGGCAGCAAAAGATTTCCTGAAAGAAACATTTGCATCTAATGTTGACTTAATGAACCAGCTGGCAGCTGACATTACCCTGGTTAGTACTTTAGACGCTGCAGAGTCAGCAGAAAACTACTCCAAGGGAAGCGATTTCTTTGGCGGACAGGAAATATTCAAAGATTTCTCCAAATGGACACAGGAAGTACCATCTGTTAACTACGGCCTGCATACCTATGCACTGGAAGATATCATGACAGAAGCACTTCAGGCTATTGTATCAGGAGCAGATATAGATTCCACATTGTCTGATTACCAGACTCAGGCAGAAGCAGCAGTAGCACAATAATAAAGAAGGTAGAGTGGGGTGCTGCATCGTTCAGCACCCCATTTTCAGGAAGGTAGAAGGTCATGAAGAAAAAAATTGACAGAAGATCCTGGGCATTTATTATTCCCAGCGTAATTCTATTAGCGGCATTCGTATTCTATCCGATGGTGCAGGCATTTGTTACTTCTCTGCAGACCGGAATGGGAAACAATTTAAGATTTGCAGGAGCGGCGAACTACAAGCGGCTGCTGACAGACTCTACATTTGTCAAGGCATTGTGCAATACAGTGATGTATCTGGTCATTCAGGTGCCGGTTATGATTATTCTGGCCCTGGTGATTTCGTCAATGCTCAATGATAAAAAATTAAAAGGAAGAGGTTTTTTCAGAACTGCAATTTTCCTTCCCTGTGTTACTTCCCTGGTAGCATATTCCATTATATTTAAAAGTTTATTTGCAACAGACGGCTTTGTCAATATCATGCTCATGAATCTGCATTTTATATCAGAACCCATATCCTGGATTACCCACCCGGTATTTGCCAAGGTCCTGATTATCATCGCCATTACCTGGAGATGGACCGGTTATAATATGGTATTCTATCTGTCTGGACTTCAGGGAATAGACGATTCGATTTATGAAGCGGCAGCAATTGATGGCGCAGGCGGATTCCAGAAATTTAAATCCATTACTTTACCGCTGTTAAAACCAATTATTTTATTTACAACGATTAACTCTACGATCGGTACACTGCAGCTCTTTGATGAGACGGTAAATATTACAAACGGCGGTCCGGCAAATGCCACCATTACCATTTCCCAGTATATTTACAACCTGTTATTTAAATATCAGCCAAACTTTGGATATGCAGCGGCAGTATCCTATGTAATCGTGTTATTAATTGTAATCTTGTCCATAATTCAGATGAAAGTAGGTGACGATAAAGAATGAGTAAAAGATCAAAGGTAATCAGAAGTATTGAATATGTAATTCTCAGCATTTTGTCTATTGTATCCATTTTCCCGTTTTTTTGGATGATAATAGCAGCAACTAATAAATCAGTGGATGTAACAAAAGGAACCTTAATGCCTGGCAGCTATTTTTTTGAAAATTTAAAAGCGGTCCTTCAATCGGATTTGAATTACTTAACGTCTTTTAAAAATTCTCTCATAATTGCAGTTGTAACTACTGCAGTTGCAATGATCGTATCGTCTGCAGCGGGATATGCATTTGAGATATACAAGTCAAAAGTAAGAGACCGGATTTTTAATTTTATCCTCCTGTCCATGATGGTTCCTTTTGCAGCGCTTATGGTTCCGTTATTCCGTTTGTTTTCCAATTTCAAAAATATTCCGGTACTGAAATTTCTGGCACTTAATACATCGGGGTCGGTTATTATCATTGCAGTGGCAACGGCTTTCCTGATCTTCTTTTTCCGTCAGAATACCAAGACATTTCCAAAGGAACTTGTGGAAGCAGCCAGAATTGACGGTTTGGGTGAAATGGGCATTTTCACAAAAATATATATGCCAACCATGAAATCTACTTATGCAGCTGCTGTTGTAGTAACCTTTATGACAAGCTGGAACAATTACCTGTGGCCGTTAATTGCTTTAAAAGGCGAGAACAGAACACTGCCGCTGATCATATCTGCAATGGGTTCTTCTTATACGCCTGATTATGGAATGATGATGACCGCAGTTGTCATAGCAACAATTCCAACCGCATTGATCTTCTTCCTGATGCAGAAGCAGTTTGTTGCAGGTATGACAGGCTCCGTAAAAGGATGATCAACTCTTAGACTCCATAAAATCAAATCAAATGATAAATACATATTCATTTTTATGGTTTTATATATTATACTGAAATAGTTTTAAATAAACATGATAGCGTCACCCTGTGTTAATGAATGGGAGGGCGCTTTCATTTACAGGGGGGAAAGTTGTGAATGATTACTGCAAAATCTTAATTATAGACGATGAATATATCATGCGTCAGGGTATTAAGCATATGCTGGACTGGGAGAGACAGGGCTTTCAGATCGTCGGGGAGGCCGCAAATGGTAAAGAGGGGCTGGAACTTCTGGCAAGCCTGCATCCCCATATTGTATTATGTGATATTGTTATGCCCCAGATGGATGGGGTTGATTTTTCCAAAGTAGTTCAGAAAATCTATCCGGAAATCCAGATTATTATCCTTAGCAGCTACGATAATTTTAATTATGTAAAGGGCGCTCTGCAAAATGGTGCTGTGGACTATGTTTTGAAGCCCACTTTAAATCCTCAGGAATTGCTTGGAGTTTTAAAGACAACGGCAATGAGAATACCAGGTATGATTCTGATGAAGGAAGAGGGCGTAAGTCTTGAGAAAAGCCTGGAGGATTACTTAATGGGCAATTCAGAAGAGTTTGCAGGACCTGAGATTGTGGAACGCTTTCCTTATACATTTTACCGGGTATTTGGCATGTGTATCCGCCAGAGAAATTTAAAAGGCCAGGATATTTCATCTATCCTGTATGAAAAAGCAATGGATTATATGAAGGACTGCAAATATGCATATATTGCGGTGCTGCTTCGTGAGGAAACGCTCTGTGTCGTACTTAATTTCCGTGCGGGAGACAGGGATGACATCGTACAATTCATGGACAGGCTGACCGGGCAGATGACTGTTTTCCACAGCCGGATCTACGGTGTGCTAAGCCATGAATTCTCCACACGTTCTATGATTAAGGAAATCTATGACGGAATAATTTTACCGGAGGCGGACAAAGCCTTTTATTACCAGGGTAAAAATCTCCGGATTATAGAAGAAAAAAAGACGGCAGTTCAAATGCCTAAATTTGATTTTAACTGGTTTTCCAAGTATCTGGATGAAAAAAGGTACCGGGAAGCACTGGATTTACTCTATGGATATGCCTGTGAGGGAATGAAGGCCTGCATGGAGGAATTCCGGTTTAAAAACCAGATTAAAAATATGATATTCAGCTTGATTGATGCAATGGATATGAGCCGCAACCGAAAAGAAGAGATGCGCTACCGTTATTTCAAACAGATTGACAGTACGGTATACGTGGAGGAATTCAGCAATGTTCTGGATGAGATTCGCAAGGAATTAAACCGGGAACTGGTGGAAGGCACGCCGGAAGATGATTACCGAATCCGGCAGATTCTCCAGTACATTGCCCAGAACTACACACAGGATCTGGACCTTGCGGAGATAGCAAAGGTATTTAATTTCAATTATTATTATCTTTCCGCATATTTTAACCAGCACATGGAAGCCGGTTTCAGTGAGTACGTCAACAGTATCCGTATCAAACAATCCTGCAGGCTGCTGCGGGAAAAAGACCTGAGTATCTCCCAGGTAAGCAACGAAGTTGGATATTCCGATCCAAGTTATTTCTGCAGGGTATTTAAAAAGGTTACGGGTGATACACCGTCCACATGGCGGCGGAGCCACAGACAGGAGAGGTGATTTCCAATGAAGAAGCTGCATCTGAATAGTACGGTGGTCAAAATATTATGTACGGTGATACTGGGCATTGTTTTTGTTTCCTTTGCGGTATCGGCATTTGTGATCCATCTGTCCGAAAATATATTTATTGATACATATGGGAAGTCCCAGGAGCGGGTTTTCCGGCAGGTAGAAAAAGAATTAAATGACTGTCATGAGAAATTTATGAAAGTGGCGGCGTCCATTGATTCCAGCTGGGCATTCCGCCGGTATTTTGATGATAAAGAGATGGACAAAAAGAGCGAATTCCAGACAGTCTACCAGATGCAGAGAGACTTAAAGCAGGCGCTGGGGTCTGATTTGTCGGATGCAAGCGTCATGATCGTCGGCATTACCGGGAAGAGCTATCTTAAC
This sequence comes from Clostridiales bacterium, assembly GCA_018365455.1. Classification (GTDB taxonomy): domain Bacteria; phylum Bacillota; class Clostridia; order Lachnospirales; family Lachnospiraceae; genus Robinsoniella. The sequence goes on from JAGZJZ010000020.1 coordinate 66,562, forward strand.
CAACAGGAAAATTTAACCACACCCATAAGTGAGATTATGGAGAATGATTTGTCGAAACGGGCGTTGGAAAATCCAAAGACCATTCAGTACCAGTATTTTGAAAGAGGTCTCACGTCCACCTCAAAAGGAGGACAGGCGCTGATTGGGGCAAAAGCCCTCACCTATCTGGAAAGCAGCATGCCTTATGCTATTGTTTATTTTACAATGCGGGAACGGGATATTAAGGATTATTATGATTATTTTACCGGTGATACTACGGACTTTTATCTGACAGACCGGGATCACAGAGTCGTTTCTTCCAATAGAAGTGAATCCATCGGAAATATTCTGGATAAGGGATGGGTAACTGACAGGGATGACCATTACCTGCGCAGCAATTTTAAGGACAACAAAAGGGTATATACCATATTGAAGACGAGTCTGCCCTATTTTGGCTACTCTATTTATGGCGTGATTGATAATGCAAAAGCCCTTGATAATCAGTACAATATTGGACAGATGGCATTGATTTGTCTGGGAATTGCATGCGTAGTTCTTATATTTATCATCATTATCACCAGACAGATTACCCGTCCCCTTTCTATTATGGCAGGGAAAATGTCGGAGATAAGAAAAGGTGATTTCGGGCAGTATATGGAGGTAAAGGGCACAGAAGAGATAAGGGAACTGGCTACTACCTATAATTTCATGCTGGATGACCTGAAACGGTATATTGATGAACTCATGCGAACCCAGGAGGAAAAGCGGCGTTCGGAGATCAAGGCACTGCAGATGCAGATTAATCCCCATTATATTTATAATACCCTTGCAAGCATTAAATGGCTGATCTGGCAGGGAGAAGCAGGAAAATCATCCCAGACCATTGATGCATTTATTAAGCTTCTTCGTAATACCATCAGCGATACTAGTGAATGTATTACCATAGAGCAGGAGATAGAGAATCTCAGGAATTACGTCCTCATTAACCAGACCCGGTATGGGGATCAGGTGCAGGTCGCATATGATGTTACCGAAGAATGCATGAATTGTATGATTCCTAAAATGCTCTTGCAGCCGTTTATCGAAAATGCTTTTTTCCACGCCTTTCCGTCGGGCAGAAATGGAAATATCAGGGTCTGTATACGGAGAGTGGAAAAGGATCTGAATATTGAAATCACAGACGACGGCGTAGGAATGAAGAAAAGCCGGGTACTGAGCCTGTCAAGCGGACACGATAAATCGGAACATTTTTCCGGCATTGGCATCAACAATGTAGATGACCGTCTAAAACTTCTGTACGGTGCAGATTATGGTTTGAATATTCTCAGCCAGGAAAAAGAAGGAACTACCGTCATTATCAAACTGCCGGTGCAAAATGATCTGGCAGCAGTATAAAAACATGTAAGCATGATTCGAAATTAAGGAGGATATTACAATGAAAGCAGATTTAGCATGGCTGGAAAACCCGGAAGTATTTCAGGTGAACCGTCAGCCGGCGCACTCAGATCATATATTTAATGTTAAGGGGGAAAGTACAAGGATTTCCCTAAATGGAACATGGAAATTTTGTTATGCGGAAAACCCATCACTGCGTCCGGTTGATTTTTATCGTTTGGATTATGACTGTTCCGGTTTTGGCGATATTCAGGTGCCGGGCCATATACAGCTTCAGGGCTATGACCGCTGCCAGTATATTAATACTATGTACCCCTGGGATGGACAGGAGTTTCTGCGTCCGCCCCACATTTCCGAAAATTACAACCCCACAGGGTCTTATGTAAAGGAGTTTTTGGTGGAAGAAATGCCGGAAGGCAGGATGTATCTTTCTTTTCAGGGGGTCGAAACTGCTTTTTACCTCTGGGTAAACGGAAGCTTTATCGGATACAGTGAAGATACATTTACCCCTTCGGAATTTGATATCACGGACGTTATTTCTGTTGGAATAAATAAAATTGCAGTGGAAGTCTATAAACGCAGCAGTGCCAGCTGGATAGAGGATCAGGATTTCTGGAGATTTTCAGGAATCTTTCGGGATGTCTACCTCTACAGCACTCCAAAGCTTCACATACGGGATCTGTTCGTAAACGGGGAGCTGATTCACGGATACCAGGATGGAAAGCTGAATATCAGGCTCACCATGCAGGGAGATGAAACCGGATATATAAGAGCATATCTGAAAAGATACGATGATGTTGTGTGGTATGAAGAAATCAGTAAAAAGTCCCTGATAGTGGAGACAGAAGCCGAAATTCCATCTGTACAGCCGTGGAGTGCGGAGATTCCGGATCTCTATACCCTCTATCTGGAGGTCTATGATCAGAAAGATCATTTGGTGGAGTCTCTAACCACAAAAGTCGGATTCCGCAATTTTGAAATGATTGACGGCATTATGTGTATTAATGGAAAGAGAATTATTTTCAAGGGAATAAACAGACACGAGTTTAACCCCAGAAGGGGAAGAAGTGTGACAGAAGAGGATATGCTCTGGGATATCCGATTTATGAAACAGTACAATATCAATGCGGTACGTACCTGTCATTATCCCGATCAGACCAGGTGGTATGAGCTATGTGATGAATATGGGATTTACTTAATTGATGAAATGAATCTGGAGAGCCACGGATCCTGGCAGAAGATGGGGGCGTGTGAACCTTCCTGGAATGTACCGGGGTCCCGTCCGGAGTGGGCCGGATGCGTCATGGACCGGGCAATATCTATGCTGGAAAGAGATAAAAACCATCCCTCCATCGTTATCTGGTCCTGTGGAAATGAGTCTTATGCAGGCGATGTGCTGGCTTCTGTCAGCGAATATTTTCATAAGGCAGACCCATCCAGGCTGGTGCATTATGAAGGTGTGTTCTGGAACCGGGATTACGATTACATCAGTGACATGGAGAGCCGCATGTATGCTAAACCGGCAGAAATAGAGGAATACTTAAAAGCAAACCCAGCCAAACCCTATATCAGCTGTGAATACATGCACGCAATGGGGAACTCATTGGGCGGCATGGAACTCTATACGAAGCTGGAAGATAAATATCCCGGTTATCAGGGCGGCTTTATATGGGATTATATCGATCAGGCGGTTTATCGGACGCTGGATAATGGAAAGGAAGTGCTGGCATACGGCGGTGATTTTGACGACAGGGCAACGGACTACTGCTTCTGTACCAACGGCATTGTGTTTGCTGACCGCGTTCCCTCACCCAAAGCCCAGGAAGTAAAATTTCTGTATTCCGATGTAAAAATCCATGTTTGTAACGGAGAGGTAACCATCCACAACCAGAGCCTGTTCCGGAATACAAATGCCTATAAATTCCGCTTTATGCTGGAAAAAGAGGGAATATGTATTGCAGAATCACAACCGGACATCTGTGTGGAGCCGGGACAGAAGACAAGCCTTCCATTTGGGCATGAAATTCCGAAGGAACCGGGGGAATACTGCTGTACGGTTTCCATGGTGCTGGCACAGGATACGCTGTGGGAAAGCGCCGGATACGAAGTAACATTCGGGCAGGAAACGGTCAGGGTGATATTGGAAGCGGATCAGAATGAGGATACAGGGGCGGATTCAGGAAAGGATCGGCATAACGCGATCGGAAATACGTTAGAAGTTATTCATGGGGATGTAAATGTAGGAGTCCGCACAAAAACATGTTTTGCCATGTTTTCAAAACAGGAAGGCGGAATCATTTCCCTGGTATACAGCGGTAAAGAATATATCACCCGCGTACCAAAGCTGTCTTACTGGAGAGCGACGACAGACAACGACAGAGGAATGAAGACGGAAGCTTTGTTAAGCCAGTGGCAGGCAGCGAGCCTGGGGCAGAGATATTTAGACAACAGATTTGAAATGGAAGAAAGTGAAGAAAAGGTTACCCTAACGTTCTTTTATGAAGCCGGAAGTATTCCCAAATTCACTTCCAGTGTAGTATATACCATGCATGCAGACGGAGTACTTGAAGTCACCATAACCTACCCGGGAGTGGAAGAAATGCCGCCTCTCCCTCTCTTCGGAATAGACTTTAAGTTAAAGGGCAGGCTGAACCAGGCAGTATATCTGGGAAAAGGTCCAATGGAAAACTATCTGGACCGTAAGGCAGGAGCTAAAAAGGGCATCTACCGTACAACGCCAGAACAGAGTCTAACTCCATATCTGATCCCCCAGGAATGCGGCAACCGCACCGGTGTTAGCTGGCTAAGTGTCACCGATGACCAGGAGGAAGGCATTGAATTTATAGCATTGGATGGAGATTATGAATGCAGTGTTCTGCCGTACAGTGCTTATGAGCTGGAAAATGCCATGCATTTATACGAACTGCCTTCTGTCAATTATACCTGGGTTCGTCTGATTGCAAAACAGATGGGCGTGGGAGGAGATGACAGCTGGGGTGCGCCGATTCATGATGAATATTTGATTAATGCGCAAGAACCACTTACGTTAAGGTTTGCTGTTAAAGAGCACTTGTCAAAGTAAAAAGTCCTTCATAAGATAAAAAACGAACTACCCTGTTAGCGAAAACAGGGTAGTTTTTTTCAACCCTTGCACAGATAGAAAAATTTTCGGTAAGCAGATGCTTCTTTATAATTTCCTTAAAAATGGCGGTTACCATAGCTTTAATAAAACAAAGGAGTAACCACGATGGAATGGACACAGCATAAACTGCCCCCTTAATGCAGTCAGGCTGCAAGTATTTATGTCAGGCTGTTTTCTGGATTAGGTTATCAACGATATGAAATGGAGGAAATTAGAATGCAGGAGTATATGATACAAACTCAAAATGTTTCTAAAAAATATAAAAAAGCATATGCAATTAAAAATCTGTCTATGTCGGTAAGAAAAAATACGGTATACGGTTTATTAGGACCAAATGGTGCGGGTAAATCTACATTATTAAAGATGATTACGGGGAATATCAGATCAACCTCAGGAAAAATACTGTTTAACAATCACCCCTGGACCCGAAAAGATTTATGGAACATCGGTTCATTGATTGAATCACCGCCGCTATATGATAATTTAACGGCATTTGAAAATTTAAAAGTGCGTGCAACTCTTCTGGGCATTAAAACGGATAAATGTAATGAAGTTTTACAAAGAATAGACTTGGACGATACCGGAAATAAAAAGACATCCCAGTTTTCCCTGGGAATGAAACAGAGACTAGGCATCGCATTAGCACTTCTTAATGATCCCGAATTATTAATTTTAGACGAACCTGCTAACGGATTGGATCCTTTTGGTATAGAAGAACTGAGGGAGATGATTGGAACATTTGTGGAGTCCGGCATTACTGTTATTATTTCAAGCCATATTTTAAGCGAAATACAACAGGTTGCCGATGATATAGGAATTATTTACAATGGATCTCTTCTCTATCAGAACTCTATTGATGCTAACGAAAATCTGGAGCAATTGTTTATGGACATTGTCAGAAAGGAGCGTGATGCCTGATGCTACGAACATACTTAGAAGCAGAAAATCTAAAATTTAAACGATCCCTGTTTCGGAAACTGATAGTATTCATACCCATAGCTTTAATTTTAGTATCTGTGATATTTATATTTATTGGTATTGGTTTAGGCGGTTTTTCAAGCTCTGTTGTCAGCAACTGGTGTATGCCTCTTGGGTCCATTACGATTGTGTTTTTATGTCATTTGGCTAATAAAAAAGATCAAAAACACCAATACCGGACGCTTTATAGCCTGCCCATTAACTTGAAGAAGGTATTTATTTCTAAAATAATTCTGATTGCATTTAATATGTTAATGATATCCTTATTACTTACTTTTATCACAGTGATATCTGAAGGCATAGGGACCGGTATTTCATCTGCGGTCAGTAATGCGGGATATTTTATTTTAGCATACTGCTTATTGTGGCTTTCTTTATTATGGCAGATTCCTTTTTGTTTATTTTTAGTTCAAAAAGCAGGATTTGCTGCTACTGTGATCATTCATTTATTTGCCAGTGCGTTAAGTGGTCTGTTTTTTGCTTTAACACCTATATTCTGGCTTTTTCCCTATAGCTGGACGGCGCGGTTTATGGTTACATTTTTTGGGGTTTTGCCAAACGGGCTGTTGGTTGAGGCAGATTCAAGATTAATTTTAGATTTTGGAGAAAGCTTGCTGCTGGTGTTCATAACCTTGCTTGCTGCTCTTGTTCTTTCTCTCTTCTTTTCCCGCTGGTATGGAAAGCAGGTGTATCGCAATTGACTATATTAAGGGAGTTTTATTCTAATTTTACGAAAATCAAACGAACTCCGATTATTTTACTGCATTTGTTGCTGCCGATTGTAGTTACAACACTATTTTTAACTTATTATGCTTTTGCCGGATACCATATTATTTCTGATGTAAAAATGTTTTTTGTCTTACTGCAAATTGGCTTTCCAATTATTGTAAGCATTGTAGTACCCCTATTCATTAATCTGGACAGAAACACAAGCGGCATGCAAAATGCACTTGGTATAGTGGAGTCCCGAAGCAGCATATATCTGGGAAAATTGCTTTTTGTGCTTTTTCTTTCATCTGTAAGTATGATAATATATGAACTGTGCTTCTATGTAGGGGTCAATTTGATCCTGGACATGGATATCAGCATCATACACTTTGATTCATACCTTATTATTTTTTGTACCTTTTTATTTAGTAATTTGTTTTTATATCTTTTACACACGGCAATTGCTTTTCGGTTTGGCTCCAGTATATCTGCTTTGGCTGGCATTTCAGGTACAATTTTAGCTGGTTTCTTTGAAAATGCAATTGGTGATAAAATATGGTATTTTATTCCCTGGGAATGGGGGATTCGGTTTTTGGAAAACTATTTCGGCTATTCTAACGAATCTGTGTTCCCCGGAATAATTGCGTTGATGATAATGACTTCTATTGTTCTGGTCTTATCAATTTTTTGGTTTTGCAGATGGGAGGGGGAATTTACACAGGAGTAAGGAAATAGGATGAGTGGTTAAAATCAGGATAATTATGTTAATTTAAATGAATGGAGGTTTCATTATGCCCAAAGTGTTAGTGGTCGATGACGACCCTGATATGCTTGTACTGGTGCGCGCGGCGTTGGAAAGAGACGGGCACCAGGTTGATACGGAAGCGGATGCTTCTAAGGTACAGCCCGCGCGGTGCAGGCTGTATGACCTTTTGCTGCTGGATGTAATGATGCCTGGGGAGGATGGATTTTCCCTTTGCAGACGAATCCGTGACGAGGTGGATTGTCCGATATTGTTCCTGACTGCCAAAGGGGAAGACGCGGCACTTGTACAGGGCTTTGGATTAGGAGCTGATGATTATATTAAAAAGCCATTTCGGATTGCGGAGCTGTGTGCAAGGGTAAATGCTCATCTGCGGCGGGAAGTGCGCCAGCCGACCCACACCTTGAGCCGGGGCGGTGTACGTTTTGATATGCGGGCAAAAGCTGCAAGGTCTGGTGAACACATGCTGGCTTTTACCAAGGGAGAATACGCCATATGTGAACATCTGGCTCTGCATGCCGGACAGGTATTTACCAAAGAACAATTATATGAAGGGGTCTTCGGATTTGACGCTGAGGGTGATTCCTCAGCTATTGCAGAACACATTAAAAATATACGTGCCAAGCTGAAAAACGTAGATCTCAGTCCGATAGAAACCGTATGGGGGGTGGGCTATAAATGGCGAAAAGAAAGCGCTCTGTAAGCCTTTCCTTTGTACTTTTACGCTTTGCCATAGTGATGTCCGGCTGTATGCTGTTATGCTGCGCAGCATGGTCTTTCATCCTGGTTCGCCTTCAAAATACAGGGTTTGCTTACCGGGGTATCGTCCCAAACCAACAGGTGGAGCAGATGCTTGCTGGGGATCCTCAAACCTTTGTATCACCGGGGGATGATTTTCTGGCGGAGTACGCTTTGCTGGGAAAGGACGGCACAGTGTTGGAAAGCAACGTTAGGGGGAAAAAGCTGGAGTCTCTTACCGGGTTATTACAGGATGATGCCAAAAGCTTATATGTATCCAGTCACACTTATGCAGATGACAGTACCGTGATCTTTCGCTGGCATTACAGATCGGAATTTTCCAGTCCGGTGCTGCGCCGCATGCTCCCCCCCTTTGAATACCTGTGGATGGGTACGCTTGCTGTGGCGTTAGTACTCTGTCTGTTGTTTAACACTTTATGGCTTCGCCGTTGTTTTGCTTCGAAGCTTAAGCTGTTTAGTGAAGTGAGCGGGAAGATAGGAGCACAGGAACTGGAATTCGAAATCCCCCATGCCGGTATCCGTGAGTACGATCAGGCACTTGGAGCCATGGAGCACATGCGGGCAGCTCTGTACAACTCCCTGTCACAACAGTGGGCGGCTCAGCAGGAACGGGAGGCGGAAATAGCAGCCCTTGCCCATGACCTAAAAACGCCCCTCACGCTGGTAGGGGGGAGTGCGGAGCTTCTTCTCTATGAAGAATTACCCGAGAGCAGCCGCAAAATGGTGGAAATAATTGCTTCAAGCAACGACCGGGCAAAGCAGTATGTTGCCAGTCTCCTGGACACTTCAACAGGTGAGGATGAGTCATTTAAAAGCACCAGTCTCCCAGCCTTATTTGATGAACTTAGTAAGAGTACAGAGGCTGTTGCAGATGCCTGGGGAGTAAGACTAAAAATAATAAACCGCCTGGAAGGTAATGCCGTTGTGCAGAAGGAGCACATACTCCGCGCATTTGGAAATGTGGTGCAGAATGCCATCGAGCATACACCGGCAGGGAGAAATGTGTATCTGATTAGTACCATGTCAGATGCTGGCTGGAAAGTTATTGTACGGGATGAAGGTCCTGGTTTTAGTAAGGCAGCATTAAACCATGGAACTGAGCGTCTGTGGCGCGGTGATGCGGCGCGCGGTGCCGATGGACACAATGGACTCGGACTCTGGTTTGCGGCGGAAGTGATAAAAGCGCATGGAGGTCAGATGGAGCTTGACAACTGGGACTCTGGCGGAGTAGTTACCATGAAGTTTCAAACACACGCTAGACCCGAATATAGCAAAAATGATCATGAAAGGCTGTCCGGATCTGTTACCATAAGTGAGTATTTAAGTGTTTATTCAACAAATAATAACGAAACTGTTGATTAAACGGCCACTCTCCCTAGATCTGCATATTGTTTTACCTTCCATATTTTCATATAATACAGTTAAGATAGAAAATCAACAGTGTGTTCAATAGCGGAAGGTGATCAGTATGAAAAAAATATATATCGTAACAGGGGCAAACGGACATCTGGGAAGTACAATTATGAGATTCTTAAAGCGGAGGGGAGAAGAAGCAAGAGGGCTTATTCTGCCCTCTGAGTCCGGGGAGGACAGTTCAAAAATCCACTATATTAAAGGTGACGTGCGGGACAGGGACAGCCTGGAACCGTTATTTGCTAGAATTAAGAACAGAGAAATTGTGGTGATTCATACCGCTGGAATTATAGATATATCTGAGAAAGTATCAGAACGGATGTACGATGTTAATGTAAACGGAACAAAAAATATAATTGAATTGTGTAAGGAATTTTTTGTAAAACGCCTGGTATATGTCAGCAGCGTGCATGCAATTCCTGAGAAAAAGTCAAGGGTATTAGAAGAAGTATCCCAGTTTTCTCAGGATCTGGTGGAGGGGGGATATGCAAAGACGAAGGCAGAAGCCACGCAGGCGGTTTTGGAAGCGGCAAAAGAGGGGCTGGATGCAGTTGTAGTACATCCGTCCGGCATTCTGGGACCCTATGACATGTCTGGAAACCATCTGGTCCAGCTGGTAACGGATTATATTCACGGCAGACTTCCGGCATGTGTCAGGGGAGGCTATGACTTTGTGGATGTCCGTGATGTGGCAAAGGGATGTCTGACGGCAGCAGAAAAAGGAAAACGGGGAGAATGTTATATTCTGTCCAACCGGCATTATGAAGTCAGCGATGTATTGAAAATGGTAAAAGAAGTCAAGGGAGGCAGAAACCTGCCCGAGCTGCCCATGTGGGTGGCAAAAGCGGCGGCACCCGTGTTGGGACTTTATGCTAAGTGCAGAAAAGAGAGACCTCTTTATACAAAATACTCCCTTTACACCCTGAACAGCAATGATAAATTCTCCCACGATAAGGCAACCAGAGAATTAAACTATCATCCACGAGACCTGTATGTTACGATAAAAGATACGATTCGGTGGGTATGCAGTAAAAAGAAAAAAGCATAATCCCGTACTGTGGATATAGAATATGGCATGATGCCGGGAATGAAACAGATTTAAAAATTCGCTTGGCGGTGTGGTTGAAATCGAATGCACCGCTGAACTATAAAACAATACATACAAATATAAATAAGTGACTATTTAAGGTCGGCTGTAGGCAAAAAATTCTTAAGAAATTAATATTTTCTTTATGTTAAGATTGCCATAATACAGCCGACCTTGTATAATATTATTGGATAGAAATATCCACGATACATCTTGCCTTTATGGGACAAATCGTTTATAATATGTGATATATAACCACAAAAAGATAGCAGCATGTGAAACTGAAGCATGGGAGAGTACTTAGATGAAGAAGGGGATTCGTTATTTAACGATTGTGTTGCTTGTATCTTTGCTGGCCAGCGGTGTACCTTTTCATCTGGTTTACGCCACTGGGATCGAAAATTCTGGGGAGAATGGAAATTCAGCTGGTGATACAGGGAGCAATAAAAATACAGAAGATTATAATGATGAGAACGGCTCAGAATCGTCAGAGGATACAACGGAAACGATTCCGGAGTCGTACTATTTACCTATAGAATCAAATAATGTGGAGGGATGGCCAAAGGGCGATGCCATTGAAGCGGATGCAGCCGTTGTCATGGACGCCTCAACGGGAACATTTCTCTACAGTAAGAATATGACTGCAAAGGAATATCCGGCCAGTATAACGAAGATCATGACTACGTTACTGGCACTGGAACACGGTAATCTGGATGATGTGATAACTTTTTCAGAAAATGCAGTCTACAGCATTGAACCGGGTAGCACTCACCTTGGCATCAAAGCGGGAGAACAATTGACGCTGAGACAGGCGCTCTATGGAGTTATGCTGGCATCGGCAAATGAGATTTCCAACGGAGTGGCAGAGCACATAGCCGGTTCCGTTGAAAATTTTGCGCAGATGATGAATGATAAGGCAGCGGAACTGGGATGTGTCAACACACATTTTGTGAATCCGCATGGTCTGCATGATGAGAACCACTATACCTGTGCGCGGGATATGGCACTGATTATGCAGGCGGCTCTTAAGAACAAAATGTTCTGCAAGATCATTGATACCGTAGAGTATTCCTACCCAAAAACTAATATAACGGATGAAGAACGGTACTTCATGAACCACCATAAAATGCTGTATGAAGACGGCTACTGCTATACAGGCTGTCTGGGCGGAAAGACAGGTTTTACGGATGACGCACTGAATACCCTCGTTACTTATGTGAAGCGGGATAAGGAGAAGCTGATCAGTGTTGTACTGCGGACAAATGGTGCGGAAAAAGCGTATCAGGAATCCAAATTAATATTGGATTATGCATTTAACAATTTTACCAAAGAAAAATTGGATTTAAGGCGTGAAAGAGAAAGTGCGGCAAAGCTTTTGGGAATTAATTATGTGGGTGACGCCGTGATCAATCAGGATGAGAGCCTTGGTAAGCCCGCATTCCAGATTTCGAAAAACGTAAGCCTGAATCTGCCAAAAGGTGCAGATGTGAAGCAGGTTATCAGAAAATATGATTTTAAAGCAAAGAAGCTGGAATTTTTCTATCACGGATGGCCGGTAGGAAAGACAAAGATAAAGGCAGAACCGTTATTCGTAAAAGAAGAAAAAGGTCCTCAGTACAGGACGGAGACGGAAAAACCGGTATCGCAGTACGGTCAGGAAGAAAGCGGACAGGCGGAAGACGGAAATACAGACAGGAAGGCGGCTAATATGCTGGACAGGATCAGTCACATTTTTATATCCACATGGCAGAAATTGGATATGTTCATCAAGGATAATACGGTAGAATCGGCAGTTATCGGTGGTATTTTATTAGTAATTTTTGTACCGCTTTTAGTAATTGCCATTACCCGTAATCATCGTTATAAAAAAATCCTAAAAGAAAGAATGAAAGAAGAGGAGATCAGAAAGCAGTTAGAAGAAGAGATTCAAAGAAAGACACCACAGGAAATTGAAGCAGAATTAAGGGCAGAGCAGGAAGCCGAATGGCGTTCTGAACAGAGGGCAGAAGAACGAAGGATTGCAGCCGAGAGGGCAGCCAGGGAGCTGGATGCGGCGGAGCGGCTGTTAGAAGAACAGAGGTCACAGGGAGAGACAGGTAATATGGTTGACACTGGAACGCATTTGAAAGAGGAGGAATAAATATGAACTGGGTATCACCAATTAAAGACGACGAGACATTAGAGAAATTCAAAAAAGCATTACGTGAGGTAGATGACAAGTATTACATTTTATTTGAAATAGGGGTTGGAACCGGTATGCAGCTTCAGGAGATTCTGAAGTTTAAAAATAAAGATATTCGGGATAAAGACAGCATTGAAGCTTCCATTGGCACAAAAAATATTGTCAGGACATTTAACATACCTGGGGATCTTAAGAAAATCATTCATGATTTTACAGAAGGGAAAGATCCGGAAAACTATCTGATACAGGGACATGCCAGTTCTTCAGCACCGTTATCAAGAGAACAGGCTTACCGTGTATTTAAAAGCGTAGGCAGAAATATGGGATTAAATTCCATCGGTGCCCAGACAATGAGGAAGACTTTTGCATGGAGATACTATAAGGCAACGAATGATATTTACTATCTTCAGAACCTGCTTAATCATGCGTCTCCGTCTATTACTTACCGTTACATCGGTGAAAAACCCAATGTAGAAGTAGTCCTGAAAAAGATGACGCCGGAAGAAAATGAGAGAAGCCGTTACATTTTATATAAAGACGGCAGCGGTAAGAAGAGAATTCAGGAAATTCAGGAAATGTTTGCGTATATTGAGAGAGAATTGGATAATCCTACGAACAATGATGCGTTCTACGGAAGGGTAGACTGTCTATTGGTTGAGGTTGAAGATCTCATTGATAACTTTAAGAATACAAAATAAGCTGCCATATGGCATAAATTAAAAACAGGTTTCGGCTGTCTGCAGCCGGAACCTGTTTTTTGTTAAACTTATACAGTGCTGTAATTGCCGTGCCTTTTAAGCCGCTTTTTTTTGCGCAGCTGCTCTTGCTTTTCCCGGATAGTCTGAGCCTCTTCTTCTCCTACCAGCTTTAGCGTTTTCACGCAGAAAAATCGGTCATCTTCGGTACGTTTCATTCGTATCTTTCCTTTGATCAGACCATGCTCTTCACAGGAGGCAAGACAGTAGTAATTCTTGGTTCCGTTAGAAAACCACCGCACTTTCTTTCTGGCGGATTTCCCGCAGATATAACATTTGGTTGCGGTGACCTTACGGTCTTTCATGGCATCGGTTTTGCTTGCAAAATCTTTGGAAATAAATTTGCAGTAGGTTGGATATACTGCGTAGATCTCTTCCTTACGGGAACTGGGATGGATATAACAGTCGATGGAATAATTCGTCTGTATCTCATCTTCCGTCAGGTGTTTCATCACCGCTGCTGTGTAATAAGCATCAGCCAGAGCACGGTGAAAGCCGGCACGTTTGTCAATATTCAGAAAATCTACGGCATACTCCAGATTCCTGCGGGTTTTGCGATCCTCATATACAATGCTGAATATTTTTTGAATATCATAGTAGCGCAGAGGATAGGGAAGGGCGTGTTCCACATTGTGAAAACGCATATTCCTCTGTAATTCTACCAGGTCACTGGAACCCCAGATACAGAAGCGGGCATCTTCAGCGCACCAGTCAAAAAAGCTTTGTATGACTTCCGGAAAGGTGCGGGCATGCTCAAATTCCTCCATATCCATCTGCAGAATTTCCTTTGTTTTAAAATGAAAGGAGTGGTAAACGGTTGGCTTTATAATTTCATGAAAACGTCCGATTTCTTCTTTTTCTTTGGTGAGCTTAACTGCTCCGATTTCGATAATCTCGAAGGGAAGTGCCTTATTTTCTCGGTCTTTTCCTTTGGGACACTGGTTCCATTCGAGGTCAAATATAATATAATCCATATCATCACCCATCTGTCTGTGATAGGTACGCAGTGACAGAAAACGCTGTTTCTGCGCCAGACAATTCTATAAAAATAGTGAAAGCTATCTTCTTTCACGCGGTTACATATAGGTAGTATACACAAAGTAAATAAAAAACACAAGGACTTCGTCAAGTTGTATATGAAATTGAAACTACTTTATGCAATTTGTCCTAAAAAAGTTTTGCCCAAATAGTGCATAAGCAGATTTTACAAGGGCAACATAAAATCTTTGTTCAATTATGGTATGGCGGGAAACAGCCTTCTTTAGTATACTGTCAACATAGTTAAGACAGTAAAACAGAACTCGCGGGGCGAGCGTAAATTTTTAGGAGGATGAAAAAATGGCAAGTTTATCATTACAGCACATTAACAAAGCATATCCAAACGGATTTGAAGCAGTAAAGGATTTTAACTTAGAAATAGAAGATAAAGAATTTATCATCTTTGTAGGACCTTCAGGATGTGGTAAATCTACTACACTTCGTATGATTGCTGGTCTGGAAGAGATTACAGGCGGAACATTGAAAATTGGCGATAAAGTTGTAAATGACGTTGAGCCAAAGGACAGAGATATCGCGATGGTATTCCAGAACTACGCTCTGTACCCACATATGACAGTTTATGATAACATGGCTTTTGGTCTTAAATTAAGAAAAGTTCCAAAAGATCAGATTGACAAAATGGTTAAAGAAGCAGCTAGAATCCTTGACCTTGAAAAATTATTAGACCGTAAACCAAAGGCTTTATCAGGTGGACAGAGACAGCGTGTTGCTATGGGACGTGCTATCGTTCGTGATCCTAAGGTATTCCTTATGGATGAGCCTCTTTCAAACCTGGATGCAAAACTGAGAGTTCAGATGCGTATCGAGATCTCCAAGATCCACCAGAGACTGGGCGCTACTATCATCTACGTAACACATGACCAGACAGAGGCTATGACACTTGGTACCAGAATCGTAGTTATGAAAGACGGTATTGTACAGCAGGTTGATACACCTCAGAACTTATATAACTGCCCACAGAACTTATTTGTTGCTGGATTTATCGGATCTCCACAGATGAACTTTGCAGATGCAACTGTTAATGTAAAAGGTAACGAAGTTGTTCTTAGAGTTGGTGATTTTGATATCAAACTTCCACCTTCAAAATCTAAGAAACTGATCGATGGCGGCTATGCTGGAAAGACAGTTGTTATGGGTATTCGTCCTGAAGACGTTCATGATTCTCAGATGTTCATTGAATCTTCACCGGAAACTGTTGTAGAATCTACAATCAGAGTTTACGAATTACTGGGTGCTGAAGTATTCTTATACTTCGATGTTGAAGGATTCCCAATGACAGCTCGTGTTGATCCTCGTACAACAGCAAGAACAGGCGATAAAGTTAAGTTTGCTTTAGATGCTGAAAAGATTCATGTATTTGATAAAGAAACAGAACTTACAATTACAAACTAATAAAACTATGAAGGGGGTTGCGGAAGCAATCCTCTTTTTTTAACGAAAAAATAAAAAATTTCTGAAAGGATTTATGAAGCTGAATCGTATTTCTATTAAAATAATAAATCCAAGGAGAAATTAATATGAAGAAAAAAATTATAATTTTAACGGCTGCCTGCGTTGTTCTGGCAGGTGCCAACGGGGTGGCAGCAGCTGCCCATGGACATAGTTCTTCCAAAACGGCGAAAAATGCGGCTGTATGCACTGTAAAAACATGTACAAAGACCGGAACCCATAAGCACAGCTTCAAGTCAAACACCAAACATAAAACAGGGAATGGACATAACTATCATAATAATACTGCAGGGCATGGAAAGAACCATCATTAAATGTTGGGGGGATTCCTTTGAAAAGTGAACAGGAGGCTGGTCTTGCAATCGAAAAATATGCGGATATGGTACGCCGGATTTGTGTTGTTCATCTGAAAAATTATCATGACGCTGAGGATGTGTTCCAGGATGTATTTCTGAAATACATCCTTTATGAAAAGCCATTTGAAAGTGATGTACATGAGAAAGCATGGTTGATACGCGTAACCATTAATGCCTGCAAGGACAATTTAAAAAGCTTTTTTAAAAAAAAGGTTACGTCAATTTATGAACTGGTACAGGAACCTTCTTATATTGATGAGACTTCTTTTGATACGTTAGAGGCAGTGCTTCAATTGCCGCAAAAGTATAGAAATGTTATATATCTTTTTTACTTCGAAGGATATACAGCAGTAGAAATTGCTGGTATTCTGGGTCGCAAAGAAAATACAATTTACACATGGCTATCCCGGGGGAGAGAACAGCTTAAATCTGCATTAGGGGGTGAACCCTATGGAAAATAAAATAAATGAAGCGTTCAGGAATATCAGGGCAGAGGAACAATTAAAACAGGATACCCTAAAATTTATTCAGAAAGCGGCAGATAAAAAGCGGCGTAATTACAGAAAAAGAACCGCTCTGGCTGCGTGTGCATCATTATTTCTCATTTTCTTCATGGGATTGCTGTCTTATCAACTCTATTTCACAGAAAGCGCCTATATTGATATTGATGTAAATCCAAGTATCGAGTTAACGGTTAACCGGCTTGACCGGGTAATTAGCGTTTACGCATATAATGAAGATGGTAAAAATATTCTTGGGACGCTGGATTTAAAGCATAAGAAATACAGTGATGCAGTGTCAGCTATAATCAGCGAGATGGAGCAGGAAGGATATCTGGTTAATAACGGACTGATATCTGCAACTCTTAGAACCGACTGGAATGAGGGAACCCGCTTAACCTATCTGGAACAGACCGTCACAAAATACCTGAGTGAACACCACAACAGCTCTGAACACGAAATATACGCGGTAGATGATGATACAAAAAAACAGGCAGAAGAGGAAAATGTGAGCCCTGCAAAATACCTGGCAATTGCAGAACTGCAGAAAATTGTGCCGGATGTGACCGTGGAAGGGTGTAAAGACCATTCAATCAGTGACATTAGAGAAGAAATTCATAATCATGAATCCCAAATGCATAACCAGGATAAAAAGCGTAATCAGGATAAAACGCATAGCCAGGATAAAAAGCGTAATCAGGATAAAACGCATAGCCAGGACAAAAAGCGTAGTCAGGATAAAACGCATAGCCAGGACAAAAAGCGTAATCAGGATAAAACGCATAGCCAGGACAAAAAGCGTAGTCAGGTTAAGACGCATAACCAGGATAAAAAGAATAGTCAGGAAAACAAAAGCGGATCAGAGAATGCCCATGGTGATCATGCTGCAAGGAATAAAAAGTCCGGACATAACGATTAAAATGATGCATTACATCAGCCGGCGCCTGTTATAAAATTAATCGGGCATAAAGAATGAGGATTGCCGGAGCGTATACAAGCCCGGCAATCCTCACTTTAAATATCAATTGAAGTAATCTCCGGTGTATCTTTTAACAGCGTAACGACATCATTGATGTCATAAGATTCCGGAAAACGTACATAAAGTTTTATTTCTAACAGGTGATTGTCTATCCGTGTTGCCTTAATATTGGATATGATAATCTTCTTAGCTGTAAAAGCAGTATCTAAAATTGTATTAATATCTTTGTCTTCTCCAACTTGAATGGTAATCTGTTCTGTCTTGGGGGCTTTTCTGAACTTTAAATTCCGATGAAATATAAATTGCATAACCAGAATAAAAAGCGTGGCGGCAATTCCTATTACATACATGCCGGCACCAAAAGCCATTCCGATTCCTACCACCGCCCAGATTCCGGCTGCAGTTGTAAGTCCGCTGACATTCATCTTTCTGGTAAATATCACACTTGCTCCTAAAAATCCGATAGCCGTTACAATACCTGCGGCGATACGGGAAGGATCTAAATTAATATGATCATTGACCAGTACATCATAAAAACCATATTTTGAAATGATCATCATCAGGGCAGAGGTGAGAGACACAATGATATGCGTCCGGATACCTGCCACTTTCAGATGGTTTTCACGTTCATATCCAATGGCAGCACCGCAGAGCGCCGCACCCAGCATTCTAAGCAGGTAGGCTGACTGTAATAACAGGTATGCTTTCAAGAAAATCCCTCCTTTCAAAGAATGTCATATTTTTAATTACCTTATTATATGTCAAATAAATAAAAAAATCAATTTAAAGACATCTATCGTAAATCCCTGGCTAAAACGCTCCGTTGTATCATCTGTACTTCATATAGATCATATTGAAAAATTATTCGTTTTTATACATAAATTTTAACTGTTAAAGTTAAACTTTAAAACACTTTTTAAAAATATTGGGTTTTTATAATTTATTCACAACGAAATTCCGGAAGGGAAAATTAAAAAAATGCAATTTTCTAAAGATAATACTATTCAAAATAAAAAAGCTATAAAAATTGAAAATTCTAATGAACATAGTCCTAAAGATGTTTTGGAATTATGTGCTAAAATTATGTCATAAAGTTAAGAAAAAACGGGCGATGGAACAGTTGCCCTGTGCGAAGGAAGGAGAAAGCACGGGAATGAAAAAGTGGATTAAGGCAGTAATGGGGCTTTTTACGGCACTGCTGGTTTTTCAATCAATGACGGTAATGGCATCGGAAGGAACAAACATTTCAATGAAAGCACAGGAATACAGCGAAAGTGACAAAACGCTTGCTGTGAGCTGTATGATAGAAAACGGAGAAAATGTGACCAATGGAAAAATTCGCATCTTCTATGATTCGGATCAGGCAGAGCTGCAGCCCAGTCAGGCAGGTGATGCTCTGTCAGGTGCATTGCTGGAAATTAATGACTGTCTAACAGGAAACAAACCGGAGGGAGAAATGATTGCTGTTTTTGCTTCATCACAGAACATTGCTGCTGACGGAAGCCTGGTGGACCTGAAATTTAAGCTTCAGGACGGCGTCAAAAAAGGCGATGAAATACTCTTTCGGGTAGAGATAGATAAGCTTTCTGGAGACAACGGGGATATAGATGCCAAGGCATTGGAACTTGCCTATGTGGTTGGCGATCAAGAAAAGCCAGAGGATGACAACGAAAGCGATAATGAGGATGAAGATAAAAAGACGCCCGATGGCGGCGGGCAGAACGGAAATGGAAATCAGGGAGGAAGTGGAAGCCAAGGTGGAAACCAGAGTGGAGGCGGAGGCCAGAACAGCAGCAAAAACCAGGGTGGAAACCAGAATGGAAGCGGATATAACAACTCCAGCAAAAGCGGTGTGAAGATAGGGGACAGTACTCCTGTTACAAGATATCTGATATTAGGCGGCGGGTCCTGTCTCGTAATCCTGGGTGTTGGAATTGCCCTTATGAAAAGAAGAAAAAAGGGTGAAAGGAGAAGCTAACGGCTTTTCTAAAGATAATCCTGCTGGATCTTAACATTATTCTAAATTGTTGAAATATTTCTAAAAAAGAAAAAACACCTCAAAATAATAAAAAATATAAAGGAATTATTCCTAAAAGCTTTTTCTATGATCATGTTACAATAACCGCGAGTTTGACAGACAGTACCAAATATAAAAAAGAGAGGAAGGCATTTATGAAAAAAAGACAGTGTTTTAAAAAAGCAGTTGCCGGATTATCCGTGCTGGCTATGGGGATTACTACAATATTGCCGGCAATGCCTGCAATAGCAGCGGAAGAACAGATGGATACCGAAGTACGGCAGAGTGAGGGAATGCAGCTGACGGCAGAAGAAGCGGAGGGCAATGACTATGTACTCTATACCGTAAACTGCGGAACTCCGGATCCGTCGGTGGTACCTAACCAGAATCAGGAACGTATGGGATTGCTTCAGTCTAATGTAGACCAGGAGTATGGTGCCGATTCCGTGACAGGTGCAGAATGGGGCCGAAAACCAAATGATGCTTATTCAGCAGCTATAAATCATGGTGATGACGCAACGGATATTGGTAACAGCTACATTTATATGTCGGATGGAAGCGAAGTAACCTTTGATAAGTATAAAAGTGCACTGGGGTATAATTTTGAACTGCCTACAGAAAAGATTGAAGGTCTGGAAGAAAATACTTATGAAGTAACCGTAGCATTTAAACATTACTGGGATAACCGTCTGGTAAATATTATGCTGGAAGGTGAGACGGTAGCCACTGATATTTCCCTGAACTATGGTGAATGGGTAAGCAGAACTTTCACAACAAAAGTAACGGATGGGGAACTAAACCTTCTTGTGAAAAGCCCCAGAAGGACAACCGGTAAACAAGATCCGATTTTAAATTATATTAAAGTCCGTGCAGTAAAAGAGGAGCAGAAAGAAACGGCTGTTTATAGTTCCTTTACCGGTACAAAGGGCGATACCATGTATGATACAGAGGGAAAACAGATCCAGGCACATGGTGGTCAGATTCAGCAGCTGACAGTTAATGGAGAGACAAGATGGTACTGGATTGGTGAAGATAAGACCAATGATTATCGTCCGGTGGGAGGTATCCATATGTATAGCTCCGAAGATCTATACAACTGGAAAGACGAAGGAGTCGTACTGCGGACTATGGAAGATCCGGAACAGTTTGAAACGGATACCTATTTTAAGGAATTATACGGCGAAGACAGTCAGGAACAAAAGGATGCCGTATTTGTAGACCTTGACAGGAACAACTGTGTTATGGAGCGTCCGAAAATGCTCTACAATGACAAGACAGGTAAATATGTGATCTGGTTCCACGCAGACGGACGCTATCCCGGCAGTGATGCTGATTATGGCAAGGCAAAAGCAGGTGTGGCAATCAGCGACAGCCCTAACGGACCATTTAAGCTTCTGGGCAGTTATAAACTGAACTCCCACAACGATCCAAACGGTAATCTGGGATATGACGGCTGGGAAGGACGTGGTTCTGTACGTGACATGAACCTGTTCAAAGATGATGACGGTACTGCTTATGTAATCTATTCCTCAGAAGGAAACCAGACCATGTATGTATCTAAATTAAACGATGATTATACGGGACTGGCAACAGATCCGGCTGATGCAGTAGAAGGGGTAGATTTCACCCGTAATTTTGTTGGCTGGTCCAGAGAAGCTCCGGCAATGTTCCAATATAAAGATAAATATTACGTGGTTACATCCGGATGTACGGGATGGAGCCCAAATCAGGGAAAATATGCGGTAGCAGATCACCCAATGGGACCATGGACAGAAATCGGAGATCCCTGTACGGATTGGGGATGGGAAACTACTTATGACACACAGAGTACTTGTGTATTTCCGGTAGATGCTGAAAATGGAAAATACATCTATATGGGTGACCGCTGGAATGCAGGAGATTTAAGTGAATCCAGATATGTATGGATACCGGTAGAATTTCAGCCGGACAATAAGATTGCTTTGAGAAGATACGAAGACTGGACACTGGATGATTTAGAGGGAAAAGGGCTTTTTGAAATAAAAACAAAACTTCCCACAGTTGTTTCTTCTGTAAATGATATTGCAGGACAGCTTCCGGATGAAGTAACAATTTCTTATGGAACAGAAGAGGAAACAACGCCGGTAACCTGGAACGTTGGCGAATACGATGCAAACAAAATAGGAAATGTAACAATTACCGGAAACCTTACGGAAAAGGGCAGGGAATTCAGCCATGACATCTATATTGTAAACCCTTCCACCCTGTATTTCTTTGACAGCGGTGCAGAACAATCTGAATATTTTGATGTGGTTAAGAAGACCCTTGGAAATAAAGTCTTAAATACGGTTCCGGATCAAAGATATTCGGAAGAAAATCAGGCAGGGTATACAGGAGTGACAGAGGCAGATTCTCCGGAAAGCTTTGATATAGGTTTGCATGAAGGTAAAAAAATACAGGAGAGCGGCTGGTGGGCAGCAGAAGGTAAGAACATAGAATATGCCTTTGCATTGAAGCCGGGAACTTATACATTGGCAGCTGGCTTCCAGGAGTGGTGGAATGCCAACAGAGAGATGAAAATATCCGTAAAAATGGGTGATCAGGTCCTGGCAGAACAGGATTTCAGACTTTCAGCAAGCGATGGAGATTTACAGGTCAGCAAGTCATTTGAAGTAACAGAAGCAGGAAAAGCAGTGGTAACGGTTAGCAAGAGAGGAAGTTCTGATGCGGTTCTCAGCTGGATTGGGATTCTTGGCAGTGCTGATGAACCATCTGATCAAGTGAATAAGAACAGCCTGCAGCTTGCCATCACCATGGCTGAAAAACTGGAAGCAGAACAAAATGCGAACAACTGCTATACGGAAGAGAGCTGGGCAAAAGTGAAAAAAGCCCTGGATGATGCAAGAACCGTAATGGCAGATGGGGAAGCATTGCAGGAAGATGTGGATTATGCATTCCTGAAACTGATCTCCTCCTGCAACCTCCTTACGGATGGTATACAGAAAATGGGGCTGAATGCAGTAATTGAAGGGGCGAAAGCAGTTCTGGAAAATGAAGAGGAGCTGGCTGAATACACAGAAGAAAGCATAGAGGCAGTAAGAACCGCATTAGCAGAGGCAGTAAGAGTTTATGCAGAAATTGGCGCCGATCAGGAGACTGTAAATGCAGCAGCCAGAAAGCTTATGGATGCAGTAACCGGAATGCTGGTGAAAACAGAAGATACCAGACTCGGTATTCTGATCCGCAAAGCTGAGGAACTTCTGAAAAATAAAGACCAGTATACGGAAACAAGCGTTGAAAATCTGGAAAAAGCTCTTGCAGATGCAAAAGCAACTGCGGAGAACAGTCAGGCGGGCGAGTCACAAATCAATGAGAGTTATGCAA
This sequence comes from Clostridiales bacterium, assembly GCA_018365455.1. Classification (GTDB taxonomy): domain Bacteria; phylum Bacillota; class Clostridia; order Lachnospirales; family Lachnospiraceae; genus Robinsoniella. Next base: position 89,446 of record JAGZJZ010000020.1, read on the forward strand.
ATCTGGCTAAAGCAATGACGGGGCTGGTAAGAAAAGGTGACAAGTCTGAGCTAAAAAATGCGTTGGATAAGGCAAATGAGATCCTTGCCGGATCTGAGAAATATGTGTTAGATACAATCGCAGGACTTCAGGCAGTAGTTACAGAGGCACAGGCTGTCTACGAAAGCGGTGAAGCAGACGCAGATCAGGTAGGTGAGGTTCTGAAAAAGCTTGTTCAGGAAATACTGAAAGCACGCTTAAAAGGTGATGCGGATCTGAATGGAGTGGTAGATACACGGGATTCAGCAGAAGTATTAAAACATGATGCAGAACTTAAGGAATTCACGGAAGAACAGCTTAAGGCAGCAGATGTCAATGGAGATGGAGCAGCCAATACTGATGATGCAGTGTCTATTCTAAAGTATGCTTCCGGTAAAATTGATAAGTTTTAGGATTCTCACTGAACATCTGGAAGTTTCGGAGATAGTCCGAAAATAGCTCAAATAGAAACAGAGAGTGGGAACCTGCAGCAGCTAGGTCCTCTCTCTGTTTTTTAAGACAAAAAATTATGGGTATAACTGCTGGGATAAAAAGACCATGGAAAAAGGAGAAAAGATATGAGAAACAAAAAAAGATTCAAACAGGCAGCGTCAGGCATGACCGCCTTGATGATGGGGGCAGTGGCAGTATTGTCGCCAATTGCGGGGATTCCGGCAATGGCCGCGGGGGTTTTGGAGATGGCGGCAGGGGAACAGAAGATGACAGGAGAGATCGCTGTAGATCCGGACATCCATTACCAGACACTGGATGGCTGGGGAACATCCCTGTGCTGGTGGGGGAATATCATCGGCTCATGGGGAGATGCGGATTGGAATGGTAACGGCAGAGCCGACCGTGAGGAAATTGCGGAACTGGCATTTTCCCCGGAATATCTGAATCTGAATATAGTCCGGTACAATGTAGGCGGAGGGGACAAAGCGGATACCTCTATTAAACGGTGCGAAGGCCTGGTTCCAGGATGGACAAAGGATATGACCGGCACGGAAGACGGAAGCGCAGAATTTAACAGCGAAGCCTTTTATGGGAAAACTACCGAAGAAATGAGTGATGCGGGTCAGCTGTGGATGCTTGAGCAGGCAAACAAATACCGCTATGATTATGCACAGGAAACCGGAGAAGAAAATACTATTATCAACAAAGTGTTTTCTAACTCACCGCCCTATTATATGACCAAGTCAGGTACTTCCACCGGAGGATACTGGAACGATTCCAACAATCTGAAAGATGATTATTACGATGATTTTGCCATGTACCTGGCGCGGTCTGCAAACTGGGTGGATCAAAATTTAAAATCAAAATTCGGAGTGGGTGTATCCTATATTGAACCGCTGAATGAACCGGACACTAGTTATTGGCATGAAGGAAGCACAAAGCAGGAAGGCTGCATTTTCAATACGGGAGAACTGCAGTCACGTGCATATCGTGAAATGTTAAATGCGATGGAAGCAGAGGAATTCCAGGGAAATCTGAAGGATATAAAAATTACAGGAACAGATGAGACGAGTCTGTGGACAGCAATTAATTCCTTTAACCGGCTGGATGATGATATAAAAGCAAATATGGATACAATCAGTGCCCATACATACAGCGGCAGCGACAGTGAAAGAAAAGAACTGCGTCAGATTGCAGAAAAGTATGACAAAGGACTTTGGATGTCAGAGGTTACCAAAGGCGGAGGAAGCCATTATGATGGGTGCCACGAATCTATGGATGCAGCCAATACCCGATCCCAGAGCGAAGGAATAATGGCTGATTTGAAGTATATGCAGCCTACGGCATGGATTGCATGGCTGGTGGCTGACAGTGAATATGAGTGTCTTCAGACAAATTCTAACTGGGGATTGATCCACGCAGTTTTTGAAAAAGACGGACAGCCGGTTCCGGATTACCATACAAATCTGGTGGATGAAAACGGAAACCGCAAAGACTGGGTTCCAGGTGAGGGCTACTGGGCAGTGACCAAACAGCTCTATACCATGATGCAGTACAGCAAATACCTAAAGGCGGGTTACACAATGATTGATATTCAGGATTCTAATATGTGTGCTGCTATCTCGCCCAAAGGTGATGAACTGGTTATTGTCGCTCAAAATTTTGAAGGGGAGAGAAATACAACCGTGGATTTAAGCGCATTCAAAAATGCTGAAGCAGCAGAGCTCTACCGCACCTCAGACTCAGAGAGCTGTCAGCTGGCAGAGACTCAGGATGTAGCCGATGGCGTACTGGATGTCACACTGCCGTCAAATTCCGTCTCTACTTATATAATCAGGTCAAATGATGGAAGTACCATATGCAGTCCTGATGACTATGCAAAAGTAATTGATGCAAATGTGGAAAAGCCGCAAGAAGAGTGGACTTCAGATGTGAATAAATTTACTTATACCGGGTCCTGGGGGAATTCAGCAGCAGATTTCGGAGGGGGAAAATATACCACAGCACCGGAGGGTACGGCAGAATTTACATTTGAGGGTACCCAGGCACAGATTTATGGAACCCGGGCGCCGGAAGGAGCAATTGTAAATATATCTGTGGACGGCGGGGAACAACAGGAAGTTTCCCTGGTATCTGATCTGAAAGAAGGCGGTGTGCTGATCTATCATACAGGCGTGCTGGAAGAAGGAAAACATAGGATTACCATTTCCAAGTCTGCTGACCAGGATGGAAAGCTTTTGGAAATTAGCAGCGGAAGAATAATTAATGGAACGCTGGAAGAAAAGATTGAAAGAATTGACAAGAGTGAGCAGGTTTATACGATAAGCGGTGTACAGCCAATACTCCCGGATACCGTAACAGCCAGGACAAATATGGGAAACAAACTGGAAAAGAAAGTGGTATGGAACCTGGAGGGTATAGACTTTACCGGTAATGTCACTCTGGAGGGAACTGTTTCTGAGACAGCTGTCAAGGCAGCTGTGGATGTTCAGGTTACACCGGAAAATGTACAGTATTTCATAGACTGTAACAACCCGGAGTCACCGGAGTATAAACGGGTGAACCGCTATGCAGAGCTTCTTAATAAATCTCCTGACCAGAAGTATGTGGAAGGGAGCTGGGGATATGAAGAGGAATACGGCGAATACAACGGAAATATAAATGATAATTATGACACCGGCTGGTATGCAAATCAGGGACAGGTAATCCGTTATACGTTTCCTCTGGAAGCAGGCACATACCGGGTAAGTATGGGATTCAAAGAGTGGTGGAACCAGGACCGCCCTATGAAAGTATCGGTGACGGCCGGAGAAAAGACGACAGAACTTGGTACAGCAAATACCTGGAAAAACAACAATCCCTGGAATGAGGAATACTATGAATTTACCTGTGAAACGGCAGGAGATGTAACCCTATCCGTAGCGGCAGACGGAGGTCCGGATCCGGTACTGTCTTTTATCCGGATTCAAAATAAATTGAATCTGCAGGAATTAAAAGATGCACTAGCCGATGCAGCTGCAATTGACAGAAGCCAGTATCCCCAGGAGAAGCTGGAAGTGCTGGATTCAGCTGTAAAAGAGGGACATCCCCTCCTTTACCGTGCAGGTACCAGTCAAAAGGATACGGAGCAGGCTGCTTTGAGAATCCTCCAGGCAGTTGAGAACCTCAACGGCGGCGGGGAAACACAAGAAGCAGATTTGACGAGCCTGAGACTTGCGGTTGCCATGGCTGAAAAGTTAGAAAAGCAGCAAAAGGAGAATTCATGCTTTACAGAGGATAGCTGGGCAGCAGTAGAGGAGGCGCTGGTTCTGGCAAAAGCAGTACTTGAGAAGCCGGAGGTAACTCAGGATGAGGCAGACAGGGCATTCCTGAAGCTGATTACCGTATGCAATCTTCTGGAAAGCGACACACAGAAAATAGGGTTAAAGGCGGTCATTGATGGTGCGGAAGCAATACTGGCAGATGAAGAAAGCCTGGCACCGTACACGGAAGAGAGTATTGAGGCAGTTAGAATTGCACTGGCAGAGGCAAAAAGGGTTTATACAAATGAAGGTGTGAGCCAGGAAACCGTAAATGAGGCAGCACGCAAGCTAATGGATGCAGTGACGGGACTGCTGCTAAAGAGTGAGGACACAAGGCTTGACATTCTGATTCAGAAGGCGGAAACGATATTAAAAAATGAGGGACAGTATACACCGTCCAGCATTGCCGGATTAAGAACTGCACTGGAAGCAGCAAAGGTAATTGCAGAAAATAGCCAGGCAGGCATAAGTGAAATTAATAAGGCATATCGGGAACTGGCAGAGGCAATGACATCTCTGGTTAGAAAAGGTAACAAATCGGAGCTTAAAAATGCACTGGATTTTGCAGACCAGATTCTGCATAACTCAAAAAAATACCTGGAAAGCAGTATATCGGGGCTTCAGGGATTGACAGACGAAGCACGTAAGGTTTATGATGATGTGGAGTCAGATGCAGGGCGTATTGGTGAAGTGCTGAAGAGACTGATGAACGAGATTCTCAAAGCCCGCCTTATGGGAGATACGGACCTGAACGGAGTGGTAGATACAAATGACTCCGCAGAACTGTTAAAGTATAATGCAGAACTCAGACCGTTTACTGAGGAACAGGAGCAGTTAGGAGATGTAAATGGGGATGGAACGGCAGACAGCGGGGACGCAGCCGTAATTCTGCAATACGCGGCGGAAAAAATTGTATCATTTTAGTGGGTTCTGATAAAGGCGATTTTCAAACACGCTTCATAGCGTTTCATAGCGTGTTTGAAGCTGCCGCTGTCAGCAAAGCCATAAATCCGGATGTATCTTACGTATTTAGATATGTCCGGATTTTTTTGCTTATGAATTTACCCGGGGAAACTGCATGTGCAACGAAGGACAAAATGGAGAAGGAAAAGAAAATGGAAAGCAGTTGTAAGATAATGATAGTAGATGACGAATTTATTATGCGTCAGGGAATACGATTTATGATGAGATGGGAAGAAGAGGGATACGAAATAGTAGGAGAGGCATCCAACGGCAAAGAAGCGCTGGACCTGATACCCAAACTGGAACCCCATATTATTTTATGCGATATTGCAATGCCAATTATGAGCGGACTGGATTTTATTAAAATAGTAAACAGAGAATATCCGGATATTAAAACCGTTGTTTTGAGCAGCTATGATAATTTTGAATATGTGAGAGAAGCCCTGCTTAATGGTGCAGTAGACTATGTACTAAAGCCTACCCTTAATTCTGAGGAACTTCTGAAACTGGTAAGAAAGGTATCCCAGAACATACCGGATCTGCAATTAAAGAAAAAAACGGTATCCGGTCTGGACAAGATGCTGGAAAGATATCTGACCGGGTGTGAAAATGAATTGAAGGGAACGGATGAGTTCCAGAATGTACTGCCCCACAGCTGTTACCGCCTGTTTGTGCTCCCGCTGCGCTGCAGGGACGGAAGTGGTGTTGATATCTCTCCGGTGCTGTATGAAAAAATGGAAGAGTTCCTGAATAAAATTACCTACTGCAAATATTTAAGGTTTCTCCTGCGACGGGAAACCCTGTGTGTGATTTTGAATTACGGGGTGCGTGATGAAGAGAGGCTGATGGAAGATGTGCAGGAATTTATGGACCAGCTTGGGATGATTTCAGAGAGAATCCTTGGAACTCTTGGATTCCAGTACAAGAAACTGGAGCATTTAAAGAAAGACTTTCAGACGCCAGGATTTTTGGAGAGGGAGAGCTTCTACTACAGGGGTAAACATTTGTGCAGCATCCAGGAAGTTACCGAGGAAGATACTCTGGAAAAATTTGATTTCCGGAAATTTGCATCATCGGTTGTATCCCATAAGTACAGTGAGGCAATTGAGATTTTCCGTATTTATATCGAAAAAGCGGTAAAAATCCAGATGCCGGAATTTAAGCTGAAAAACCAAACAAAAAACCTTTTATATAATCTGATCGGAGATTCGGATGACCGGGCTCAGGAATTAGAAGAGATCAGCCGGGAAGCATTTGATAAAATTGAAAAATCTTCCTGGTGTGAAGAATTTTTGGACGTATTTGAAGAGGTCATGGAGAAGATTGTGACAGTCCTTGAGACCACAGAAGAAGACCAGAACGTATATCTCGGAAAAATTCTGGATTATATCCAGAAGCATTATACGGAAGAACTGAATCTTCAGAATCTTGCCGCAGAATTTAATTTCAGCTATTCCTACCTGTCTGCTTACTTCAATCAGCATGCCTGCGAGGGCTTTAGTGAGTATGTTAATAAAATCCGCATACAGAAAGCCTGCGAGTTTCTGAAAGAATCCAGATATTCGATAGCACAGGTCAGTTCTGTAGTAGGCTATTCCGACCATAGTTATTTCTGCAGAGTCTTTAAAAAGATTACGGGAAAAACACCCAGTGCATACAGAAGGGATAGTCGGTGATCTGAATGAAGAGAAGCATATGGACAGGAAAAAGAGTCCATTCCAAGAGCATGGTTACGAAAATTCTTGCAGTTTTTACAATTGGAATTCTGTTTGCCATACTTGCAGTTACAGCGATTATTATCGGTATGTCGAAAAATATATTTGTGGATACCTACATAAGGTCTCAGGAGAAAGTGTTTTTAAGGATTGAACATGAGCTGAATAATTATCATGAAGACCTGATGAAGCTTTTCAGTGCATTAAATTCCAGCTGGAACTTAAAACTCTATCTCCATGATGGAGAGCAGAGTCCCCAGTTTACCTTTAAGATTACATACAAGGCCGATCAGGATATGAAAAAAGCCATTCCCTCCAGTATGGACAATATTAGTGCAATGGCAGTGAGCAAGAGCGGAAAGAGCTATCTCAACCGGGAAGAAACAATTATAACCCCTGTGTCTGAGATTATGGAATCAGAAGAGGCCAGGTACGCGTTGGAAAATCCCGAAAGCGTGCAGTATATCTTCAAACAGAATGGTTATACTTCAACCACCAGAAATACACCGGTGATGATGGCAGTTAAAGCGCTGCGTGCAACCGGAAGCGAAGAACCTTACGGAGTGGCGTATATTACACTCAAAGAACGGGATTTTAAGCGGTATTATGAATATTTCACATCACAATATGCGGAGTTTTATATGGTGAACCAAAAAGGGGTAGTGGTTTCTTCTTCCGACAGACAGATGGTCTGGAAGCAAATGCCGCAGAAAAATCCGGGTATGGTTCTAAAGAAGGAGCTTGCCTATTATCACTGTACGGCATATGGGATTATCAATACCCAGAAGGCACTGGGCAATCTGTATAACGAACCGCTGTTGTGGGTGATCTGCGTTGGTGTAACGGCGGCAGCATGTATCATTATATTCTTTATAACCAGACAGACGGCACTTCCCATGTCCAAGCTTGTGCATAAGATGTCAAATGCCAGAAAGACCAGATATGACGAGCATATAGAACTTACCGGATCCAGAGAAGTGGAGGAATTATCCTGTACTTATAATGAGATGCTGGACGAGTTAAACAGGTATATCAGTGAACTGCTCACCATTCAGAATGAAAAACGCAGGGCGGAAATTGCCGCTCTTCAGATGCAGATTAATCCCCACTATATCTACAATACCCTGGCAAGTATTAAATGGCTTATTTTCCAGGGAGATGTAGAGAAATCCACCAAGACCATAGATGCTTTCATTGCGCTGCTGAGAAGCACAATCAGTAATATGGATGAGTATATTACCATCGAAAGGGAAATTGAAAACCTAAAAAATTATGTGCTGATCAACAACACCAGGTACGGAGATAAAGTACGGGTGGAATATTTTGTGACTTTTGGGTGTGAGGAATGTAAAATACCTAAGATGATACTGCAGCCATTTGTTGAAAATGCTTTTTTCCATGCATTTCCTTATGAGGCAGAGGGAAATATCAAGATTTTGGTACGTATGCTGAGCGGTAAGCTTCAGATTCAGATAGTGGATAATGGTGTGGGAATACCAGATGAAAACCTGCAGAAGCTGACCGGAGAAAATGCCAAAACAGAGCATTTCAGCGGAATCGGAATCAACAATGTCTCTGACAGGCTGAAGCTTCTGTATGGAAGTGAGTACGGGATAAAGATTGAGAGCAAGGAGAATCAGGGTACCACCGTTACCATTCAGATTCCGGTGAAAAATAATCCGAATGTATGGCTTGTAACGAACAAAGATTGCAATCAGGTCTGAAATATTGTAATATTATAATAGGAAAAGATCTAAAATGACAGGAGGGCAATAACATGTTCAGTTTTGATAAAAGTGATGTTTATATAGGCTACTCTCTGGTTGAAATGAACCGTGTCCGGGATATCCTGGACCAGGCGAAAATTAAATATGATTATAAGGTTATGAACCATGGCGGACAATGGATTCCCGGAAGAGGTACATCAAGAGCATATTTTGGAAGTGCCGGCGTGGATCCGGCACAGGAACGCCAGTATAGGATCTTTGTGCATAAGAAAGATTATGAAAAGGCAAAATACCTGATCCTTCAAGAAAATAATTGATGGCAGTAAATAGTTCCATCATAATAGAACATAATAAGGAAAACAATGAGATTTAAGAAAGATAATTAAATTATTATATACAGATAAATGCATAGTTATACAATTATCTGTAAGGAGGCCGGATAAATATACCGACGATGAGATAAGGAGTCTTTATGGATGAATTAACAAATGAACAGACGGGTGATGAATGGGAAAAAGAATACCGGGGCATTTCCGTTAAATATGAGAAGAGCTGGGTGCGCATTGTATGCGATCAGATTCTGAAAGATTATTTGGATGAGGAGGGCAATGGTTCCCTGGCACTTGCTGATTATGCCCTGGGGCGTTACAAGGAAAAGTTTGGATGTGAGCTGAATATTAAAAGGCATTCACTTGCTGTTGAAATCCTGGCACATGTGTACGCCGACAAGTTTGCGGGCTCCATGCTGGGTATGAAAAAAGGGCTTGCACCTACGGAATTACAGGCAATGGAGGCAAAGATGGAGGAGATCAAAGAGCATACGGGTATCATTGACTGCGGTGAAAAGTCCGTGGATTCTAACCGTGTGGTCTGGGATAATCTGGAACCCCTCCATGGAATTATTTATGGTGTAATGGGGAAACATGCGTAAAACATTTGCTATTTTCCCAAAAATGTTTTATAGTATCTGTATAAATTTACAAAGTGAGGAAGTGAAAGAATGATTTCAAGCCAGGTTTTACAAAACGCTATTGACGAATTACGTGCAATTACCAGAATTGATCTGTGTATCATGGATCTGGAGGGACGTTTGGTCGTTACGACTTTTGCAGACAATGACATCGCAGGAGATACCGTGCAGCTGTTTGCCGATTCTGCAGCAGACAGTCAGGTTATACAGGGATATCATTTCTTTAAGATATTTGATGAGAGAACCGTAGAATACGTTCTGATTGCCAAGGGTTCCAGTGAAGATGCATATATGATAGGTAAAGTTGCAGTCTGTGAAATTCAGAATCTGATTGTCGCTTATAAAGAACGTTTTGATAAAAATAACTTTATCCAGAACTTATTGCTGGACAACCTGTTATTGGTAGATATTTATAACCGTGCGAAGAAGCTTCATATTGAAACTGAGGCAAGGCGTGTGGTATTTATGGTAGAGACAAAATACGAAAAGGACAACAATGCACTGGAGACAGTGAAGAGCCTTTTTGCATCAAAACCAAAGGATTATATTACTGCTGTAGATGAAAAGAGTATCATTTTAGTAAAGGAATTAAAGCCCGAGGATACTTATGAGGATATTGATGAGATTGCCAAGATGCTCAGGGATATGTTAAATGCTGAGGCGATGTCCAGTGTACGTATCGCGTACGGAACGATTGTGGATGAAATTAAACTGGTATCGAAGTCTTATAAAGAAGCGAAGATGGCTCTGGACGTAGGGAAAATCTTCTACGTTGAGAAAAATATTATTGCATACAATACACTGGGTATTGGACGCCTCATCTATCAGCTTCCGATTCCGCTGTGTCAGATGTTCATGAAGGAAGTATTCGGTGAGAAAATGCCGGACAGCTTCGATGATGAAACACTGATGACCATCAATAAATTCTTTGAAAACAACCTGAATGTCTCTGAGACATCCAGACAGCTTTTCGTTCATCGTAATACGTTAGTTTACCGTCTGGAAAAACTCCAGAAGAGCACCGGTCTTGATATCCGCGTGTTTGATGACGCATTAACGTTCAAGATTGCCCTCATGGTTGTAAATTATATGAAATATATGGAAATACAGGATTTTTAATGAAGATATATCAGAGCCTGTCAATGGCAGGTTCTGGGAAACATAATAGAAAAGGAGTAACGATCAAATGGTAAAATTATACGATAATGGCGTATACCTGCTGAACGGGACAGAAATTGTGGAAGATAACAGCCAGGCTGCTTCCGTTCTCAAAAGCAAATTAGGCGATAATGTTCCTGCAAAAGCCGAGGCTGCCAAAAATACAATTGCTTACGGTATTTTAGAAAGCCATAATACTTCCGGAAATATGGATAAGCTGAAGATTAAATTTGACAAGCTCACATCCCATGATATTACATTCGTGGGCATTATCCAGACAGCACGTGCTTCAGGCCTGGAAAAATTTCCGGTACCTTATGTTTTAACAAACTGCCACAACAGCCTCTGCGCCGTTGGCGGAACAATCAATGAAGATGACCACATGTTCGGATTAACCTGCGCGAAAAAATATGGCGGAGTTTATGTGCCTCCCCACCAGGCAGTTATCCACCAGTTTGCCAGAGAAATGCTTGCAGGCGGAGGAAAAATGATTCTGGGATCCGATTCCCACACACGTTATGGTGCATTAGGTACAATGGCGATGGGCGAAGGCGGACCGGAGCTGGTAAAACAGTTACTGTCCAAAACTTACGATATTAATATGCCGGGAGTAGTAGGCGTTTACCTGGAGGGAGAACCGGTTAAGGGAGTCGGACCGCAGGACGTAGCCCTGGCAATTATCGGTGCGGTATTTGCCAACGGATATGTAAATAATAAAGTAATGGAATTCGTAGGTCCTGGAGTGGATAAGCTGAGTGCTGATTTCAGAATTGGCATTGATGTTATGACAACGGAGACCACCTGCCTGTCATCTATCTGGAAGACCGACAGTGAAATCAAAGATTTCTATGATATTCATGGAAGAAGTGAAGAGTATAAGGAACTTGCTCCGGGAGCGGTAACTTATTATGACGGTATGGTATATGTGGATTTAAGCCAGGTAAAACCAATGATCGCAATGCCGTTCCACCCAAGCAATACATATACCATTGAGGAGTTAAATGCAAACTTAATGGATATTCTTGCGGATGTGGAGAAGAAAGCGCTGGTAAGCCTGGACGGAGCCGTTGACTTTACCTTAAAGGACAAAGTAAGGGGCGGAAGACTCTACGTAGATCAGGGTATTATTGCAGGATGCGCCGGAGGCGGATTTGAAAATATCTGTGATGCAGCGGATATCTTAAAAGGTGCCAGCATCGGATCGGATGAATTTACCCTCAGCATCTATCCTGCAAGTACACCAATTTATATGGAACTTGCGAAAAACGGAAGACTTGCGGAATTAATGGCAACCGGAGCCATTGTGAAGACGGCATTTTGCGGTCCTTGCTTTGGCGCTGGCGATACACCGGCTAATAATGCCTTCAGTATCCGCCATTCAACCAGAAACTTCCCGAACAGAGAAGGAAGTAAGCTTCAGAATGGACAGATCTCTTCCGTAGCCCTTATGGACGCACGTTCCATTGCGGCAACAGCTGCAAATAAGGGATATCTTACAGCGGCAACGGATGTGGATGTGAATTTCAGCAAGCCTAAATATTTCTTTGATAAGAGCATCTATGATAATCGTGTATTCGACAGCAAGGGTGTCGCAGATCCTTCCGTTGAAATTAAATTCGGACCGAATATCAAAGACTGGCCGGCAATGTCCGCTCTTACTGACAACATGATCCTCAAGGTTGTATGTGAGATTCACGATCCGGTTACAACAACGGATGAATTGATTCCTTCCGGAGAGACTTCATCTTACCGTTCTAACCCACTGGGACTGGCTGAATTTACCTTGTCCAGAAAAGACCCGGCTTATGTTGGACGTGCGAAAGAGGTATATGCGGCTGAAAAAGCAAGACTTACCGGCGGGGCACCATATGATGCACTGGCTGAGTTAGAGCCGGTTGTGAATACGATTCATACCTTGTATCCCGATGCAAATGAGAAGAATACCGGAATCGGAAGTACCATCTTTGCAGTAAAACCGGGTGACGGTTCAGCACGTGAGCAGGCGGCTTCCTGTCAGAAAGTACTTGGCGGATGGGCAAATATCGCAAACGAATATGCGACAAAACGTTACCGCTCTAATCTGATTAACTGGGGCATGCTTCCATTCCTGATTGATAAAGGTGATCTTCCGTTTAAAAACGGAGATTACATCTATGTGCCGGATGTACGTAAGGCAATCGAAGACAAAGCAACTGAAATGAAAGCTTATGTAGTAGGCGACACAATGAAAGAGTTCACCCTTAAGATGGGCGAACTGACAGATGATGAAAGAACCATCATTTTAAAAGGTTGTTTAATAAATTACTATAAAGGTTAATAATAGAAAGACAAAGGCATAGTCTTATACAAAGGACAATGCTTTTGTCTTTTGCTTTTAGAGGAAATTCCACATCTAAGTTCTGGAGTGTGTTTATGTTAAAACACAATCTAACACAGACTTTACAAAAAACAGACTTTGGTTTTATGTTAAACTGCTACAATCAGGAAAAGCGGACTGTGTTCTGCTTACGACAAAATGAAACAGGAGGAATGTTCTATGAATCAAATTTATTCGAAACAATCTTTCAAGGTTTACCGTGCAGATGGTGGTTTTGTGGTACATAATACAGAAAAGAGATTTGAAGAGGGACATACGCATCTCAGCAGTTTTAAATCAGCCAAGTATCTGGTGGATCTGGCACTTCACAAAAGCCTGCCGTACCACCTGGATACCTACCGGTTAGTCAGTCTTGCCAGAATCAGTATTGATGAAGAATACAAGTCAAAGGTTATGGAGTTGGTTTCCAATAAAAGAAAAAAGGATAAGTATGTTAACAGCAGGAGAAAATGCGGTTAATCTAACAGCGCTGTAACGATCTCAGCGCTTATAAAAGCAGGAAGAGTTGTCGCTTAATAGGGAAAAGCGGCAGCTCTTTTTTTGCGTTCACAGAATTTTCAGAAAAAAAACACATTTTAATCTAATAAAAAACACATTTGTCTCGTAATTTAAATAGGAGCAAACACGCTCCAGGGCATCATCAATGCTGTGCCGGGAAGCTGCTATGTGAATGAAAAAGGAGGAAGAAGTTTGATAGAAGTAAAGAATTTAGTCAAAAGGTATGGAGATCATCTTGCTGTAGATGACCTTAGTTTTTCTGTTGAAAAAGGTCAAATCTATGGGTTTCTGGGTCCCAATGGAGCCGGGAAATCCACAACAATGAATATCATTACCGGTTATATTGCATCAACGGGAGGCAGTGTAAGCATTAATGGGCACGATATTTTAGAGGAGCCGGAAGAGGCTAAAAAATGTATCGGATATCTTCCTGAACAGCCACCTCTTTATTTTGATATGACCGTTTGGGAATACTTGAAATTTGTTGCACAGCTGAAGAAAATCCCCAAGGAACAGCGTCAGGAAATGATAAACGAAGTCATGGAAATGACGAAGATCACCGACATGAAGAACCGTTTAATTAAGAATCTGTCAAAGGGCTACCGCCAGAGAGTAGGGCTTGCCCAGGCGATTATGGGATACCCGGAGGTCATCATACTGGACGAACCCACAGTTGGATTGGACCCCAAGCAAATCATTGAGATTCGGGAACTCATTAAGAGCCTGAGTCAAAAACATACCGTTATTTTAAGTTCCCATATTCTATCAGAGGTTAGTGCTGTCTGTGATTATGTTATGATCATAGCACATGGAAAACTGGTGGCCAGTGACACACCTGAGAATCTGAGTAAACTTATGCAGGGAAGCGAAACGCTGAATCTGAGAGTGAAAGGAGACCAATTACAAGCCGAAGAGGTTCTTAAGGGAATTGAGAACATAGAGGAATGGGATTTCCGGGATTCCGATGAGGAAAATACCATAGACATTGAAGTGAGGGCGAAAGACCAGGCGGATGTGCGAGAAGAGATATTCTATGGAATGGCGGAAGCGCAATGTCCGATTCTTATGATGAGATCTACTAAGGTATCGCTTGAGGATGTATTCCTGGAACTGACAGCGGATGATAAAAAGGTATCCGATGAAACCCACAGTGATGAGAGCAACAACGAATCCCAGAGCGAGTCGGAAGCAGCCTATGAACAACAGTATGGTGATACAGGGGCAATTGATAGCAAGGTTGAAGGAGGAGTTCTTTCATCTTCTTTATCAGGGCAGTATGAGGAACAGAATTTAGATCTGCAAGAGGAAGAAAATGAGGAAAAGGAGGAGCAGGTTCATGACAGCGATTTGTAAAAAAGAGGTGAAATCTTATCTGACTTCCATGACGGGCTATGTGTTTATCGCATTTATTTTATTACTGGCGGGCGTGTATTTTACTGCATATAATCTCCAGATGGGATACCCGATTTTTGGATATACACTATCGGCAATTACCTTTGTATTTCTCATTATAACCCCCATATTGACCATGCGTGTACTGGCGGAAGAAAAGAAACAGAAGACAGACCAGCTGCTGCTTACTTCCCCCCTGTCCGTGAAAGATATTGTACTGGGGAAATTTACGGCGTTAATGGTTATCTTCCTGATTCCCATGATTATACTTTGCATCTATCCCATTATTCTAAAGAATTTCGGCACCGTATCCCTTAAAATGGCTTACGTTGCAGTTCTTGGATTTTTCCTTTTGGGATGTGCCAATATTGCCATTGGAATCTTCTTATCCTCCATAACAGAGAGTCAGATTATAGCAGCGGTGGTTACTTTTGTTGTACTTTTTATCTGCTATATGATGAGCGGGATTAAAAGCTTTTTTTCGGAAACAGCAATTACTTCACTTATTGCATTTTCGGCAGTACTTCTGGTGTGCTGCGGGATCATTTACATGGTGATGAAGAATTTATTTACGGTATGCCTGGTGGCAGTTATAGGAGAAGCAGCTCTGCTTGTTCTGTACACTGTGAAGCAAAGCCTCTTTGAAGGAGCAATACAGAAGGTATTGAGTATTTTTGATATTTCCAGCCATTTTGACAACTTTGTCAGCGGTATTCTGGATTTGGGAGGAATCATATACTTTTTATCAATTATTGCTGTTTTTCTGTTTTTGACGGTACAGTCAATTCAGAAGAGACGCTGGAGCTAGAGGAGGCAGATTATGAAAATAAAAAATATTTTTCCGAAATGGAGCAACAAAAAAGTTAAAAATGGTTCTTACAGTATTGCGATTACGGTTATCGTCATAGCCATTGTAATTGTAATTAACCTGGTGGTGGGGCAGCTTCCCGGTAAATACACCAAACTGGATTTCAGTGATAACAAACTCTATACCATTGGAGACAAGACAGAAGAAATTATCAAGGGGTTAAAGAGTGATGTCACCCTCTATCTGATTGCACAGAATGGGCAGGAGGACAGTACCTTAAAGGAAGTTCTGGATCGTTATAAGGATCTGTCCTCCCATGTAAAGGTAGAAATCAAAGATCCTGCTCTGTATCCTAACTTTTCTTCCCAATATACGGATGAAAAGGTGAGCAGCAACAGCATTATTGTGGCGGGTGATAAGAGAAGTAAAGTGATTAATTACAGTGATATCTACGAAACCAGTGTGGATTATAATACTTATTCTACCAAGGTCACCGGATTTGACGGTGAGGGGCAGATCACCAGTGCTATTTCCTATGTAACGTCGGAAGAACTTCCCGTGATGTACGTATTGGGTGGGCACAATGAGGCATCTGTCAGCACCACAATGAAGTCTGCTATTGAAAAGGAAAATATAGAGATTAAGGATTTAAATCTGGTATCCCAGGAATCGGTTCCCGAGGATGCGGACTGCCTGTTTATTTTCTCACCCACCAAGGACATCTCGGCTGAGGAGGCAACTAAGATCATCGATTACTTAAAGGCAGGCGGGAAAGCAATGCTTGTCTCAGACTATACCGGTACCGATATGCCTAATTTCGAATCAGTATTAAAGGAATATGGCGTAGAGACAATGGGCGGCGTAGTGATCGAAGGGGACGCAAATCATTATGCATCGGGAAATCCCCTATACCTTCTTCCAAATATGGGAAGCCACGAAATTGTCAGCAGTTTAAGCGGCCGTTATATCTTAATGCCGGTAGCACAGGGAATTAAGACACTGGATGAAAAAAGGGATACCGTAACGGTCAGCAGCCTCCTTACAACATCGGATTCTGCTTATATAAAAAAGGATGCAGAAAATATGACGAGTCTGTCTAAAGAAGACGGGGATGAATCAGGCGCATTTGATGTGGGCACTGCAATTACAGAAACGGTGGATGACAAAGAAACCAAACTGGTATACCTCACAAGCGGCAATATGTTAAATGAACAGATTGACAGTGCGGTATCCGGTGCCAACACAGAGCTTTTCACAAATGCACTGAGCTGGATGTGTGATCAGGAGGCAAGCGTTTCCATCCCAAGTAAGAGTACTCAGGTGAGCTATCTGACCATTACATCAGCAGCCTCCGCATTCTTAAGTTCCCTTGCAATTGTAATCCTGCCGCTGATCTGTCTGCTGACAGGCGGAGTAATCTGGTTTAGAAGGAGAAAACGATAATGAAGAAAAAGAAGAAATTAATAGGGTTGCTTACTGCTCTTGTTGTATTAATTCTTCTGACTGCAGCGTATTTCTGCCTGAAAAATTATAACAAAGAGCAGGAGGCAGAATCGGAAACAGAAGATACCAGCGTTGCTGTCACTTCCATTGAGGAAACGGATATAACAGGACTTACTTATATTCTGGATAAAGAAAAGCTTGAGTTTAAAAAAGAAAATGACAGCTGGCACTATGCACAAGACAAAAATTTCCCCGTTGACCAGGATAAAATGAAAACCCTTCTGGATAACTTCAAAGACATCAAAGCGGTGCGGGATCTGGGCCAGCTTGAGAATCTGGAAGATTACGGACTTGAGGAGCCTCAGAATACCGTTACGGTAACAAGCAATAATGGAGTAGAGACCGTATTTTACATTGGAAATGAAAATGAAACTACCGGAGATTATTATATGTATATGAATAATCCGGAACATGTCTATACCGTAGGCAGCACCTTTGCAAATGCTTTTAACGGAAAGCTGTACGACCTGGTAGTAGACAGTTCATTCCCAAGCATAACCAGCAACAGCATCATTAAAGCAGTCATTGATCAGCAAGACAACCAGCTCACACTGGAGTCATCCAGGGACGATTCCGCAACTTGGAGTGTGACAGACAGCAAAAACCAGAAGAAGGAAGCGGACGGTACCAAATCCAACCAGCTGCTGTCCAATGTCACCAGCTTAAATTTCACAGACTACATTGATTATAACTGTAAGGATCTGGAACAGTACGGCTTGAAAGATCCGTCGGCAGTCATTACGCTGGACTACACGGTAACCAGTGAGGTGCCGGTAGAAACGGATAGTACGGAGACAGATGCAGAAAACGTCAGTGAAGAAGCTGAGCCGAAAACCGCAGATGCAGAAACCGTAAGCGAAGTAACTGAGTCCGAAACTGCAGATACGCAAAATGCAACCGCAGATGGACAATCAGAAGAGTCTGAGAGCGAAACTGAGAGTACAAAGCTGGTTACTGAAGAAAAACAGATTGTACTTCAGATTGGAAACCAGACAGAGGACGGAGATTACTACGTGAAGACTTCTGACAACAATGAAGTACACACCATGTCAGCCGATGCATTAAAGCCATGGCTGGAAGCACAGTACAGTGATCTTCTGAAGGCAGAGTAAGCTGTAAAATAACAAAGGCAGACCAGGTATTTCCACATAGGAAATGCCTGACCTGCCTTTTTACAATCATATTAAAAAGCAATTTTTCCAAACCTTTCAGGAGATTAATCCTGCGGCTCCTGAATCATCAGCTTAATGATTTCCTTATCCGTTTCTTTCATCCCTTCTTTACCGAGAATGCCGATATTCCGGATCGTAGCTTCCACGCCCTTTGTAACAATACCGTCGCCGCTGTAAAACTGCTTCCCGTTCTTATACATATAGTATCCCAGAATGCCTGCGTCCACAGAGGCGGCAATCTTAGCAGCACAGGAGGCTTTTGCACCGTCGCAGATAATACCGGAGACAATCGCCACGGCGTTTACCAGAGTATGGGCAATTACTTTAAAGTCTCCGCCCATGAGATAAGCAATGCCCGTTCCGCTTCCGCAGCCGGCACTGACAGCTCCGCAGTAAGCTGATAGCCTGCCGATTCCGGTCTTCTGGTGAATGGTAATCAGGTTGGATACCACCAGAGCACGCAGCAGCATTTCATGGCTTGCTCCCAGCTCTCTGGCATATTCGATAACGGGCAGGGAGGCGCACATCCCCTGATTTCCGCTTCCGGAATTAATGATAACCGGAAGCTCGCATCCGCTCATTCTGGCATCTGACCCTGCAGCGGCGGCAGCCTTTGCACGGACTTTGATATCATTGCCGTAGGTAGCGAGAATTACATTACCGATATTAGCGCCGTATGTTCCTTTAAGCCCCTCCTGGGCGATAGCGGAATTATAGGCAATCTGGCGGTCAAGCACCTCACTGACATCATCCGGGTCCACCGAATCTGCAAAATCCACAATACTTTCCACATCCAAAAGACTGCGGTCAGTGAGATGAGTCTCAGCCAGTGCCGTGACCCCCGCTTCATAGAGTATCTTTTTATCTTTTTCGATGTACACAATATTCGTATGGTAATCACTGATACGCAGGTTTACACAGGATTCACCGGCAGACAACAGAAGAATGATATCGAATATTTTATCGGTATCTGCTTCCCTGACCAAAACGGGTATATCGGTGAGTGCCTGCTTCATCTTTACTTTTTCCTCCGCCGTTACCTGTGAGATTACTTCCAGTTTCTTATCCGCATCCCCCGCAATGACTCCGGCGACCACAGCTGCGGCGATTCCTTTTAAGCCTCCGGTATTGGGGACAATTACGCTCTTTACATTTTTTATAATATTACCACTCACCTGTATCTCGATGTGCTGGGGCATGCACCCAAGTATTTCACGGGCTTTCGCAGCCCCGTAGGCAATTGCAATTGGTTCGGTACATCCCATGGCTGGTATTAATTCTTCTTTTAGAATCTGGACATAGGTCTGGTATTTTAGGTCAGTTTTTTTCATAAGAGGCTCCCTTAGCTATTCTGGCATACGTGCATTCCGGTTTGTAAACACGCTCTGGTGATTGGATGGTTTAGTTATTATTATCATAAACAGTTATAAGACTGAAGTCAAGAGGTGTGATATCGTTTCCTGTGGCATCAATTGTTATGATACTATCCGAATATTTATTATTTGGAACTTTCTTGCTGGCACTCCTTGCCTACATAGACAAGCGATCATAAAAAACTACCCTGTTCTCGACAAACAGGGTAGTTAACTTTTTGTCCTAAGAAGGACATCCTAATTGGGGCAACCGCTACTCGACGTCACGGTTATTCCTATGTTACAATATTAGCACTATTTTGTAAAAAAGTCAAATATGTCTGCGAGGTTGTTTTTATTTTTCTGTGCGGCTGAACGGTCTTTCCTTAATCCATCACCAAGTCATTATGCAAGGTATTTTCTATTTTCCAATGATCTCGTTTTATTTCCAGCGTTTTTATGTCCCGTTCTTCCGAAAAATACGATTCCGGAGACCATCTTAATATCATACATGCCAGCTTATATTGCCAATCATTTCCAACCGCTTGTTTCCAAACCTAAGGGCAAGTATCCCGGACTGCTTTTACAAATTCGTATTCCTTGACCGCTACTGAGGTAAGAGTAGTTTTTGCTTCTTGCTTTCAAATCCTCCATCCGGGGTAATAATACCGATGTAAGTATCTACTGGGTGAAGATATACTTTTCCCGGTACTTTTTTGGATGTTCTCTTATAAAGGTAATACGTGCTGCCTACTTTCCACAGCCTCCTTAAGCATCCGATAAATATCTTCCGTTTTTTCACTGTCTTTCGTATTAAAAAACACCGTATACTGATCCGTCTTAATTTTAATGACAGGGGTGTAATCCCGGTAGTAATACATTTTGCATTGACCGTATTCCTTGTATTTAAAATTCCCTAAAAAGTACTGCTGTGCATTCACACCATTATTTTTATAGTAAGTTCCCTGGGGCGCTTGGTCCGTTAACTGGATATCCACCACCTCCGATAATGGAAACTGTATATCATATTCGGCTGCCGTAATGGATACGTTATCCCCATTTAACTGCAGATCAAAAGGAACAAAATCAAAACGCAAAAATACTATACTCAGCCAGATACAAAGCACAGCAGTGAAAATATACAAGCCACCTGTTATAATTCTGCCGGCTGGGTGTGCCATGTTAAATGAGATATTGGAACCATAACGGCTGGGAGCCAGCAGGCTGTGATCATTGGGATTATTGTAGGCTCCGGTTATCCAATAATCATCTTCATCTACCATGATCGGTTCCTTATCGGCAGAAAGCAGGTAAATCCTTTTTTTTCGGATATAAGAAACACTGTACAGCAGAATAAAAATGCACAGGGACTGAATCAGAATGTATACCGTGAACAAAAAGGTGCTTTGAAAACCGTCTGATATTAAAATCCAGTCCAGTGCCAGGAAGGACAGGGAATCAATAAATGCAATCAGAATCCAGCAGATGGACCAGCTCCGTTTTGTCATTTTATTGCACGCCATGTTCAGCTCCGTATCATTGCTGTAGGTGATGGTTCTTCTTTTGGCAAAAATATAATACAAAATCAGAAAAAGTAATTTTAGCAGGAATGGCAGCAGAAAAAGGAATGAACCGCCGATGCCCGAACGGAAGAAGGTAAGCCCGCCGGGAAATAAAAGAGGGATCAGACAGATGAGAAATGCAGGTAGAAACCACCATGCCGTGAGCGGCATCTGGTCTTTTGCCGCACTTACCTGGGAGTCAATGACCGTTATATGAAGTTTCTCTCCGTTGAACCATTTCTTTTCCTTTTTTAGATTGTAAAGCTTTAAAAAGTACTTTTTATATAAGTACATGCATCCGCCCATGTAAAACACACACCACAGCATATACAGAATCAAAAATACCGAGATATAAGAAAACCATAATACAAGCAGAATGGGAATATGGGCGGCAGCTCCAATCGTGGAATGAAGATTCAGCGCCTTTTTAAAAGACGAAACAATTTCCATCACTTCAGGAGATTCTGGTTCATATTTGGGCAGAGTTACGCCCAGCAGAAGATTGCCGTTTAATTTGGCGGCGGACTTGTAGGTGAAATGGCAGGCTGCCAAAATTGTTATACTGCAAAATAAAATAATAAATGTCATCATAGCGTGCTCCCTTCACATGCTGTAACATGCATCTCATCAAACATGCGGCTGCAGATATTCATGAATTCTGCTTTACCGTAGCCTTTTAAAGCAGCCTGGGCGCTAAGCAGCTCCAGTTCATAAGTCAGTTTCTCTTCAAATTCATGGTTCATATCCAGGCATGCCGCCACTTTTGCACCGTGCCTGCGGTCTATTTCAATATAGCCTTCCTGTTTTAAAATCTGATAGGTTTTATTTACCGTCATCGTGTTTACTCCGGCATCCTGTGCCAGCTGCCGGACGGTAGGAAGCGATTCCCCGATTTTCAGGTTCCCCTTTCCAATACCCATGACAATTTGATTGCGCAGCTGGACATAGATGGGCACAGAGCTGGCAAAGTCTAGTGTTATTAGCATACAATTCCCCCTTTAAGTGATACGTACCAAATGTATTATTTGTATTATAATATATAATACAAATATAAGCAACCATTTGAGAAAGATAATAAAAAGTTCACAGCTTTTGCATTGAATTTAAAAAACGCCTGTGTTACAATGCAAGCAATAAAATATCAATATCAGGAGGAATTTAGCATGGGATTTTTTGCAAGAAAAGATGATGACGATGATGAAAGTGTAGAACTTGAAGGTGCAGAGGCATTCTCCTATATGCTGGATGATGTGCTGGATAATATAAATGATTTAGATGAAATTACATTGGATGCGGGTGCGCTGGAGATGATCAGCGAACGTGCGCGCAAAAATTAGAAGGAAAGGACGTTATTGCAGACCTGCTATGGCATGTGCAATACAGTTGATAAAATGTTAAAAGAAGTATGTGTAGAAAATTATACAGATATACCAAGAGCAATTGAAAATGGAGGAAACCGCATTGAACTCTGTGATAACCTGGCAGAGGGGGGAACTACCGTAAGTCTGGGTGTTATGGAGGCGGCAATACAGCTGGGAAATGAAAATGATATTCCGGTTATGTGTATTATCAGACCCAGAAAAGGAAACTTTCATTACAATGATATAGAGTTAAAGATGATGCTGAGGGATATAGAGATTGCCAAAGAAGCCGGTGCAGCCGGTATCGTAATCGGTGCGCTGACGGAAGATTTCTGGCTGGATGAAGAAATGCTGGAAGTATTGCTGGCAAAGGCAGAAGGACTTCTGGTAACGTTCCATATGGCATTTGATGAAATCCCCTATGAGCTTCAGCCAAAAGCAATTGACTGGCTTTGCGCACATCATGTGGACAGAATTCTTACCCATGGTGGAAAAGGTGGTACGAAAATAGGGGACAATGTGGATAACTTGAAAAGACTGCTGGATTATGCAGGGGAAAGAATCATTATCATGCCGGGGGGCGGAGTTACCAGCGGAAATGTAGAAGAACTTCATAGGATGCTGGGATTCAAAGAAATCCATGGTACAAAAATAGTAGATTAGAATAAACGAAAAGCGGTGGTCTGACTTTAAAAAGTGCGGCCATCGCTTTTTGCTGTGTAAAACCGATCTAGTACATCATTGCTTAAATAATTGAGTAATACACACAGGATTTCCTGGTGCGGATAGCCGAAGTGTATTACTTGATCATTTATGCAATGATGTACTAACCTCTTTTAGTTCTGTTCACCTTACATACCTTACGATCATAAGAATACAGCCCGTTGGCCTCTTCTTCCACATCGGACACCTGGGTATAAACCGCCGCACAGAGTCCTTCTTTGCTGGCATTCCTGATTTCTTCCATGACATCTTGGAACTTATGGGTAAATTCATTTGTATCCTTGCATTTCAGGTACCCAAATACCTGCTGGGAATAAGAATGTTCCGGAATGTGGCAGATATATCCGCCATATTCGGACAATACGAACGGCCTGCTGTCCAGTTCTGCTTTAATGGGGCGGAAATAATTATGGACGCTCTTCACATCGCCGCAGTGCTGGTCATACCAGCCGCTGGCATGGTCTACCGGGCGGGTACTGTCCAGTGAATGAATCAGGTTTGTAACCTTTACTGCATCAAATTGCCCCCAGCCTTCATTAAATGCTGACCACAAACCGATAGATGGTACGTTATAGAGATGCTCAATAGTGGCTTTGCATTCCCGCAGCCAGAGCCTCTTTCCTTGGGAGTCGCTTCGGGAAAACAGCTTATAATGGCTGTCCTTAAAATGTGCGGTTACAAAAGGAAGAAGCGTGGGCAGGTAACACAAAAAGGTAAGATAAGAACGTCCGCCTCCGTTTACAATATCCTGCCACACGATCATTCCCAGCCGGTCACAGTGGTAATACCAACGCAGAGGTTCGATTTTAATATGCTTGCGGATCATATTAAATCCAAGGTCTTTCATAGCCTGGATGTCGAAGATCATGGCATCGTCAGAAGGCGGTGTGTACAGCCCGTCAGGCCAGTACCCCTGATCCAGCACACCATTTTGGAAATACGGCTGGTTATTCAGGCAGAGTCTGGGTATTCCCCTGGAATCCGTACAGGAGGAAAATTTACGCATTGCAAAATAACTGCTCACCCTGTCATTTCCGGCTGTAATTGTAATATCATACAGGAAAGGTGACTCCGGTGACCAGGGACGGAGGTCCCGAATTGGGATCGTCTGAGATTCCTTCTGTGTCTGTACGGAATAAATTTCCCTGCCATCTGCATAAACGGTGATGTTCTTTTCGCAGGCGGGATCTCCCTGCATAGTCACTTCAAGAATAGCAGCGGCTTCATCCAGCTGGGGGGTAATGCGTATGGAACTGATATAATTTTCCGGCACCCACTCCATCCACACCGTCTGCCAGATTCCGCTTTGGGGGGTATAGAACATACCTCCGGGCTGTAGGGTCTGCTTTCCCCGGCTCTGGTAGGACTTATCCGTTTCATCCTGCACCCTTACCGTGATAACATTTTCACCTCTGCGCAGCCTGGAAGTGATATCCGCTGAAAACGGCAGATAGCCGCCCTGGTGGCTGCATACAAATTTTTTGTTGCACCAGACAGAGCAGATCTGATCCACCGCCCCAAAATGGAGGATAAGCCGTTTCCCGGGAATTGGGATGGAATAGTCTTCTAAATAAAAAGACTTCTCATACCACAGATATTCATCTGGCATAAGAGTGTGGTTCACCTGGGAGAGACTTGCTTCCGGGGAAAAAGGCACAAGTATCTTCTGCTTTATATTTCCCGGATATTTCCGGTCATTTGTAATCCGGTAATTCCAGTATCCATTTAAATTTATCCAGTCATTTCTTTTCAGCTGTGGGCGAGGATATTCCTCTAATACGTGTTCCGGGTCAAGCTGTTCGCCCCAAATGGTAGTCAGCTGTTTTGGCGTTTCTTTTCTTTTGAAAAGCTGTAAAGAAGAAACTGCATCGATTAGATTCATAAGAACATCCCCTTTTTTATAAAATGATATGTTTGATTATAGCACAAAAAGGTTCGTGCAGATATCTTTTTCAGAAAATGCAGCCGGGCACATCGCCGCGGCAATAGGTTGATCTGGCTCTAAATTCGTGTATCCCATCTTCCGCAAAACACATTTTCATTATAACGTCCCTTAAATTGCGAATTACCCATCATTTTATCCACGGCTGCGCAGATAGCTTCCTCCGAGTTCAGATAGGCGTTGATATAAGTTTTCGCCATAGGGACATCAATCAAATGATTGGTAAAGCCAAGGGATAAGAATACGGTAGGAATTTCGGATACGTACCAGGGCTGGTCACAGGGATTTGCCCATTTAATACGCATCGTATTGTACTGGGCAAATCCAACCACGTTCATTACAACCAGACAGGCGTCATATTTACGTTTGAATTCTTCCATTTTACCCTTTTGGGCAGGTGTGTCTCCGTCCACTTCAAATCCCCGGGATTCCAGTATGCGGATCAGGTTTTCTTTAATCTCACCGCTGTTATCTGCCGTTAATTTTCCGGCAATCACCGTTCCTTCACCCGATATAAAGACCAGTTTTAACTTTTTATACCGGAGCGGGGTAAGGGGCAGGCAGTGTGCGGTGTCTTTGACCAGGGTAATAAATTTATCCGCTGCAAGAGAGGCTGCTTTATGGTGCTCTGCACAGCCTACGGCGGAAAGTCCTTCCCGGGGAGGCACCAGGGTTCCCAGTGCCTGCCGCCTGTGCAGTCCCAGTGCGGCTTTTATGCCCAGAATGCGGCGGAGGGCATCGTCCATACGGTCTTTGGTTATAATGCCATCCTGATAACCCTTTAGCATATAACCAAAGTCCTCTTCCGGATCATTAAAGAATAAAAACATATCGCAGCCGGCAGCAATTGCCCTGGGCACCTGTTCACTCCGGGGCATAGCTGCGTACATGCCAATCATATGGGAGGCATCTGTGACCACAAGCCCGTTGAAGCCTAATTTTTCTTTTAACAGGCCGCTAATCAGCTCGGGAGCCAGCGTTGCGGGAAGAATATCCTGATCCTGCATGGATGGGCACAGCTTTTTACTATAGGAAGAAAGTGCAATATGCCCCGCCATTATGGTCATGACCCCGTCATCGATCAATGTCTGATATACTTTCCCGTAAGTCTCATCCCATTCCTCACAGCTCATATCGTTTATGCCCATTATCAGGTGCTGGTCGTTTTCCTCCAGACCGTCTCCGGGGAAATGCTTGCAGCAGGTGGCAATATTCTGCGTTCTGGTACCTGTGTGAAAGGCTCTGGCATAACGGATTGTGTCATCCGGGCTGCTGTTAAATGCGCGGAGCTGTACGATGGTATTCCTCCAGTTATAGAGAAGGTCTGTGACTGGCGCAAAGTTCCAGCTGCATCCGATGGCGGCACTTTCTATGGCACCAATTTTTGCCGTTTCATAAGCAAGTTCTTCGTCATCGGCTGCTGCTATGGCTGCACCATTGGCAATGGCGGTTCCGCCATCCACACCGCCGTTTCCGCCTGCTTCGCAGTTGGAGGCAATCAGGAGCGGAATCTTTGTATTTTCCTGGAGTATTTTGTTCTGTTCGTAGATTTCTTCTTTGGAAGCGTTGTGATAGCGGATCGCACCTGGATGAAAGCGGTTCAGGGTTTCTTTTAGTGCAGCCGGATCACGGTTTGTAACCATATTTACAAACAGCTGTCCGGTTTTCTCTTCATCTGTCATATTTTCCATTGTTTCTTCCACCCAGCGGATATCCTCGCCGGATAAATAATAAGGTTTTTCTTTTAAGTTTACCATTTGCGCCTCCTGTTATTCAGATAAATTATCATAAAAAGCTTTTAAAAGTGACTGCTGGTATATGCCCGGATAGGAGCCTTCCAGAAATTTTGGAAGGGCTGTATGAAGGAAAGTATCCCAGGATTTTTGCTCCTGTCCCACCAGAATGGGGAAATACAGGACGTTATTATCCAGTGCGGCGGCAGCATCTCCCGGCGCATCTCCGATCATCAGGACCTTTTCCGGCGGATAACCTTTTTGGACAAGCTCTTTGATGCAGTGCGCTTTCGTGCCTGCATCCTGTGCCAGAACCAGATCCGCATATCCGATTAACCCGTGCCCGGTCCATTCATCCTCAACGGCTTTGGGGTTTGCAGAAGAGACAATCGCCACATCTGCCCGCTGATGTGCAGCCTGGAGTGCCTGTGCAACACCTGGAAATGGTCTGATCTGCTCCGAAGGCAGCCTGGTGACCGCCTGATTAACAGCATTCGACCAGGCATAAGCTTTTTTCAATATTGGGCTTTCATTTTCCTTTATGGCAATGGCCAGTGAGGGCCCGGACAGTTCATCTGCTGTCTCTGTCCACTGTACCAGGTCTTCTATATGCTCGATCCTGGTATAGGCAGTGTTTACTTCCAGCAGCATTTTACAAAGTCCCTTAAAACGGTTAATGCCCCTTGTCATAGTATAAAGATTGATTTCATTCCACCGCCGGAGCAGTTCCTCACGATATGGTGCTAGATTCCACTGATCGATCATACAGGGACCAAAGCATTTGACGTGCTTAATGTCCATGGTATCCATAGCACATCCGTCGGAATCTACACATATCAGAAAGTCTTTGCTTTTTTGAAATTCATGTATAGTCATCTTCATATGCTCATACCCTGCTGTATGCGTGGAAGCCGCTGTCAGCCGGGATATGCCTGTGTTTTCTGGCCTATGCATTTTTGGCTCTCCGTTCTTCCAGGATTCGGCTGTTCTCCAGGACTTTCTTTTTGGTTAACGGGTACCAGAACAGCAGGATCAGTCCAACTATGAGATAGCATACGGCAGGTGCCAGGGTTGCCACGGAATAGATGTTATTCACCACACTGGTGGTCTGGACTACGGTTTCCCCGCCCACAGAAGACTGGTATCCGATTGCAGCCAGTGCCCAGCCGCCCAGTCCTCCGGCAAGTGCCTGCCCGATCTTCCTGGCAAAGGAATATACCGCATATACCGTTCCGTCATCCCGGCTTCCTGACTGGACTTCCTGATAGTCGATAATGTCGGTAATAAATGCCCAGATCATCAGGTTGAATAGTCCCGTACCCAGGTTTCCCAGTGCAATAAAGACGCAGAAGATCCAGGGATTGGTGAAACGAACAAAAAACATAATAAAATACATAGCGGCAGCAAATAATACAGCAATGGATGAAGCCTCTTTTTTTCCAAACTTTTTAATAATTTTCGTTGAAAACGGTGCTAGAACCAAAGTAGCGGCAGCGTTAAAGAATCCGGCTGCGGACATGGCTGATTTATTTTTAAAATAATCCATAAACAGATAGGTGTTCATGCTCTGCGCCAGAAGCATGGAGAGCAGAAGTACGATAGCGGCTCCGATAATAGCCAGAAGGCTTTTATTGTGAGCAAGTGCAGAAACAGTCTTTGCAAAACTGACCTTTTCTTTCTTTTCGGCGGAGATTACGACACGTTCTTTTGTCATTTTGTAACACAAAATGTAGCAGATCAGCGCCGCAACGGCAAACACACAGGCGATAAGAAAGAATCGCTGGGGGATTACAACCTGGTTGCCGGCTGCGTCATACTGATATACAATAAGAGGAACTCCCACGCTGACAATAATATTTGCCAGGGCAGCGCCAACACTTCGGAAAGTGGACAATGCGCTGCGTTCCAGAGGGTCCGAAGTAAGTGCGGATGCCATTGACCCGTAAGGAATATTAATGGCGGTATAGCAGATGCTTCCCCATAAAATATAAGTGATATAGATATAGACTAAGCGGGCACCATAGGGAAGCGTGGAAACCCAGGGAACAAACAGCAGCGTTCCGGCGATTACGACGGGAATACACATTCTCCGTATCCAGGGACGGAATTTGCCGTCTTTAGCCGGCAGCAGGGTATCAACCAGCCGTCCCATGCTGATATCCGTAAATGCATCGATAAACCGGGCAACCAGGAACAGTGTCCCTACCGCTCCGGCGCCGATGCCAAGTACCTTCGTGTAAAATACCATCAAAAAACTGCTTGCGAAAATGAAAAAGAAATCATTGCCAAAATCTCCAAACATATAACCAATCTTATCCTTTAATCCAAATTTCTGCGTCATATCAGAACCCCCTGTTTCCCTTCTATTATTTCATGTTATGAGATACTTTTATAATTTTGCGGAAGATTTTCCCACCTGTTTTTGAAAACGTAAGCAACTGCTTTTGGCTGTCGGTTTCTTGTAAATATTCCTTTTTTATTCCCATTTACCCGCATAATGCCTTCCGTAGTCTGGAAGTCTGCAAAATTCCAAACCTGCTCACCCTTAACGAAGTCATAGGAATCAAAGACTTCAAACTGCATACGCAGATATTCTTCCTGGTATTCCTCGCTCCACATAACGCTGGGCAGTTTATGGACGCCCACCATGGTATCCGCACCAAATTCTGTAAAGAGAAATGGTTTATTTAAATGGAGTTCTTTCCATTGGTCCATCTCACGAATGAAAAGTTCTTTGGCTTCTTTCATCTCGTAGCCTCCCCGGTTATACCAGCCGTAATAGCGGTTCAGAGAGAGGATGTCAGAGAAAGAGTAGCATTTGCAGGCAACCGGTGTGGAGTTCATAACCATTGCAAAGGTACGGGGACGTTTCTGGGGGTCCAGTTCTCTTGCCAGTTCAAATATTTCTTTAAAATAAGGGACTGCAAAATCGCTGGTTGTCTCCGGTTCGTTCATCAGGCTCCAGGCAATGACACAGGCATGGTTTTTGTCACGGGCAATCAGTTCGCAAAGAGCTGATTTGTGATTTGCCTTTGTTTCCGTCTGCACAATGTCTCGGCTGAAAAATTCCGTCTGTTTCCCGGTGGAAGCTTCCATGAAATTCATCAGGCTTTCAAAGAATCCAACTGCGGCAACTTCATCAATTACCAGAAAGCCTTCCCGGTCAGCCATCTGGATAATCTCTTCCGCATAGGGGTAGTGGGAGGTGCGGAAAGAGTTGGCACCAATCCACTTCATCAGTTCAAAATCTCTTTTTACAACAGCGAGATTAAAGCCTCTGCCATTGATTTCACTGTCCTCGTGTTTGCCAAATCCCTTTAGGTAGACAGGTTTGTTGTTGATCAGAATATCGGTATTTCTCACTTCTACTGTACGGATGCCGATCTCTTCTTCATACTCATCCACAAGGGTTTCCTGATCCATTAACAAGATCCGGAAGGTGTACAGGTAAGCATTTCGCACTTCCCAGAGCCGCACATTGGGGATGCGGATTTTCCCTTTTTCACCGGATGCCTCCGCAGCCAGGTTACGGTTTTCATCATATACCTGGATCAGAACCTTTATATTGGAGCCAGCGGATACCACGTCATCGGAGCCGGCGGATACCACGTCATCGGCACCGTCAGACACCGCGTCTCCAAAGGCTGTCGTCACCGCATATTCCGTTATGGAGTCAGCACCTTCCAGGACATGATTTACAGCGAAATCCACGATTTCATCCTTTGGGGTTACCACCAGGCGTATCGGTCTCTGAAGCCCTGCATAGTTATAAAAGTCAAAGAAAGGCTTTGACATTTTAGTCCCATCTGAGAAAACCTTTGTGGAGCCGGCGGGCAGGGAAGCATAGCTTAATTCATTATTGAGGCAGACAACGACCCGGTTGTATCCGTTCCAGTTAACAACGTGGTTTATTCTGGCGGTAAAGGGAAGAAATCCACCTTCATGAGTCACTATTTTTTCTCCGTTTACAAAGACAACCGCCCGGTGGGTTGCACAATCAAAACGAAGGCTGATATTTTTACCTTCCCACTCACCGGGAACAAATACGGAAGTTTCATACCAAAAGTCTCCGGTGTATTCTCTGGACTCTTTGTCTGTAAAAAAATCATTAAAACTGGCAGGAACCGGCATTT
Organism: Clostridiales bacterium; assembly: GCA_018365455.1. Lineage (GTDB taxonomy): Bacteria > Bacillota > Clostridia > Lachnospirales > Lachnospiraceae > Robinsoniella. The sequence continues at coordinate 120,308 of JAGZJZ010000020.1, forward strand.
CAATGGTACTTCTGGGATCAAGCCCATTCTGCCAGTTGTGCTTCAGCCCTTCAGACTTGGGATCAAAACAAAATTTCCAAAGGCCGTTCATATCGACGATTCTGCGTGTTCTGCTGGTTTTGGGATATAACATAGATTGCATATATTTTCCTCCTAGTATAATAATGATATAGCCACAAGAGCTATATAGTTAATAAGTTTCTATGTCAGATAACAGAAGAAGAGATTCTTCCTTCATCAGATGTT